>CAZOOM010000062.1:0-16347 GCA_964581425.1 uncultured bacterium | reverse complement strand
GCCCAAGCGCCAATGAAAGGAAAAAGTTTTCCAGCCTTGCCGAGTGCCATGGCCACAGAAGTGGTGACATTGAATCCGAAAATCAGAATCACGCAGATCAAAACATTATAAGCAACCAGCTTTCGATTGGTGGTGCGCGCGAGAAATGGGGTGCAGATCAGCATCATTACCAAGGGTTGCCAAGGGTAGGCCAGCCGGGATTGAAGTTCTACTAATTCTGCATCTGCACGAATGCCATTTTCCCGCAGCTGATGGATGGAGTCTTTGAGTTCCTTGTAATTCAAATACATCACGTCGCGTGAAACTGCAGAAAGCTTTTCCGGACTGAAGTGAATTTCTGGAAAGATTTTTTCAGGATAGGTTTTGGGATCTCCTAGTACGCGGCCGCGAGAGTCCATGTTGTATTCAGTCACATCATGAAAAACCCAATTGGCGCCGTCCCACGCGCCTTTACGCGCCATCATTTTGCGCCGTGTGATTTTCTGTTCAGGGTCAAGCCACAGACCGTGCACGTCATGCACAATTCCTTCTTGCGGTGTGAAGGTTCGAAAATAAAAAAGCTGGCCGTCGCGCGAGAGATAAGTAACGTTACGCATTTCCTTGGCAGCTTCAGACGTGGATTTTTTTTCAATGTTGAGCTGTTTAAGACTGCGCGCCATGCGATAGGTCTGCGGCACAACAGCGTAGCTCACGGCCCACGAAAGAATTCCCAAAAGAATGCCTACAAAAAACACAGGTCGGATAATGGCCATGATTTCAAGACCTACGGATTTCATGGCAATGATCTCATTGTGAAACCCGAAAGTGATCAAAAGAAAAAGGGTCCCCAGCCATGCTGCCCAGGGCAAAATCTGAGTAAAGGTGTAGGGGATGAGGGAAAGATA
This sequence comes from uncultured bacterium, assembly GCA_964581425.1. GTDB lineage: Bacteria > Omnitrophota > Omnitrophia > Omnitrophales > Aquincolibacteriaceae > CAZOOM01. The sequence continues at coordinate 15,463 of CAZOOM010000062.1, read as the reverse complement.
GTAAGCTCCCATGGTGGGAAGAGAGATGTGGTTTTTTAGAAACTCATCCAGATTATCAAAAAGGTCCGCGATCAAAACTAAAAAAATCAAGACCACACAAGCCATTAATATCGGCTTGATCAATTCGCGGACAAGATAGCGATCAAGAACTTTCATGAAGGCCCTTTCGTTTTCGCAAGTGTCAAAAGATCGACGTGTTTTACCCCGGCGCTTTTCAAAGTTTCGGATAATTCTCGCGCGGTTGCCCCTGTGGTCCGGATATCATCCACGAGGAGGACTTTTTGAGCAATGAATTTTAATGAAGTCACTTCAAAGGCTTTGACGAGATTGAAGCTTCTCTCTTCGAGTCCTAACTCGGATTGAGGCGGTGTGGCCCGATTTTTTCGGAGGATAGAGTGAAAAGGGACAGACATGTTCTTAGAGATTTCTCTTGCGATAAGATCAATAGGAGAGTAATCCCGATCTCCCTCGCGCTCTGGATCCTGGGGCGCAGGAATAATTGCGTCATATTTTTGAAATTGAGACAGAACCCGGCATGCTTCATTTAATGAAGGACGGAAGATCTTCAATACCTGCCGTTTGGAGCTGTATTTGAACTCGGTAATCAGATGCCGGACAAGGCCTTCGTAATCATAAAGATGCCATGCAACTCTGATACCCTCGGGCTTGGAGACTTCGAATTGATTTAATAGGGGTAGGTGCTTGGACTCAAGCAAGGCATGGCAGTCTAAGCAGAGTAATTGCTCCTGGATGCTGAGAAATTTAGAGCATCCTGCACAGCATGAGGGGTAAAAAATCCGGATCAGGGATTCCAAGTAAGGATAGAGATGAAAAGCTAAGAACATAAAAAGTATTCTAGAGAATCCCTTAACCGATGGCAAGCAAGGTCTTCTGAGGCCGATGTTGACCCTTGAGAAGATTTCCGTATAATAACGCCACTTTACAAGATCAGATTTTTAAAAAGAAAAGGGTGAGTGTCTGTGCCAAAAGTTGAAATTACCGAGCACGAAAATTTAGAAAAGGCTCTTAAGCGTCTCAAGAAAAAAATTGAGCGCGAGGGGATCCTGAAAGTGCTCAAGCAGCGTAAGCATTACGAAAAGCCCAGCGAAAAGAAACGCCGCAAGATGCGCTCGAATTTTAGCAAGAAGCGCCCGCGAAGTTTTTAACCTCGTTCGATACGCTTTCCTTTCATGATAAGTCCAAGGTACTCTTCTGTCCGAGTATCTTGGACTTTTTTGATGGGCGATATCCTTCGCCATCTTTGAATTCCATCGCTTATGATTGCGACCCTTCTCCTGCTATGATATGATTCCTCTTCACTATTTTTCCAATACAAGATAAGAATTCATCATGACATCTAAGTTCGAAGCCCTCCGGGGTATGGACGATATCCTGCCAAGCGAGATTGAAAAGTGGCAGTGGATCGAAGAAAAAGCCCAGATTTTTTTTGAATCCCGCGGATTTAAAGAAATCCGCACGCCCCTTTTGGAGTACACAGATCTTTTTGTGCGATCAGTCGGAGAATCAAGCGATATTGTTCACAAGGAAATGTTTTCATTTCTGGACCGAGGAGAAAGAAATATTACTCTCCGACCTGAGATGACGGCTTCTGTGGCTCGAGCTGTGATTGAAAAGGGAATGCTTTCCCAAGCCAAATCTCTTCGCTTCTATTATTGCGGTCCTATGTTTCGAGCCGAACGGCCTCAGGCTGGACGAAAACGCCAGTTTCATCAAATCGGAATTGAGATGGTGAATGAAACAGGTTGGCAGGCGGACAGTGAATGCCTTAGCCTTTTATCTGATTTTTTAAAGTACGTCGGACTCACTCAGGTCAAATTCAAAGTCAATGACTTGGGATCGCTTGATCAGCAAAAACAAACCACCGAAGCACTTAAGAAATATTTTTCCGGGATTCAAGACAAACTCTGCAAAGATTGTCAGTGGCGTCTTGAAAAAAATGTGCTCCGAATTTTGGATTGTAAATCTCCTTCCTGTCAGCCTTTGATTAATGGCGCGCCTTGGGAAAGCATTGCTCCCCACGGCGAGGATTTTAAAAAATCTACGGACTATTTTGCTGAAGAGGGAATTCCTTTTGAAGTGAACCGCCGTTTGGTGCGTGGACTCGATTACTATAATGGCTTGGTTTTTGAAGCCGTGGCTTCGGGTTTGGGTGCTCAGGATGCGGTGGCAGGCGGCGGACGTTATGATCGTCTTCATGGGGATCTTGGCGGGAAACCTACTTTTTGCACGGGATTCAGCATTGGCATGGAGCGCCTTATCGCTGCGCTTGAAAATCAGGATCCTAAAATCTTTCAAATTGCCACTGCGCGCAAAGTTTATTTAGCTCCTCTTGACGCGTCTCCGGAGATTCAAAAATGCGTTAGAATGATTGCCCTTCGTTTGCGCGAAAGGGGCATTCGCATGGAAACCTTACCCGGCGAGATTTCGCTTTCAAAGCATTTGAAAAAGGCCAACCAGGCCTCGATCCGTTTTGTGTTGATCCTCGGGGCTGAAGAACACGAAAAAGGCATTTGGACCGTGAAAGACATGGAAGAAAAAGTTCAGCATTCGGTGAACCGAGAAGACTTGGTTTCATTTATTTCTGAGATTGTTTACTAATTTGAAAGAGGGGGCAGGATGTTAAGGACAGCAACGTGCGGACACTTGGATTTAAAATCACTCGACCGTTTTGTTTCATTAACCGGCTGGGTGGATACCTACCGTGATCACGGCGATCTGATTTTTGTGGATCTGCGCGACCGGTGGGGAGTGACTCAACTCGTGTTTAATTCTGCTCAGCAAAAGCAAGTGCATGAGCTTGCTAAAACACTTCGCGTCGAGTTTGTCATTCTTGCCAAGGGACATGTCAAAAAGCGTCCAGAGGGAACAATCAACTCCAAAATTTCTACTGGCGAAGTGGAGGTTTGGGTGGAGGAGCTTGAGATTTTGAATACTTGTCCTACACCGCCGTTTACTTTAGGGGAGCCGAATGTGAATGAGGAGCTCCGTCTTCAGTACCGTTTTTTAGATCTTCGCCGCAAGGAAATGGTGGAAGCGTTGACCTTTCGTTATCGGGTGACAAAAATTGCCAGGGATTTTTTAGATAAACAGGATTTTCTTGAACTTGAAACGCCTTATTTGACGCGTAGCACCCCGGAAGGCGCGCGGGATTATCTGGTGCCTTGCCGCTTGGATCCTGGAACTTTTTATGCCTTGCCTCAATCGCCTCAGCTTTTCAAACAGCTTTTTATGGTCGCAGGTTATGAACGGTATTTTCAGCTCGCGCGCTGTTTTCGTGATGAAGATCTCCGAAAAGACCGCCAGCCTGAACATACTCAAATCGATCTTGAAATGTCTTTTGTTGATGAAGAAGACGTGATGGGTTTGGTGGAGCGCATGGTGGCTCAAGTTTTCCGTTCCATGTTGGATATTGAGCTTCCAACTCCATTTTTACGCATGACTTACGAAGAAGCCATGAACCGATTTGGTTCAGATAAACCCGATCTGCGATTTGAAATGGAAATCAGGGATCTGACGGAACATTTCAAAGGAAGTTCTTTCAAAATTTTCCAGGACTGCATCGCATCGCAGGGAAAAATTCGCGGGATTTGTTTTAAACCAAATCAAAATCAGGATTTTTCCAGAAAAGATTTTGATACCATGACGCAGTGGATCCAGAATTACGGAGCCAAGGGGTTGGCCTGGTTCAAAGTCAAGGGCCCTGATGCTGCGGATTCTCCCATTGCTAAATTCTTTGACGCGGACTGCATTCGCAAAGTTTTGACTGAGCTCAAGGCTGAAACCGGGGATACTATTTTCATGGTTGCAAGTGACGTGCGCACTTCGGCCGTGGCTTTAGGTGCCCTCCGAGTCCATCTCGCGGAAACGCATTACCACCTTGCAAGCAATGATTACAAAATTCTCTGGGTCAAAGATTTCCCGTTACTTGAATGGAATGATGAAGAAAAACGTTTTCAAGCCGCTCATCATCCTTTCACTTCTCCGAAGCCCGAAGACATTGCGCTTCTTGATTCAAATCCAGGCGCTGTGCGTTCCTTGGCTTATGACCTGGTCTTGAATGGAACTGAAGTTGGAGGCGGAATTATCCGTATCCACCGTCGTGATTTACAGGAAAAAGTTTTTTCAGTGCTCGGGATTGGACCTGAGGAAGCAAAACAGAAATTTGGATTTCTTCTACATGCTCTTACTTACGGAGCGCCGCCACACGGAGGACTCGCCATGGGGCTTGACCGTTTTGTGGCTCTCCTTTTGGGCAGAGACTCTATTCGCGAAGTGATTGCTTTTCCCAAAAATCAAAAAGGAGCTTGTCCCATGACCGAAGCGCCCAGTACGGTAAGTCAGAAGCAGCTCAAGGAACTTTCGATCAAACTCGATCTCAAATCTTAGGAGAAACCATCTCTTGGAAAAAATCATTAAACTTAACTCGAATCAGGAAGCAGCTGCACTTTACGGAACTTTGGATGAGCATCTGAAATACGCTGAAAAGGAATTCGGCGTCAAAATTATCGCGCGCAATCATCAGCTAACGCTTTCGGGAAATCGATCTGAAGTTGAAAAAGCCCTCCAGTTTTTCAAAGAACGCCTTGAGCAGTATCGGGAAAGTCACGACAGAAAATCTCCTGAGCCGGCTGCGAAAGCTGAAACCCACGAATCTGCCGAATTGTCGACTGATGAAGCGCCTCAAAAAGTGACGTATTTTCATCGCGGCCGCGTAATTGGAGCGCGCACAAAAAATCAGGAAAAATATTTAGAAGCGATGCGAAATTTTGATGTGGTCTTTGGAATTGGACCTGCGGGAACAGGGAAAACTTATCTTGCCATGGCCGCGGCACTGGATCAGCTGAAGAAAAAACTTGTGAGTCGCATTATCCTGACCCGCCCTGCTGTTGAAGCCGGGGAGAGTCTTGGGTTTTTGCCTGGTGATTTAGCTGCAAAAGTAAATCCCTATCTTCGCCCGCTTTATGACGCGCTTTACGACATGATGGACTTTGAAGAAGCTACGCGCTATGTTGAGCGCGGTCTCATTGAAGTGGCTCCGATTGCTTACATGCGTGGCCGAACACTGCATCACTCTTTTGTGATTTTAGATGAAGCTCAGAATTGCACTCATGCGCAAATGAAAATGTTTTTGACGCGGCTGGGTCAGGACACCAAAATGGTGATTACAGGAGACATCACGCAAATAGATCTTCCGGGCGGAAAAAAATCGGGTTTGATCGAAGCTCAGACCGTGCTTGCAAATCTTAAAGGAGTTCGCTTTATCGTGTTTGAGGAAGCAGATGTTGTCCGACATTATTTGGTTCAGCAAATTGTGGGGTGCTACGAAAAATATGAACGAAAACAGCCAGCCTTCAACCGATAAAAAATCCCGTCCTTTTCCGTGGCTTAATTGGCTTGGAATCGGAGGACTTTTTTTAGCATCCTGGATTGCTTCTACGGCGCTTCTTTGGATCAATTTTGATGAAAGACTTGTCGCGGAAGAGTTCATTGTCGGAGAACCCTCACCTCGTACGGTTTATGCCGGGTTTGAATTAGAATATCCTAATCTCAAAGCCACCCAGGATCTCAAAGAGCACAGCGTAAAATCCGTTCTTCCTGTCTACCGTATTCAATCTGATTTAGAAAAAGAGGCCTTCCGCCTATTCAATCGTTTTTTTATGATGGTGGAAAACTTTGTTGCAGCCCCGGTCCCAGTAACTGGAGCCAAACCTCTGCCCCCCGAAATGCCTTTTAACCTCTCAAAAGCGACTCAAAAAATCATTTTTGAAAGCGCTGATTGGCGCCGCTTGCAAAGCACGCTGCGTCAATTGCTTCAAACTTCCTTTGCTCGAGGGATTTTTGAGCCAACGGAAAAGCAAAAGATTTTGGAATCAGGCTTTAAGGAAATTACGGTACTGAAAACAGAAGGGGTGGAGGCTAATTTTGCTTCCTCTGAACTTCTGACCTCAGAAGATCCTAAAAAAACAGCTGAGCTTTTCTTGGATTCTGATTTTCAAAAAAATAAGCCCTTGAAAGGTGCTCTACTTGAACTCTGGTCTTATTTTTGCAAGCCGAATGTGAAGCGTGATGATTCTGAAATGGATCAAAGGCAAAAAAAAGCAGCAGATAGCGTTTCTTTGGTCATGGCCAAGGTCAAAAAAAATGAGCTTGTGGCACAGCAAGGCATTTTAGTGACTCCGGATGAAAAAGAAAGGTTGTCGGCAATAGGAAAAATCATGACGAAGCGCGAGTCAGTGAATCGTCTTCTTGGAATTTCAATTTTAAGCTTTATTTTTTGGTTCCTGACTCTTATTGCTTACCAGCTTTTTTTTCGTGCGCCCTTTGTGTCAAAGTCGCGTTACATTCTTTTTCATTTAGCTGTTTTTCTAACGCTTGCGAGTTCCAAAAGCGTTTTAGCGCTTCAAGGGGCATCGCCTTATTTGATGCCGACTGCCCTTGCGTCACTCTTATTGGTGCTTTTATTAGGATCACGCGAAGCCCTTTTGGCTGCTTTTGGAATGACGCTTTTTGCTGGGCCGCTGTCAGGAAATCGTGTGGAAGTGGTTTTGGCAACGCTCGTGGCGAGCGGTGCCGCGATTTTAACCGGACTAAAGATTCGCAAGAGAATCCAGTTTCTTAAAATCGGAACCGCAGTGGCGTTTTCTTATTTTGCAGTTTTCTTTATTCACAGACTTTTTTCTGAAGCTTCATTGGATGCGGCACTGCAACTCAGTTCGCCTGGGCTTGTGAACGGCCTGTTAATCACGGTATCGCTTGCATTTATTTTAGTGCCGATTCTGGAAAGCTTATTTAATCTTACTACCGATGTCACACTGCTGGAAATGTCGGACCTTAATCATCCTCTATTAAAGCGCATGATTGTGGAGGCTCCCGGAACCTATCATCACAGCTTGGTGGTGAGTACGCTTGCGGAATCTGCTTGCGAAGCCATTGGCGCCAATGCCCTCCTTGCCCGTGTGGGATGTTATTTCCATGACATTGGGAAAATTGCGCGTGCTGAATTTTTTACGGAAAACCAGCACGGGCCTTCAACCAACCGTCACGAAAATCTTTCTCCTAAAATGAGTTCGATCATTATCATGAATCACGTTAAAGAGGGGATTGATCTTGGAATTAAGTACAAGCTCAAGAAGCCTATCCTTAACTTTATTCCTGAGCATCAGGGAACAGCTGTGGTCTATTATTTTTACCGCAAGGCTTTGGAGGAAGTGAAGCCTGGTGAAATTGTGGATATGAATCAGTTTCGATATCCTGGTCCCAAACCGCAGAGTCGTGAAACTGCGGTGGCTCTCTTGTCGGATTCAGTGGAGGCCGCCTCGCGCTCTTTAAAGGAATACTCTCCTGACAGCATTGGTCGGCTCGTCAGAAAGATTATTAATGATAAGTTTATTGATGGTCAGCTGGATGAATGTGATCTCACTTTAAAAGACCTTCATGAGATTCAAAAAAGTTTTGTCCATAATCTCATGGCGATTTTCCACACTCGCGTAGTCTATCCGGAAAAACCTCAGCAGATTGAGTCTACCAATCTTTTCCCAGATTCTCCAGAGTCCTCGAAGCTCAAAAACGATTCTTTCCGGTCTCAGCTATAACAATGCCGAAGAAACTCTCGGTTCATTTTGAAGTCCGCCGGTTTGCGGTTCCAATCCCACAAAAGCGCATTTCCACGATTACCAAGAATATTCTCAAAAAATGCGGAGTAGGCCACGGAGAAATCAATCTGCTCTTGGTGAGGGATGCTGAAATTCATCGCATCAACCGGAAATATTTAAACCACGACTGCGCCACGGATGTCATTACTTTCGGTTACATTGAAAAATCAAAAAAAAACAAAAAAAACCCAAAAATTCTTGAGACAGATTTACTTGGCGAAATCATTATTTCTCTGGATACCACAAGACGTCAGGCTAAAATATTCGGAAACGATTTTTTTTATGAACTTTGTTTTTATATCTGTCACGGGATTCTTCATATTCTTGGATGGAATGATAAGACAGTGAAGCAGCGAAGACTCATGCTGGCAAAACAAGCACAAATACTTAAGCAAATCGGGATTAAAAATTCCAAATAACAAATACCAAGCACCAAGCACTCATAGGGCAGTTTGAAGATTGTCATTTGTGATTTGTTTGGAATTTGAGATTTGGATTTTGGGATTTAAACTAAGCTATGGCGATTCTAAAAACAGACGGCATTATTCTTAAAACACTTCCTTTTAGGACCAGCTCCTTGATCGTTACGTTTTTTTCCAAGGATTTTGGGAAATTGAAAGGAATTGCTAAAGGAGTGCGTTTGGAAAGGGAGCTTCGCGGGTCTCTTTTTGAGCTCTTCACTGAGGTTGAAGTCGTGTACTACGAGAAACAAAAATCAGACCTTCATCTGATCTCGGAAGCGTTCATTCTTGAAAGTTATGATCCTGTGCGTACGCGTATTGAGACCATTGCTTACGCGAGTTATTTTGCAGACCTTGTGGATCAGCTCACGGAATTTCATGATCCGCATCAGCCAATTTTTGACCTTCTGCGTTTTGCCTATCGTTATCTGCCCACAATTTCTGGAGAAAAACTTTGCAGAATTTTTGAGACTCGCCTTCTCAAAGAAATTGGCTGGCTTCCTTATTTGGATGCCTGCATCAAATGCGGAAACCAGAGCGTTGCCGAATTTTTATTTTCACCGATCCAAGGCGCTCTTTATTGTCATTCTTGTGGAAGTTCGATTCAAGATGCGCGTGCTATTTCTGAAGAAACTCTCGGGATTTTGCGCTACTACTTGCAAAATGAACCAGAAGAATCCGTTAAGTTGAGAGTTGAAAATGCTTCCGAGCAAGGGCTCGCATCCCTGATGATGAAATTTTTTCAGGCGCGCCTTTCAAGACCCCTTAAAAGCCGCATTTTTATTGAAAAAATTCAGCCAAGTTTGATTGCTGCTCAAAAAAATCTTAGTTAACCCATCTTTTTTTAGTTCCTCCCTTTGTACTCTAGAAATCAGTGATTCTTGATTTTTTTCTCAAAAAATTCAAAAAATAAGAACCTCTTTCTTTATTGATTTAGTAAGTCTTAACTCATTGTAATTAAATGAGTTGTGTATTTTGAACGTGGTATTTTTCATGGGTTTCTAGTTCAGAAATCAAACTTAAGTCATTTACTAGCAAAAGCTTACATTTCACTAGGTGCTCTTGACCCTTACAGAGAGCAGGTGTTACGTTTTGATTAGTTCGGCAAGCAAGTACTAAAAACATATAAAAACTAGATCTAACCAGGGAGAAGCGCCATGACGCAAGAAGAAGCAAAAGGCGACAGCTGGCTTTATTTTGATGTGACAACCCAAGAGCGCGACTCTGCCATTCGTTATATTCTTGGCTCCATTATCAATGCACGAACCCAAGCGAATTTTCCTTCCAATCAACATGTTTTTGATGAAGATGTGAATATTTATCTCGCACATCTCTTGTTTGCCATGTCGCTTCCTGAGTACCACGAAATGTCGGAACCTTATTTATCGATGGAAACAAGTGACGTGCTTCAAATGGTCCGTCAAACCGACGATCGCACGATCCGATATTTTATTTTCAAAGTGAATGCGGATCACATGATGGTCCATACGGCTGTGTTTGATGACCTGGGCAAAAAAAATCCTTTCAAATTCTTTGCTCGGCCTTCGCAGCATTTCCAGAGTCTTGCCAAACTTTATTATGATCAGGCCGCAGCCTATCACCGCCGAATTTACCGCAAGCAGACGGGGATAGGAGAGGTCTTAGAAAAGCTTTCCCGGTACTTTGATCAGTATCAAAATGTTCTTCGAATTGCCCGGCGTGATTATTTCAACTTCATCAATCACTTTCGTGATCAAGCCTTTTCACAGCTCATGAACGAAATCAAAGATTATGAATGTGATACGACTAAAAAAAGCAAAATGGATCACTTCCTGGATGTTTATGCCAAGTGGTTAGAGACCAAAGATCCTGGCCTGGAACCCCAGATCTTGAAACTTATTCACGAACTTCGTTATCTTGATCCTGAATTTAAATTTGATTTTCCGATCCATAAAGAGCATGAAAGAGGGCAAGACCATGAGAGGAAATGTGCATAGCCGTATCCGCATGAAAGCACGTCGCCTTTTGCGCCTTTATTCGCTCTGGCATGAGACGCACCAAGAAGGGTATGAGAAAAAGTACCTTTCTCTTCTTGGCGAGATCTTGTCAGTCGATCCGGCGTTTAATCCGCGGCGCGATTTTCAAATCGCATTCTAGCGAGAACGATCCGCAAATCTTCTTGCGGATCCAGTAAGTCTTTTTTCGAAAGACTTCGGAATTTGTTTCTCCGCTTCCCAAATGGACTCACGCGTGTTAAAATTTCCGCCTTATGTCACAGAAATCTTTACTTATCGAAATTCCTGAGCGTTTAAAGCAACTTCCGCCCTATCTTTTTGCAGAAATAGACCGTCGTAAACGCGAGTTAACCTCTCAGGGTAAGGATGTGGTGGACCTCGGGGTCGGTGATCCTGATATTCCTACTCCTGATTTTATTATTGAAGAACTGACCCGTGCAGCACGTGATCCCTCCAATCACCGTTATGCACTTGATGCAGGGATGCCGGAATTTAGAAAGTCGATTTCGCTTTGGTTTCAACGTCGTTATGGCGTTAGCCTGGATTCGAATACCGAAATTCTTCCTTTAATTGGATCCAAGGAGGGAATTGCCCATCTTCCGCTGGCAGTTCTGAATCCTGGAGATGTTTCCTTGATTCCTGATCCAGGTTATCCCGTCTACCGGTCTGGGACGCTTTTTGCAGGGGCCATTCCTTACGTCATGCCTCTTCTTGAGAAAAATCAATTTCTTCCGGATTTGGGTGCGATAGATGCAAATGCACTGAAGAAAGCAAAGCTTCTTTTTATTAATTATCCCAATAATCCAACCTCTGCGATTGCATCCAAGGAATTCTTTAAAGAGGTGGTGGATTTTGCGCGCAAACACGGCATCTTAATTGCTCACGATGCGGCTTATAATGAAGTGGCTTATGAAGGCTACAAAGCTCCAAGTATTTTAGAGATTCCCGGAGCTAAAGAAGTTGCCGTGGAACTCCATTCGTTTTCTAAAACTTTCAACATGACTGGTTGGCGGGTGGGATTTGCAGCGGGTCATCCGGAAGCCATCAAACTTTTAGCCAAAGTAAAATCCAATTGCGATTCCGGAATCTTTCAAGCGGTTCAATGGGCGGCTAAGCGCGCGTTGGATGAAGGTGATAACTGGTGCCGCCAGAATCTTGCGATTTTTGAAAAGCGTCGCAATCTTTTCTGCGGCGGAATGAATCAAATGGGTTGGAAAGTGACGCCACCCAAAGCCACTTTTTATGTTTGGATTCCTGTTCCTGCAGGTTATACCTCAGCTGAACTTTGTCTCAAATTTCTCACGGAAATGAATATTGTGGTGACTCCTGGAAATGGATTTGGTGCTCACGGTGAAGGCTATTTTCGTGTCTCTCTTACCAATCCAGAATCCCGCCTTGAAGAGGCCCTGCGTAGAATCGCGGCTTCTCATAAACATCCCCACGCGCGTTAGTATAGCCATCCTCTGAAATGGGAATCTCCTTGAGGGTTTATTATTTGGGGGGATTGATGACATCCAGAAATATAAAAAAACTAGGAAGATTTCCTGCCCTCATGTTAAGATTATTTTATATTTCTTAGCCAGATTCACGGTTTAGTAATTGATCCTCGACCAACTTGATTCAAATGAAAAGATAATGACCTCTTCCAATCGTACTTTTGAAATCGCTCTTGTGGTAATGCTTTTGCTCATTTCGGTTATCGTTGCCAACACGCTTTATCAGATGATTTTTCCATCCCCGGAAAAAGTTTTTTTAAAAGCACGGCATGACGTTTTGTATCAGGAATTTGACCGATTTCGCAGTCGTCTTTCCCGACCGTTTATCAAGGCTATGGGCTGGAAAAATCGCGAGGTGCCTTCAGAAGAAGTTGCGGAAGCCATTAAACCCTTTATCTTTTTTCGATCGGATATCACAGCCTCTGTCAACGGAGTACTCTCTCACAAGGGAAATGAAATTATTTTGCAAGTGCAGGTTCTTAGTCAGAGTGCGAATGTTGCCACTCTCTCGGAGGTTTCTCTGATTAAAGAGGGGCTTTTTTGGAAGTTGAACTTAACTCCTCCTGCGGTTCCAGATAAGCTGATGTTAAAGGAAAATTCATCCATGCGGAGAACTTTTCGCAAGATTCGATTTTTACTTTCAGGGGCGGGTAAAGAAGAGGTTGTGGAAGACCCTGTTTCCGGGGAAAAAACTGTGCCAGGTACAGTGCTCTTGAGTGCTTCGAAACCAGAGACTTGGGAAGCTTCTGGAGATGTTAAAATGTCGTCTAATTCAGATTCTCCTGGCTTAACTTTACGCCGCGGTGAAGCTTCTGATCCCGAAATCAGACAAAATATTCCTATCCCCCAGATCACAAAAGTGAGCAATCTTGAATTTGAAACTCACTATATCGATACGGGTCCGACGGATAAAATTAATTTTTATCTCACTCGCATCCGAGGTGAGAAAGAAGAAAGAATGCTGATTGATTCCAAAACTTTCTTAGAGCTCAAAGATAAAGCCCAAGTCATCGTGAGCGGGTTAAAGGAGAAATTCGAAAAAGCATTTCCTGATTTATCTTCGAAAGACCTCGCTTTTATCAGCATCGTTTTAACGGGCGACAATCAAGGCCGCGGAAGTGTCAAAATCGATCATCTGAGCTTGAATTTCGATAATCCTTCTCCAGACTTACCAAGTGATGAGTTTCAAATCGCGACTTTCGAATCGCGCTCATCTATTTTAAATCTTTCAACCGTACTAAGTCAGCGTACTTCTAATGCTAACTTTGAGATAGCCCCTCGAAAATTAATTTCCATTCAAAATCCTGAAGAGGGGCTCGAGTACGAATGCCATTTTGATTTAATGCAAAATAAATTTTATCAGGGTGATTCTGACCAAGCGGCAATTTCCTTTGAAACTCTTAAATCCGAATCGGCGCCTTCGAAATGTTTTTCATCCATCCATGCGATTGATGGAAGTCTTAGCAGCAAAATCCAATCAAAGGTTGTAGCTTCGCAGGGTTTAGATCTGCACTTGTGGACAAAAATATCAGATGATGGCTGGGCAGCTTGGACCATTCCAGGTAATCCCGATGATCTTCTGGTTTTAGAGTCTTTAAATCAATTGATGGATAAAGCTGGGGTTGTTCCCGGAGTTTCGAGTTTGGATCGTTGGGTCGAGGTATTTAAAGCGACTGGAGAGTTTCCGCTTTTGATTCAAGCGGTGAAGGGGCCATCCGGCGATGGTCTTGGCTATGATTTAAATTACATTGCGGTCACGCATCGAAATCGTGGGATTTCAGCAGAGGAAGCGCAATTGAGTGCGCTTGCTATTCAAAACGTTCAAGAATCTTCTTTTTTTCAAATGGCCCCTTCCCAACCTGAAAATGCGCAAGAAGAGCCAGCTCATCAGCCTGTCTAGAATTCAATTAGTTAGTAAACTTACTTCTGTCATTCAATTGAGATGAAAACGTATATTGCTTTAGGATCCAATATCGGAGATCGAGCTTACCATTTAGAACAAGCGGTTCAATCGTTGCTTCTTCAAACAGGAATCAGTCATGTGAAAATCTCAAAGATTTATGAGACGGAGCCGGTTGGTGGACCTTCTGGACAGGGGAAGTATTTTAATGCTGCAGCTGAAGTGGAAACAAGTCTGGATCCGCACCTGTTTTTACAAGCGCTGCTTCAAGTAGAAAAAAAATTAGGGCGGGTTCGAACGGAAATGAATGCGCCTCGAACCATTGATCTCGATCTCTTGTTCTTTTCTGATCAAGTAATCAATGAGCCGGGATTAACGGTTCCTCATCCTCGCATTCACGATAGATGGTTTGTTTTGAAACCCCTTTGCGATTTGGCGCCAGATTTGATTCATCCGGTATTACGCAAAACAGTTAAAAGAATGTTGGAGGAGTTGCTTGAAAAAGATATCAAAGTCTGACGAGCTTCACCGGGTTTTAGCGAAGCTTAAGAAGGCCGGGAAAAAAGTCGGATTTGTTCCTACGATGGGGGCTCTTCACAAGGGGCATCTGGCTTTAATCAAAAAGTCGATTCAGGAAAATGATGTGACGGTGGTTAGCATTTTTGTGAATCCTATTCAGTTTGGTCCGGGTGAAGATTTTAATCGATATCCGAGGCCTAAAGCTCAGGATCTCTCTTTTCTCAAAAAAGCTAAAGTTGATTTTGTTTTCACTCCATCCGTGTCAGAGATGTATCCCGAAGGTTTTTCTTCTCTGAAACCCAGTTTTCCGCTTAAAGGCAAGTTAGTGAGTCTTTCAAAGATCCTGTGCGGAAAATTTCGCCCGGGACATTTTCAGGGAGTGGTGGAGGTTGTGGGCAGACTTTTTGAAATCGTTGGCCCAGATCGAGCCTATTTTGGGGCTAAGGATTATCAACAATGTGTGGTGATTCGGACTTTAGTAGATCTCTATCATTTTCCTATTAAGATTTCGATTCAGCCAACGGTCCGCGAAAAGGACGGACTAGCCATGAGTTCTCGTAATCGATATTTATTATCCGAGGATAGATCGCGCGCTAGTGAAATTTCCAAGACACTTTTGGGGATCAGACGTGTTATGCGTGATAAAAAATTGAGAATTTCGAAAGTTCTTGGCGAAGCGAGAAGGCATCTTCTTAAAACCGTTGATTCAATCCAATATCTGAGTTTTTGCGATGCTCAAACTTTGAAACCTCTTAAGCATAACCGCTCTAGAGGGCTGGTTTTGACTGCCTGTTTTGTAGGCAAGACAAGACTTATTGATAATGTTATAATTCCCGCCTTATCCCGGGGCCGTTCCTAAGGTTTCAGGGATGAAATTCTAACTATTCTTCAATTTAAAGGGAGTTTTCATGCAGAGACAAATGCTAGGCGGAAAAATTCATCGGGCATCGGTGACTCAAGCGAGCGTGGATTATCCTGGCAGTATTACGATTGATCTGGATCTTTTAAAGGCCGCAAACATCCTTCCTCACGAAAAGGTTTTAATCGCAAATATTACCAATGGGGCGCGCCTTGAAAGTTATGCCATTGAAGGTAAAGCTGGCTCAGGTGTGATTGGTCTCAATGGGGGAGCTGCCAAGCACGGAAAAATTGGTGACAAACTTATCATCATGTCTTTTGTGGTTCTTGAAGACAGCGAAATCAGTCAGCACAAATGCAAAGTGGTTTGTGTGGATGACCAGAATCGCATCATTCCGAAAATGTAGGCGTGAGCAAAGCTCACGCAAATTCCAGTTAACAAATTCCAAAATCCAAATATTGGTGTTTGTTTGGAATTTGGGATTCGGAATTTGGGATTTTTAATATGAAAAAGCTCAAAGTTGGAATTATTGGCTGCGGAACCATTGGGTCTAGTCTTGCC
>CAZOOM010000061.1:13067-17192 GCA_964581425.1 uncultured bacterium | reverse complement strand
TTGTGAAAGAAGTAATCCCGGGAGAGGGTTGTGGGGAATCTCCCGGGATTTTTTTTGTCCAAAATCACGGGTAAAATGTATTGAGTCTGGCCCAGAATTTCCCAGAGATTCTTCTCCATCGCTCAAATTTTCCCAGCGTGAAAATTTTCGCTCGCGCGCTCGGCTTCGTTCGGCAAGAGACTTTGACGACGCCAGCTCTCGGAGTGCTTCGAGCTCGGTTCGCGTTCTTTGCATACAATACAAAGCAGCGGGATCGAAGCGCGAGAGCGCAGGCGGTCATTCGGCCGCTGGAGCCGATGAACCGCCGGTGGCAGAGTCGAAGTCTCTTGCCACCATGCTGGTTCGACCAGCTCACCACTACCCTGAGCAGAGTCGAAGGGCCGCTCAGTCTCGCGAGCGTGTTTCAGAAGCCTGAGAAATTCTGCGATATTTTTATTAGAAAAAGTAGGAATTGTCAGACCAAAACCAAAGTGGATGACTGCCGCTGCATTCCATAGAATATTAACCCAAGTTAGCCCGTCTGATGTAGAATTCACCGAAAATAGTGAGTCTATTATGAGCCGAACGCTAAGCGCTTTCCAATCCCATGCTGGAGAAGTTTTGAAAGAAGTCCTGGATTCCGGGGATGAAGACAGGATTTTTCAATCTCTTGGCGAGGAAGACCCGGATTTTTTAAAAATAAAAATTGATGACTTTCGCCGCCATTATCTTTGCGCTCGCCTTGCTTTGATCAGTTTAGTTTGGGAGTCTGTCTGTCTTGATCACGGAATTCGCCAGCATGAAAAAGCTAAGGCGTTTCTCAAAAAGGTGATGGACACCTTTCAGACTTCAGAAACACTTTCCTTTGCTGCTGATTTTAGCGAATACCGCTGCGCTCAAGAGTTGAGCGAACAACCCTCAGAGTTTCTTGCGATTGCCACATGGTTTTTTAAACGCTTCCAATTGTCTCCTCTGGTCTCCATGGATGCGGATGCTCAAATGCTCAAGCCTTCTTTCTTGATTTTAGCAGGTGCGCTAGATGGCCTGCGCATTGGTTTTGAAAATCAGTTTTCAGATTGGATTCTTTCCGGATCGGCGGGAGCTCTTTCATGAAGCGAGTTTTTTTTCTGGCAAGCTGGATTCTCATCAGCTTACTGGTATCACCGCTTCAAGCCGAAGAAACAGCTTTGGCTCAAAACCATCTATCCGCTGAGCCTTCAAAAAATGAAGATGCAGCAGCTCAAATGTCTGATTATTTTCTGAAAGAAAAAATCGAAAGAGGAGAAAAATTACTTTCATCTCAATCCTGGAACGACGCCGCTATTTATTTTCAAGAAGTCGCCAGGCTCTATCCGAAATCAGTGCGTGCCCGTGAAGGGTTGTCCCGCGCTTGGTTTGAAATGAATCAATGGGATAAGGCGGCTCAGGAAGCTGAGTTTGCGATTCATCTTCATCCTCAGAGTGACGAAGCCTTTTCTATTTTGATCTCGATTGCAGACCATCAAGGAGATTGGCTTCCTGGACTTAAAGTCATTGAACGCGCACTGGCTGCGAATTTAAATTCATCCAAGGTGTTTCTTGCGGCAGGGCAGTTCTACACGCATCAGGGCTTGACGGAAGAAGCGGCCAAGATGTATCAAAAAGTGATTGAAGTGGACCCAAATCATGCTGCGACTTATCGAGAGCTAGGGAAAGTTTATTTGGAAGATGATCGATATGTGGATGCCATGCAGTCTTTTCGAAAGGCGCTTGAACTTGAACCTGAAAGCGCGATGACCTATCAGGAAATGGGGCGTGCTCATTTAAAAAAGGGAGAAACTGAAAAAGCTCAGGAAGCATTTCAAAGAGCGGTCAATATCGATCCTAAATCTGCAGATAGTTATTTTCAACTGGGAGAAATCTTTCGCAACCAAAAACAGGACCGCCAAGCACTTTTGATGTATCAAAAAGCGGTTACTTATCAACCGGGTTTGATGAATGCTTGGCGTGAGCTTGGTCCTCTTGCTTCAAGCGCTCATGATGATGTGCTTGCGTCCACGGCCTACGAACATATTGCCGGCAGTGAAGATCCTGATTATCGTGACATTGCTCATTTGGCGCTTCTTTATCAAAGGCAGAAAAAATATGAAGATGCGCTTGCGATGTATCAAAAAGCTTTGAATATTGAACCGAATGATGACATTAGTTATTACAACATGGCTGTAATTTACCAAACTCAAGGTAAAATGAATAAGGCTGCGCAGTATTATCGCCAAGCTTTAGATTTGCATCCTGAGGATCAGGATTATCACTTGGGATTGATCACGGCTTACTGTATGGATAAACAGTCAGAAATGGCCTGGCAGTCTGTTCAAGAAATGAGGGCGGAAGGGTTTGAGCCCAAACCCGATTTGATTCAGTATTTGAATCAAGCATGTCCTCAAAGGAGATCCAATGCCGGATCCGAGCAAGCTTCCGCATCTTCTCAAACTTCTAACGGATGAATCGCTATCGGTTCAACAAGCCTTAGGTGAGGCCTTTGCTGAGTTTGGTCCTGATCTCGATTTAGAACTCAGCCGTTTACATCCTCCCCCTACCTCTGCGGAGCGTTTACAAATCCAAGCACTCTTAGACAGTTATGCGCGAAAAGTTTTACGTGAAAGATGGCCGGAATGGTTAAGTCTCTCAACACAAGAAGAGCAAATCGAAAATGCGTTAACGTTGATTGCAGAATTTCAAAATGGTCCCTTGTGTTCTGATTCTGCATCTGATCTGTTGGATGCGCTAGCCCGGGAATTTCTCGAGAGTTACGAAGATCGCACTCCAATGAGCTTGGCTGATTTTTTGTTTAAGGACAAACAATATTGTGGAGCAAGAGAAGATTATGAAAATCCGCTCAATAGTAATCTTATTTACGTGATGCGTGAAAAAAAAGGAATTCCCATCAGTTTGGTATTACTTTATGTCTTGGTAGGTGCACGAGTTCAGATTCCGATTGAAACTTGCAATTTCCCGCGTCATTTTCTTGCGAGGGTGAGGTTGGATGACCAAGTTCTTTTTGTGGATTGTTTTAATGGGGGAGTCTTTTATTCAGCAACGGAACTCTCCGTTATGATGCATACTGCAAGCGCTGAATATAAGGGAATTCTTGAAATGAATCCTGACCCGGAAATGATTATGAAACGCGTTCTTAGTAATCTCATAGCGGCCTATGAATCTAGGGGTGATCATGAAAATAGTCAGTTAATGTATGAGCTGCTTCAAGTTTTGGACGATTCTCCAGAAATGTAATTTCCTCTCTTTAAAGATCCCCTCATTTCAATTCTCGAAAGAATACAATGGCCATTTCTTTAAAATTGGCCCTGAAATTGCACAATATTAAACAAAATTGCAGGATATAAGAGGCAGGCGAGTTTTGTTTACAAAAATGTATCATTAATTGGTACATTTTTGTAGAACCATGCTTTTTGTGTCTGATTTTGATCAAGGAATGCAACCTTTAAGCTGCAAGCTTGATCGCGCGAAAATCTGATTTTCAAGTGACAAAACTTGAAGTAAGATGACGCACGGAAAGTCCCCCGGACCTCCGTTTGATACCTAGAAATAAATCAATCCAGAAAAGGAGTTTCAACATGCCGAATGAATTTAATTTAGAGAATGACTTTGGCTGTAATGTTTTCGGCGACAAAGTCATGAAAACCAGATTGCCCAAAGAAACTTATAAAGCTCTCCGGGAGACCATTGATAAGGGAAAGCCACTTCCTAAAGATGTTGCAACTGTCGTTGCCAATGCCATGAAAGCGTGGGCCATGGAAAAAGGAGCAACGCATTATACGCACTGGTTTCAACCTCTTACCGGACTCACTGCTGAAAAACACGATTCCTTTTTAAATCCTACCAAGGATGGCGGAATCATGATGGAGTTTTCTGGAAGTCAGTTGATCAAAGGAGAACCGGATGCTTCATCTTTCCCGAGCGGCGGCCTTCGCGCTACTTTTGAAGCGCGCGGATACACAGCGTGGGATTGCACATCACCAGCTTTTTTGAAAGAAGATGCTGCTGGTAATGTGACTCTTGTGATTCCGACAGCATTTTGTTCTTATACGAGCGTTGCGCTCGATAAGAAAACACCGCTTCTTCGTTCTATGGAATCTGTTTCCAAGCAAG
>CAZOOM010000061.1:0-13057 GCA_964581425.1 uncultured bacterium | reverse complement strand
TCTTGGCAACAAACATTCTCATAAAGTGAGCGCCACTGTCGGACCTGAACAGGAATATTTTTTGGTCGACAAAAAATACTATGAAAAGCGTTTGGATTTGGTGGTTTGCGGACGCACCTTGTTTGGAGCGGCCTCTCCCAAAGGTCAGGAACTCGAAGACCAATATTTTGGATCTATCAAAGACCGCGTTTCAGCTTTCATGAAAGATGCGGAAGTTGAACTTTGGAAAATGGGCGTTTATTCCAAAACCAAGCATAACGAAGTAGCCCCGGCTCAGTTTGAAACAGCTCCTGTGTTTGCAACGGCCAATGTGGCGACAGATCATAACCAGCTTGTGATGGATACTATGCAGAAAGTGGCCATCCGGCATGGTTTGGTTTGCCTCCTTCATGAAAAACCATACGCTGGAATCAATGGTTCTGGAAAACATAACAACTGGTCGCTTGCGACGGATGACGGAATGAATCTTCTTGAGCCTGGTCATACGCCTCAGGAAAACGAACAGTTCCTTCTTTTCCTGAGCGCTTTGATCACGGCCGTGGATCGCCACGCAGATATGTTGCGTGCCTCCACAGCAACTCCAGGAAACGATCATCGTCTTGGAGCTAACGAAGCACCACCCGCCATTATCTCGGTATTTCTTGGTGATGAACTGACAGAGATCGTGACGGCTCTTGCTGCAGGGAAGAAACCTCAGGGCAGAGATTCTGGTTATGTGAAAGTGGGCGTCGATACGCTTCCGGATCTTCCGAAAGATAATTCGGACCGTAACCGAACTTCACCTTTTGCTTTTACTGGAAATAAATTTGAGTTCCGCATGGTGCCTTCTTCGGCTTCCATTGCTGGACCGAACGTGGTTCTGAATACGATCGTTGCAGAAGCTCTCGATGAAATTGCAACGCGTCTCGAAAAAGCGAAAGATAAACGCAAAGAAGCAGAGCTTATCGTTAAAGAATCCATCAAGAAACATGGCCGAGTGATTTATAACGGTAATAACTATTCGGATGAATGGAAAAAAGAAGCCGCTAAACGCGGACTTCCGAATATCACCAGTATGGTGGATGCTCTGGATAGTTTTGTGACGAAAAAAGCCTACTCGATTTTTGAGAAGTACGGCGTTTTGAGTCATCAGGAAGTGCACTCTCGCTACGAGATTTATCTCGAGCATTATGCGAAGTGCATCAATATTGAAGCTCAGGCTGGTCTCCAGATGGCTAAGCGTCAATATATTCCTGCCGCAATCCGTTTTACTTCGGAACTTGCGGAAACGATCAACAAGCTTCAAAAAGCTGAGGGATCTGCGAAGGTTCAGGAGAAACTTCTTCAGGAAGCAACCAAGCTTTTGGAATCCGCCTCTGCTAAAGTGGCGAAACTGGAAGCTAAACGTGATGCAGCGGCTGATATTGCGGATGCCAAGAAAAAAGCAGTGGCTTATCGTGATGATGTACTCACGACTCTGACCTCGCTTCGTTCTGACATCGATGCGCTGGAACAGATTGTTCCTGCCGATGTTTGGCCGGTTCCGACCTACGCACAGATGCTTTTTGATCTGTAATTGGTCTCTGGCTGATCTTAGTTCGTTAAAAAGAGGGCGGCTGAATAAGCCGCCCTCTTTTTTTTAGGGACAGTAGGCCATATTTTTCAGGGACAGTTCTTTGCAAAGAACTGTCCCTGAAAAGTTCTCAAATGATTTTGCGTATGCCGGACACGGCTGCTTATTTGACTTCTCAAGATACAGAATGCTAAGATCCTGGCCACCAAAGGATGATTATGGAATTCCAAATCGAAAAAGTTGCTGAATTGGCCCGGTTAAATCTAAAATCCGAAGAAAAAGCCAAGCTTTCCTCAGATCTACAAAATATTTTAGGTTACATCCAGGCGCTTTCAAAAATTCCCACGGATTCTATTTTGCCCACAAGCCATGTTCTGGATATGGAAAATGTTTATCGCAAAGATGAAATCAAACCTTCAGATGTGCGCGATCAAGTACTGAAACATGCACCGCGCTCCGAAAACTCTTTTTTTAAAGTTCCTAAAGTCGTTGATAAATAATACAAGGTAAGCGAGATACCAAGATTTTATGACGTTACCGAATCAGTTGACTCTTAAAGAGGCCCAGGATTTTGTCCGAAAAGATGGAACGGCTCCGCTGTACGACGCTCTCAAAAATCGCGCGGAACAATTGAATTCCAAACTCAATATTTTTCTTCGACTCCAGCCTCCGCCCGTAACCGCTTCAGGGTCTCTTGCAGGAATCCCCATTTCGATTAAAGACAATATTTGCATTCAAGGCGCAGAGGTCACGTGTTCTTCCAAGATTCTCAAAGGCCATGTCGCGCCTTATGACGCCACAGTAATTCAAAAACTCAAAGCAGCTGGCGCGGCGATTTGGGGTCAGTGCAATATGGATGAATTTGCTTTCGGGTCTTCGTGTGAAACCTCAGCTTACGGACCCACACGCAATCCCTGGGATCCTGAGCGAGTTCCAGGCGGCTCAAGCGGCGGATCGGCAGCGGCTGTGGCGGCAGACTTAACCATTGCGGCATTGGGTAGTGATACCGGAGGTTCCATCCGCCAGCCAGCTGCATTTTGCGGGATTGTGGGACTCAAACCCACTTACGGACGCGTTTCGCGCTATGGATTAATTGCTTTTGGTTCGAGTTTTGATCAGATTGGCCCCATGACAAAAACCGTGGAAGACTCCGCAATCCTGCTTAATGTGCTTGCAGGTCATGACCCTAAAGACTCCACGTCTGCGGCGCAATCGGTTCCTGATTTTACTCGCGCACTGCGTCGTGATGTTAAAGATCTTACAATAGGACTTCCCAAAGAATTTTTTGTGGACGGCATGGATCCTGAAATCGAAGCCAGTGTGCGGGAAGCTGCCAAAGTTTTTGAAAAAATGGGCGCGAAAATTAAAATGATCAGTCTCCCGCACAGTCCGCACTCAGTTGCAGTTTACTACATTGTTGCGGTGGCGGAAGCGAGCTCGAATCTTGGGCGCTTTGATGGCGTGGAATATGGACTTCGAGCTTCAGAAAAAGATTTGCGCGAAATGTATTTCGAAACGCGTGATCAAGGTTTTGGCGCTGAAGCCAAGCGCCGGATTCTGCTTGGTACGTTTGTCCTTTCTGCAGGTTATTACGATGCTTACTATCTCAAAGGACAGAAAGTTCGTACGCTGATCCGCGAGGATTTTCAAAAAGCTTTTCAAGAAGTGGATCTTATTTTAAGTCCGACAGCTCCAACCGCGGCTTTTAAGATTGGTGAAAAATCCGGAGATCCTCTGGCGATGTATCTTTCAGATATTTTTACAATCCCAGCGAATTTGGCAGGCATTCCTGCGATTTCCGTTCCTTGTGGACTCACAAAAGCAGGACTTCCCATCGGACTTCAGTTGATGGGACGAATTTTTGACGAAGAAACTCTGCTGCGCGCGTCCTACGCTCTTGAGCAGGAACTTCAAATTTATAAACAAAAACCAACACTTTAAAAAACAGGGTTAGGGGGTAGGGGTTAAGGGATAATCAAAAAGTTTTCTTTATCCCTTTTCCCTTACCCCTAAGAGTTTAAATGACAAATTACGAACCCGTGATTGGACTTGAAGTCCACGTCCAGCTTGCAACAAAAACCAAATTATTTTGCGGCTGCAAAGCCGAATTTGGATCCGAGCCGAATGCCAATACTTGCCCTGTTTGTCTTGGGTGGCCTGGCTCGCTCCCGGTTTTGAATGAAGCAGCGCTGCGCCTTGCTATTCAAGTCGGTCTGGCTCTTCATTGCCAAATCAGCGGGCGGCTCAAGTTTGACCGTAAACATTATTTTTATCCTGATCTTCCCAAGGCCTACCAAATTTCTCAGTATGATATGCCTGTAAATGGAAAAGGTTATTTGGAAATTAAAACAGAATCGTCAGTGCCAAGCCGCCGCATTGGGGTCACGCGTGCGCACTTGGAAGAAGACGCAGGAAAACTTCTTCATGAAGGGATCAAAGACGGAAGTTTGATTGATTACAACCGGACCGGAACGCCCCTTCTTGAAATTGTCTCGGAACCCGATCTGAGATCTGCAGAAGATGCCTATGCCTATCTCACCGAGCTTAAAGCCATTCTTCAGTATTTAGAAGTGAGCGACTGCAATATGGAAGAGGGAAGCCTTCGTTGTGATGCGAATGTTTCGATCCGACCTGTGGGACAGGAAAAGTTCGGGACCAAAACAGAAATCAAAAACCTGAACTCTTTTAAAGCAGTTCAAAAAGCGATCACTTACGAAATTGAGAGACAAAAAGAATTGCTAGAAGCCGGCGATAAAGTAACTCAGGAAACGCGGCTTTGGAATGAAGGAACCGGGAAAACTCATTTGATGCGATCCAAAGAAGAAGCCCATGATTACCGTTATTTTCCGGAACCGGATTTGGTTCCTTTTACCATTTCGCGGGATTTGATTCGTGACCTTGAAAAGAGTCTTCCTGAACTGCCGCAAGCGCGAGTTGCGCGATTGATCAAAGACTTTGGCCTTTCAGATTATGATGCTGCTGTGCTTGTTCAGGAAAAAAAGCTCGCAGATTATTTTGAAAATTGTGTGCAGGAAAAAGTGGGTGCAAAACTGGCAAGTAACTGGATCCAATCGGAACTTCTAGCGCAACTGAAAGTTGTTGGGAAAACTATCGAAGACTCACCGGTTTCTCCCAAAGCACTTGCTGAATTAATTCAGCTGATTGAAAGTAACCGGATCAGCGGGAAAATCGCCAAAGATCTTTTGCCTGCCATGTTTGAAACAGGAAAATCCGCATCTGCTCTGGTTCAAGAACGCGGTTTGGAACAATTGACAGATACCAAATTTATTGAAGAGGTCGCTGCTCGGGTTATTGCGGAGAATCCCAAGTCTGTAGCGGATTTCAAATCAGGGAAAGCCCAAGCCCTTGGATTTTTAGTCGGCCAAGTCATGAAACAAACTCAAGGTAAGGCCAATCCCAAACTCGCCAACGAAATATTAGTCCGTCAGCTCAGCTGATTGCGAAGAAAAAGATCGGATTAAAATCGAGTTAAAATGTTAGCTTTTGATCGTGATCGATCAATCTCAAATTAAGAATTTTTGAAATAAGCTCTGCTTCGTGTTACCTTTCTACAAATCTCTTCCTTGCGAAGGGATTAATTTCTTCTGTAGAGGTCCTCTCAAGTGCAAAATTTTTTCTGCCGGCGACTGACGGCAGCACTACTAATAGGAAGTTTCACCTTTGGCCAGATCTCTGCTCCGTCGCAGCTCTTTGCCTCTGCCTTGCCACCAGTCACTTCAGAAGTTTCCATTCCAAAACTTTCAGATTTATCCCTGCCCGCAGATTTAGCGAGCGTTGATGCTTCGATTCGTGGTCAGAAAAATGTTTTGATTCATATTCAAGAATCCCATGAAGATCTGAACGGCCAGCAGAAAATTTTAGAAATCCTACGATATCTCAAAACACATTATGGGATTCGTCAGATTTTTCTGGAAGGAAGTGCCGGAGAACTACATCCGGAACTCTTGCGTCTTTATCCTCAAGACATGGTTCGCACCCTTCGAATCGCCAAGACGCTCGCCAAAGACCGTTGGCTTACAGGGTCTGATCTTTTCTTACTCGAAAATTCTGAATCTGCTGGGTTCGGCATTGAGGATTTGCCATCCTACAATCGGAATAGCCAAGACCTTGTCACCGTCTTGCGAGAGAGACCTTTCACACAAGCATTTTTGGAACAAGCAGACCAGCAAATAAATCTGGTTACTTCAAAATTTCTAAATTCGAAACTCAAAAAATTTGTTCAGCGTTCGAATGATTATCATCAAAATAAACTTTCCCTCGAATCTTGGCTTTCTCAAATGAAGCAAACCGCTTTGGAATCTGGACTAGGACTTGAAGATCCAGCAGTGCAACTTGATTGGCCCATGATGGTCCGCCTCATGAAGCTTAAAAAAATGGAACAGATGCTGGATGGAAAAGCACTGCACGGTGAAGCTCGGGCATTTCTGCGCGTGGTGAAACCGATGCTGAAAGCAAAAACGTTTGAGACCTTGGAAGGTCTTATCCTCGATCAAAAGACAGCGCTAGAGATCGATTCAGTGGAGATGGTTCCATTTTTTGAAAGCGTGTCAGCTGAGCTTTCACGAAATTTTCCTTATCATCTTTATCCGAATGTCATGATGAAAGTTACAGCTATTATTTTTCAGAGCGAAATAAGAACCGAGGCACTTGAAGCCGAACTTCAGCGTTTAGAAAAAGAGCTCTTCATGGTTCTAGCCAAGAGCAAGACTGAAAAGGAAATGATTTCCAAAATTTTGGATTACCAACTTCTAAAAAAGGCCATGCTTTTGGAGTTGACTCCCCGAGAATGGACAGAAATCCAGGCAAAAGAAGAAGTAGAAAAAATACAACCTTCCAGCTGGGCTGCCAGTATTCAGCAGGTGAATCTTGAGGCTTCATTTCCGGTTTTGAATCCTGGATTGCTTGAGAACGCGAATCAAACATTTGCGCATGCCTTGAATTTTTATCGCGGAGCTGACCAGCGCAACGGAGGAATGCTGGAGAGTTTAGAAAAGGTGGTCGAAAATCAGGGGATTTCAAAATCGGTTTTGATCACCGGAGGATTTCACCGAAAAGCATTTGAAACATATTGTCAGAAAAAAGGCTGGTCGTATTATTTAATCACTCCTCGCTTGAGGGAGACGCCCAAAAAGAATGAGGCGTATTTTGATTCTATTCTCAGACATTATTTTGAGCCAGCGGGGGTCGATGAATCAACGATCCGTGATGTTTCTTCCTTACAAACTCCTCAAGCGCTTCTTTTCCATCATCGTGATCCGCGCAAACTCTTCAATGCCGTTCAGCTTGCGAATGGTCAAGATCTTCGGCTAAATCCCAAATCAGAACCGCGATTTGAAAACACACGCTTTTATCAAGCGTTTTCTCAACCTGAGCGATTAATGAAACGCGCTGAAGTTCGAGAGGTGCCTTTGAGTTCTTTAAGCTCGGTTCCTGGCGGGCAATTTCATTTGGTGTGGCAGCGCAATGCGGATCGCGAGGGAGTGACGCTCACGATTAAAGAGCAGCGATCAGGCGATTCTTGGAAGAATTTTATGACGGTTGTTTTTAATTCCGATGATTTTGACTTTAGGGCTGAAAGCGGTCATTTGACTGAGCGATTTCAATCCACAACAGATATGAAAAGCGCAGAAGATGTTGCGCTTCAATTCTTTTTGCTTCCGGAAGCCGAGGATTTTTCCCGAAAAAACCCGGATGTCCGGGTCACGGTGTTTGATGATAACCAACCTACGATGGTGAAAGATTTTTTTGAAAATGAATTCACTGCCGATCTCAAACGAAAAGCCAACTCCATCGGTCTTCGTGTGGATTCTTCCTATCAAATGGCCTGGCAGCCTGGTTTTCCAAAAGAGGAAGCGCCCAAAAATTCTCGAATCCTTTTTGTTCGTCACGTTACGACCAACGCCAATGAATCAGGAAAGATTCTGCAGGGTCAATCGGAGCGTTTTCCGGATACGGATCCGAGCTTTCGCGGTGTTCAAGAAGCAGAAAGCTTGGCAGGTTTTTTAATCGACCATTTAGCTTCCGAACTTTCAGAAGGGCGAGTTAAATTTTTTGTTAGTCCACGGGATCGTGTGTATCAAACGTTTAAACCTCTTCAGGCACGCATTCCAAAAAGTAATCCTAACATTGCTTTAGCGCTCGAAGATCTTGATGAGATGAATTACGGCACTTGGTCCTTCAGAAACCAGGAAAAAGATTTTACAACGCTTGCGGATCGAGCGCTAAATTTGAGATTTTCTAGCGGTGATGTGTTAGTGCGTCCAGGTGGCGGAGAAACGGCTATTGATGCTTTATTTCGCGCTGCGAGAGCCAGAAAAGAAATCTTCGAGCAATTAAAAGAGGGCGAAACCGCTGTCATTATCTCTCACGTCAATTTAGGTCGTGCCTTTTTAGCTCTAGCTAAATCACCTCAAATAGTTGATTTGAAAACCGGCCAAATTCGGCTTAAAAGAGAATCAATACCTCACGCGATTCCCTTTGATTTAGGCACATTTCAGTATCTCAATTTAACTCGCGCTGAAGTGCGCAGTAATTATCTAGCCATTAATCCGATGCGAGGAGGAGTGGATGCGGGGTTAGAAGGAATGGAAGGGGCGTCTCGAGCATCGAAAATCATCAAGCCAAGAAAACCTAAGGCACGAACGCAGCAAGCAACCAAAACGCCAAAGGCTTTAGATCCTTCGAATAAGCGTTTAAGAGAACTTTCGGTTTTATATGACAAAATTTTAGCCATGCCCGCGGAGGTGGTGGTGTACGAACCTCTTTTAAAAGCTATTCGACGCCGTTCGCCCATTCGAGTGATGAGATCGATTCATTTCAATACGCCCGATGGTTTTCCTCAGGTCGAGGAGCTTTTACCGCCAGAAATTGAGTCTCAACCGGGAATGAAAGGCGTTCGCTATCAGGACGTTCTAGATCTAGCTGAGCTACTTTATTTTAAGCCTCAACAAGTGAATCAGTTTGAAGATCTGATACAAAAAGGATCGAAAGTCAAAAAAAATAAGGATGCTCAAAAATCTAAACCGCTTTATTTAACAGCGCCAAGGACCTCATTGACTGCACGTGCCCTTACAGCAGATCAGCGACTCAAAAGGGGATTGTTTCAGCCAATGCCTGATGGAGCACCTGTATTTGGTTTGGGAGAAGAGGATTTGCTGGTTGATCTCAACCGTGAGCAAATTACGAGACTACACATTTTGGATTCAATCTTTGCTTCCTTAAAAGGCTGGTCGCCATTTTCGAATGCGCTTCTACAAATCTACACAGAACCTCTTCGTACGGCGCATGTTCACATGATTGTTAATGGAGTGGGTCGTGCGTTAGATATTGATCCAGCAATTTTAGAAAGCTATTGGAAAACCGGCGAAGAAACTTTTGCTGAAAAACATCTCCACGAGGCTCTGCAAATAGGGGCTTATCTGTATCAGTCAGCGGAAGACCATCTGCTATTTGAAGCTGGGGTTAAACTGATTCGATATTCGTTTGATCGCGCTGATTCTCAAGCTATTTTTTCCTGGCCTGAAACGAGCCGAGTTTTAGAAGAGGCCGTTCATGATTTGATTCGTACGCATTTACATTCTGTTGAGGATGTTGGACTTCAACCTGCCCCGCTGGCGGATGCTCTCCTTGAGACATTAAGCGTCAAATCTCCTAGCAAAGTGGCCATGTGGATTTTAAATTCTCCCAAAGAAATCAGAGGATACAGAAAAAATCCAGATGATCCATCGCGGATGGTTTCGACAAGGCTCTTGTTTCAAGTGGCGGCGCTGATTGCAGAGGCTCAGTCTCAAGGAAGAATTCCGAAAGATGAAAATGATGCGGAGGTAGCTTTGGGGATGCAGTTTCCAGGCACCGAAGCCTTCCCCGGAATTCCTCATCTCGTAAAAATGATGAAAAATCCGGTTTTTCGAAAACCATTTTTGACGAGCCTTGGGTTCGATGATTTTCCTGCTCAAATTTTATCTGCGGAAAGTAATCGAGTCTTGAATCAAGCCATTCAACGACACATGCTTGCGTGGAATCAAAATGCGCTTTATGAAAAATTGACGGATGAGGAGCTCGAATATCTAGGTCGGTTTTTTCCAACGGAATTTTCATCTCGGTTTCGAGCATTAAAGAAGAGACATCCTTCAGAAATCGCGATTTCTTCGGATCAAATATTAAAAGTGAATACACGAATTCTGTCTGATCACTTAGGCTTTTCTCAAGGAATGATCTTTGACATTTTAATTTGGAAAAAAGACCGCGGGTGGCAGCGAATCGCTCAAGTGAAAGAAAAAGGATTTATTCTTGATGCAGGAGCTCAGCAGCAAGCTATTTTAAAACGGGCGCGCGAACTAGTGGCAACACCAGAGGCCGTTTTAAGGAAAATTTTTGTCACTCATCAATTCTCGACAAAAAACAGACGTTCCACGAAAACATTAATACCGAAGATTCGTTTGACGATTTATCCCGTTACTCCATCTAAAACTCGCTCCACGACCAAACAGAGACGGAGTGAAGTTAGAAGAATGGGATGGGAAATGATGGACTCCACCTGGAAGGCGATGCTGAGATTGAAACAAGCAAATCCGGAGGATCTTCCTGTCTGGGATCCAGATTATCGGAAACTTGCTGAAGAATTATTGATCAAGCTTGGAACCGATTTTGTTTGGACCGCCGATGAAGAGGCCGCATTGCGACAAACACTTCCCGAGCAAGTCACTCCGGATCTCATCGAAAATATTTTAGAAAATCAGCTTCACCTTCAAGATTCAACCAGGTTACGAAAGCAGAACCCGTCGCAGGTGATGGATCCTCGAACCTACACTTTTTTATTAGGCGCTATTTTTCGAGAGGGTCGATCAGCTTCCCGCGCACGACCTTTCATCGCATCTTTGGCAGAGCACATGGATGCTAGCAATCATAAGTTAGAGTTTGAATTGCAACCAACTTCCCGAACCGTGCGTTATCACACCAGGGCTCAGCGAGGCATTGCAGCATGGCCGCTTGGTACTTTGTATCGAGGTAAAGAGGCTGATTATTTTAGTGTAGAGCACAATCGTTTTGGAGAGAAACCTCCCGCAACTTCTTCTAATGAGTTAGGAGTCCAAAAAATTGAACACGCATTGGCACGAATTGATTTGTGGGCGACTAGCCAAAAAGAAGGCGACACAGTAGATCCCAAATTACTAAATCTTGCCAAGGCTTGGCCTGATTTGCGCGAAAAAATTTCTATTATTGAAAGCGATTCAGTCTCACCAGCCATATTTTTTGATATTCCCAATTCTGTGATTCGCACGATCGATATTGGCCGCGATCGCCGCGTGCTTTATTTGCCTCGGTTGTATCTTGAGAATTTTTCTGATCAAGAGGAAGACATTAATCTTTTGGCAACTTACTTACTCCACCGCTTTTTTTGGTTACACCGCTATGCTCAACTTAAGAAAGAGCCCCGGATGACTCCAGAGAGAATGCATGCCGAGCTTAATCAGATTGGACTTGGTTTTCATTCGGGAGAAAGTTTTGGGATGTCTACGAATGAAGCAAGCCGAGCAAAAATGATGCAAATACTCAAACAAAGTGTGATTACCGATACGGTTGGATTTATTCCACAAGTTATTCAGTCTTACCTTGATATTCAGGTAAAACAAGCGGCGATGGCAAAAGAATTTCCTGATTATAAGCACCCCAGAAAAGCGATTAAGGAAAGCCGGCGTGTACAGCAAGAGATTGCCCAGGCCGCCCACAATTTAGGACGCCATTTCTCAGTGTTAGGGGAGGATGCCCTGGCCGCGGAGTTTTTTGATGAGTGGGAATATTTTATTCGTTTGAGTCAAAAAAATGATGAAGGGATTTGGCCCGTGATGTTTCAGTGGGGGATCGTCTTACACCATTTACGGGCGGGTAATCTGGATAAGTTTCTTGATGCTCTCAAACAATTTTTGACCGGAAGGAATTTTACCTTTAGTGCGAATGTAGCGGATGCGGCCTCTTGGGAAGCTCAGATGGTTTTTCTGGCGATGCAGGTCAATCAACTCATTGCTCAGCTGGACAAGGAAATTAATCGAGTTTTTTCAACGCTTCGCGCGATTTATCCTGAGCGGCAAATCATTATTTTGCAGGCAGAAGAAGCCGCGCGAAAGGCTCTTGAGGAGTATCGTGAGGCTGAAAAATTACGACTTACTTTTTCGACTCGTTTTGGAGAAGATGGAGCACGCGCTGTGATAGAAAATGCTCGTCTGCTTAAATTAGAGCCAGCCTTGGTTCACGATCTCTCCGCACGAAATGAAATTCCTGGATTTGGAGTAAGTTTGGTGGCGGATGTTAGGCGGGATGAGGCGGCCTTTGTGATGAGCAATTGGAATCAGGCTGTACGGGACGCAACAGGACAAAACTTCCGATTTAATTCTTTTCCCCAAGTGACAGTGATTCCACTTGTGCGAACACGATTAGCGGATATTGGAAGTGCGGACCTGGTGAGTCTTGATTTTGAGAGTTTGCGGGAAGTCTTAAGCCTGTCTCAGGAAAATATCCGGCTAACTTTTCAAAGCGTGGCATGGCGGGACAAATCAGGCGATCTTCTTCTGCGTGGTACCTCTGAAGACCTTGGAACTCTTCGTCGTGAGCTTGTCCGACGGGGTTTTATTTTAAAGGATCGCCCTGGAGAAGAGCATTCGGATCGAAAACTTCAGGAAGTCTACATTGTGTTGGGACATGTCTCAACTGAGGTATTGGCAAAACTAACAAGAGATCAAAGTGAAGCCCTGCTCCATTGGATGGATGACACCAATCAAGCGCTTCAGACGCGTCCACTGACACTGAGTGTTTCTTCGCTTGAGCTTGTGAAATATTTACAGAGAAATTTTAGCCGATTGGCTTCAAGTCGTTCCTTTCCTTTAGGAAAACCTGTTTCTGATTATCCGAATGCGGCAGCTATTGAGAGGGTGATTTTAAATCGCGAGCGATCCGAGGTACGTCAAGACAATGGCGATCCAGTGGTTCGTGTTTTGGGAATCCGAACTCGCCTACAAAAAGCTTTGGGCTTGAATTCAGCTGTAGCAGACTCTCGTTCCGAGATGCGTAGTCCCTCAGATCCCGCGTCTCAATATGCTGACCAAAAAATCCTGGAGATTCGCAGGGTTGAAACCATTGAAAAGCAATCTGCGGGACGAGTAGAAGATATTCAGCGGCTTTTTCTGCCGCGGTCGGAGATGAGGCAGTCGAATGGAGAAGGGGACGTAGCTCAACAGGAAATTCGTGAAACCGGAAAACTTCCTGCGAGTTACATTCAATTTTTAGAGTCTCCAAAAAATCGTTTAAAAATGAGTGTCGTCAATTTTGTCTGGAAGCATGCTTATTTCTACCGCCGCTCCATTCGATCTAGTGTTGGCGCCGGATTTTTACTTTATGCGTTGAGTTCATTTGTCATGACCGGCAGTTTCTATGCTATGGAACAAGCAGGTATTCATTAGGAAGGTAATTTCGACCCTTACTTTTTTGTCT
>CAZOOM010000060.1:0-17375 GCA_964581425.1 uncultured bacterium | reverse complement strand
GATAAGTAATCTGACCCTAAAAGGCATCAATATTGCTTAGTTTTGAGGCAGATCATGACTTTTATGGGCGAAATTGCTAAAAATAGGTTGACAGTTATTAGAGGTTGAAAGATAATTTTCCGCGTCCGACATAATTGCAGGAATCCGCAAGTTTGTCTGACAAATAGTGTTAACTTATCAACCCCCGAGAGTCAAACACCTATAAAGATAAGTTGGCATTAAACTTGAATCTAATCTCACACAAGCAATTTTCAATAAATAAAACCAACCTAAGGGAGGCTTCGTAATGAGAGATCTCACCGCCAAAGTAACAGTAATGGCTTTGATCTTCGGCATTTTCTGCGCCGTTGTTCCAGCCTTTGCGGACGAGAGCCCAGTCTCGAACTTGGAAAATCAGGTCCAAAGCCTGAATGACAAGGTCGCGCAACTGGAACGTTCTTTAAGATCCGTTGAGGAAAAAGCAGGTCAACCAACAGGACCTTCAGTGCCTGTTTCGGGAACTGCTGAAAATAAAGGTGGATTGCTCCATCTTTCTCAAGATGTGAACATGGGTGGTTACGTGGATTTGCAGTGGAACAACAACTTCACCCAACCTGCAACTAACGGAACCCGTCCAGCTCCTGGAACAGCCGGAGGATCTTCGAATCGTGTTAGATCTTATGATAAATACGATGGATCCTTTACGGTAAATGCTGCGAAGTTGTACTTGGAAAAACCAGTGACAGAGCCAAAAACTGCTGGCTTCCGCGTGGATCTAAAATTTGGCGAAGATCCGAATTTTACCAATGCGAATGGGGCTCCTGGAACTGCAGGTACGGTTAATCTGTTTGACCTTGAACAGGCCTATGTTGAGTACAAAGCTCCTTTGGTTGATGGAAGCAAAATCCTTCCGGATTCTGTGGACATCAAAGTCGGTCGCTTTTTTACCTTGGCAGGTTTTGAAGTGGTGGATGCTCCCTACAACTGGAACATTTCCCGTTCCTTGATGTATACCTATGCTGCTCCGTTTACGCATGATGGTATCCGAACCCAAACCAAGTGGTTTGATGGGAAAATTGATGCTTATTTAGGTATCAATAATGGATGGGATCGTGCCATTGATAATAACAGCATGAAGACCATTGAAAGCGGACTTGGCTACAAGCTTTTTGATTCGGTCAGCTTTTTCCATGCTTTTTATTTTGGTCCGGAAACAACTAATGCTGCATCTACTCCTACAACCACGGAAGGCAGCAAAACCTGGGTGTTCACCAATAATGCAACTTGGCAGATCACAGACAAGTTGGCATTGGGTGGCGATTATGAAGTTGGAGAAAATCGCGGAGCTCTCAATGTGGGCACGATAGACACTGATGCCAGTAACAACAACGCCTGGTGGTGGGGTCTTGCTGGATACCTCAAATATAAGTTCACCGACAAATTCTCGGTTGCCTCTCGTTCGGAAATGTTTCACGATGCATCCGTGGTTCGTACCGGTCTTGCCTCTGCTTTCTTTGAGCAGACCTTGACGGCTGATTACAATTTGACGGACAACTTGATTACCCGCGCAGAATTTCGCTGGGATCGATCTGATGATCGTTCGATCTTCGGTCTTGGTTCTGGTGGAACTGGCGAAAGATCAAGCCAGACCACAATCGGTGGAGAAGTTATCTATCTCATCTAATCTGTCTTTTGAAAAACCCTGGTCTCCTGGAATCACTTCAGGCGACCAGGGTTTTTCGTATCTAACCCGCGTGAAACTGTGAAAAATAAAAAAATCGCTTCAAGTGTGTTTTCGTTGCTCGCTCTCATCCTGGTCATGAGTCTGACTTCTGGCTGCATTCATATTCGCAATCGCGAAGCATTTTACTTCGGCAATTACTCAGAAGCTGAAGCCTTGTTTAAAAAAGGCGAGTACGATAAGGCCATTCAGAAATATCAAGCCTACATTGATGAAAATCCCGAAGGGAATTTGGCCGTCATCTCGAATTACTATATTGCAAAATCGCATGACGCCCTAGGCCATACCGATGAAGCCAAGCAGCTTTATCAGCAGATTGTAGAAAAATACCCCAGTCTTATTTGGTCTAATTTTTCTGAGACTCGCCTCAAAGAACTGAGTGAAAATCCCTCATCAAAAGTAGCCATGGATCTTAAGAAAGATGATCCTAAAATAGCTGCTCCTAAAGCGGAAATCAAAGACAGTCCGAAGAAGAAAAAGAAACGCTTCTTTCTCTTTTAGTTAGTTTTTCTCTCCGAGTAGTTTCCTTCATCGTCTTTAAAATAGCCATTAGCTTCTGCTTCAATTTCATGCTAAACTCCTTTTAGTTCTTTCAAACGGTCGCTCGCCTTCGGGCGGGAGGAAAGTCCGGGCTTTTTAGGGTAGCGTAGCGGGTAACGCCCGCCCTCAGATTTTTCTGAGAGGATCTCCGTTATTACGGATCCATTTGTCGTCAGATGAGTGGAAGAGCCACAGAGACGAGTCCCTGCTGGAAACAGCAGGGGGTGAAACGCGGTAATCTCTACGCAAAGAAAGACCAAACAAAAGATCGACGCTTGCGTCCTGTGTGACCCGCACAGTCTGAAAAGATGATCTTTGGGTAGGTCGCATGATCCCGCAAGCAATTGCGGGGCTAGATGGATGACCGTTCTTCAACTTCGGTTGGAGACAGAACCCGGCTTATCGAAAGGGCTAGGCGTGGGGGGTGTCAAAGCCCCCCATCTTTTTCATTTGACATGGCGGGTGAACAGGACTAAAATCCGCCAAATTTTGACAGAGTAAATTCCTTTAAAATGGTGCTGAGACACCATCAAGGATGACAATGAGTAAAACTACAACTCGACTCATGACGATTCATAGAACGCCCCAGGCTGACAGCCGGGGCATTTTTTTTGCCTGCTTGCGGGGTATCCGATGAAAGTGATTCTGGATGCCGAAGCCATGGAAAGAGCCCTTGCCAGAATGGCTCATGAGATTCTTGAAAAGAACGGCAAAGAAGAATCCTTGATGCTGGTGGGAATTCGCACCCGCGGTGTTTTTCTTGCCGAGCGCATTCAAAAATCAATTGAAAAAATCGCTTCCCGAACCCTTCCTCTTGGAGTTTTAGATATTACCCTTTATCGGGATGATTTAAGCGAGATTGGCCCCAAAGCCAGCGTCCGCGAAACGGATTTGCCCGAAGATTTGACCGGGAAAATCGTGGTGCTTGTCGATGATGTTCTTTATTCCGGACGCACGGTCAGGGCGGCGCTTGATGCGATCCATGATTTAGGCCGGCCTAAATCGATTCAGCTCGCGGTTTTAATTGATCGGGGACACCGAGAACTTCCCATCAAAGCGGATTATGTCGGGAAAAATATTCCCACTTCACAGCTCGAAGAAGTTCGCGTAAAAACCAAAGAGACAGATGGCGCTGATGAAGTATTGATCAAAGAAAAGGAGACAAAATGACTCCTGCATCTTGGAACCGGAAAGATCTTTTAGGCCTGCGAGATTTATCCAAAGAAGAAATCGAACTCATTCTTTCAACCGCACGATCCTTTCACGAAGTTTCTGACCGCTCAGTCAAAAAAGTTCCTGCGCTTCGAGGCAAAACCGTGACGAATTTATTTCTTGAGCCAAGTACTCGAACGCGAATTTCTTTTGAACTCGCGGAGAAACGTTTGAGTGCAGACACCATCCAAATCCAGTCCTCGAATTCCAGCATGGTTAAAGGTGAATCTCTCAAAGACTCACTTAGAAACATTGAAGCCCTTAAGGTAAACATTGTGGTGATGCGACATCCGAACTCTGGAGCACCTCACCGCCTGGCCCCTTACGTTAAAGCCAGTATCGTGAATGCGGGTGACGGAATTAATGAACATCCGACTCAAGCACTGCTTGATATGTTTACCATTCTGGACAAAAAAGGAAAACTCGAAGGCATGAAAATTAGTTTTGTGGGGGACATTCTTCACAGCCGCGTGGCCAGATCCAATATTTGGGGACTGACCAAAATGGGGGCGCATGTGACGGTGTGTGCTCCTAAAACCTTACTTCCTCGGCACATTGAAAAACTGGGAGTTAAAGCAACGACAGATTTAAAAGAAGCCGTTCGTGACGCGGATGTGATCAATCTTCTGCGCATTCAGCTGGAACGGCAAAAGGAATCCTACTTTCCCAGTATCCGCGAATATGCAACCGCTTATCAGATTAATAAGGAAATTTTGAAATTTGCGAAACCAGACGTCATCATTATGCATCCTGGGCCCGTGAATCGCGGGGTGGAAATCACGAGTGAAATTCTGGATGGACCTTATTCTGTGATTCTGGATCAAGTCACAAACGGTTTAGCTGTGCGCATGGCCGTTCTTTATCTCTTGTCCGGTGCCGGAACCAAAGACGTAAAGGAGATAGCATGAGCGTTCTATTTAAAGAAGTCCGGTTACTCGACCCTAAAAGCGGCCGCGATGAAATTACAGATGTGTTGATTGATGGCGGAAAAATCGCGGATATTCGCAAAGGTCTTGGAGCCAGCGGTGCGGATGTTATCGATGGAAAAGGAAAATATTTAGTTCCGGGATTTATTGACCTGCACACGCATTTTCGCGAACCTGGTTTTGAGGGTAAAGAAACCATTTTCACGGGCGCTATGGCAGCGCTCAAGGGCGGCTTTGTAGCTTCGGTTTCCATGCCCAACACGCAGCCTGCTTGTGATAATCCGGGCACGATTGATCTGATCCTTTGGAAGGCACGCACCATTCCTTATCACATTTTTCCCTCAGGTGCGATCAGCAAAGGACGCGAAGGAAAAGAACTTACAGAAATGGCAGATCTCAAAAAAGCCGGCATTGTCGCGGTCACGGATGACGGAGATTGGGTAGCGGATTCGCTTCTGATGCGTCGAGCGCTTGATTATGCTTCCATGCTCAACTTGATTGTGATGAGTCACGCTGAAGATCGGCGGCTTTCCGCAAGCGGAGTGGTGCACGAAGGATTAATGTCAACGAAGCTGGGCCTTCACGGAATTCCTGCTGCGAGCGAAGTGACAGCCATTGCTCGGGATATCGAACTTGCGCGGATCACAGGCGCGCATCTGCATATTTGCCATGTTTCGACCGCGCGCGCAGTGGAACTGATTCGCCGCGCTAAAGAAGAAAAGCTTCACATCACAGCGGAGGTTACGCCTCATCACTTGTCTTTGACCGATGAAGCTCTCGAAGGTTACAACACAAACTGCAAAATGAATCCTCCTCTGAGAACTTGGGAAGATGTGGAATCCGTTCGGCGAGCGCTTCGAATCGGAGTGCTTGATTGTGTGGCCACGGATCACGCGCCCCACACACCAGAAGACAAAATGGCGGAATACGACCATGCGCCCTTTGGGGTGATTGGGCTTGAAACGGCCTTTGGAGTTGTGGCAACAGATTTGATTCACGGAGAAAAATGGGGTTTGGAAGAAATTGTGCGAGCGATGTCCATTCGGCCTTCAGAGATTTTAAATTTAGGTCCTGAGTTTGGACAAATTGTCAAAGGAACTCAGGCGAATCTGACCTTTTTAGATTTGAACCGCGAATGGACAGTCACTCATGAAGAACTCCGGTCGAAATCAAAGAACTCTTGTTTTCTGAAGAAAAAACTCAAAGGAAAAGTTTTAGGAACTGTTTGCGCAGGAAAATTTTGGAAATTTGAAGACTGAAATTTGAAAGAGAATTTATGAAAGCTTATCTTGCACTTGAAGACGGACTGATTTTTGAAGGAGAGGGTTTCGGATCTCAGGGGGAAGTTTACGGAGAAGTGGTTTTCAATACCTCCCTTACCGGATACCAGGAAATTCTGACCGATCCTTCCTACAAAGGTCAGATCGTGACCATGACTTATCCGCACATTGGAAATTACGGAATTAATCTTGAAGACGAAGAGGCGTCACGTCCTTGGGTGGAAGGCTTTATTGTCAAAGAGCTCAGCCCTGTGGTGAGTAATTACCGTGCCACCGAGTCCCTGGATGATTATTTGAAGCGACACGGAAAAATTGCGATCCAGGGAATCGATACTCGAAAATTAGTCAAACATCTTCGCGATCACGGAGCGAAAAAGGGCGTGCTTTCCACCATGGATCAGGATCCAAAGCGCTTAGTGGAAAAAGCAAAAAAATCTCCCAGTATTGTGGGGATGGATCTTGTCAAAGACGTGACTTGCAAAACACCTTATAGTTTTGATGAGTCTTTGGTCCGTGATTTTGAGTGGGGAGCGCCTGCGGCAAAAAGAACGATCAAAAAAATTGTGGCCATTGATTGCGGTATCAAACGCAATATCCTTCGTAAATTTAATCAGCATGGATTTTCTGTGACTGTTGTCCCGGCATCGACTTCAGCTAAGGAGATTTTAGAGCGGAAGCCGGACGGGCTTTTTCTCTCCAATGGTCCGGGTGATCCGGATGCGGTTCCTTATGTGGTTGAAACGGTTCGAGGACTTATTGGAAAAGTTCCCATTTTTGGAATTTGTTTTGGGCATCAAATGCTCGGACTGGCTCTTGGCGGGACCACATCAAAACTTAAGTTCGGTCATCGCGGGGGAAACCATCCGGTCATGGATCTTAAAACTGAAAAAATTGAAATCACCTCTCAAAACCACGGATTTGTTGTGGATATCGAGTCTTTAAATAAATCTGAGGTGGAACTTACGCACGTCAATTTGAATGATAAAACTTTGGAAGGCATCCGGCACAAAAAGCACCCTATTTTTTCTGTGCAGTATCATCCGGAAAATTCTCCGGGTCCTCACGACAGTGATTATTTATTCGCCCGATTTCGCGAAATGATTGGAGCTTAACAATGCCGAAACGAACGGACCTTAAAAAAATTCTCATTATCGGATCCGGCCCGATTATTATTGGCCAGGCTTGTGAGTTTGATTATTCCGGAACCCAGGCTTGCAAAGTGTTACGCGAAGAAGGTTATGAGGTTATCCTCATTAATTCGAATCCTGCGACCATCATGACCGACCCTGAAATGGCGGCGCACACTTACATTGAGCCTTTGACCGTTGAGTTTCTTGAAAAGGTTATCATTAAGGAAAGACCTGATGCTTGTCTTCCTACCATGGGCGGGCAAACCGGACTTAATCTTGCCGTGCAGGCCTACGAGCAGGGAGTTTTCCAGCGCCATAAAGTGGAGTTGATCGGCGCTAAATACGAAGCCATCAAAAAAGCAGAAAACCGGGAAGAATTTAAGCGTGCGATGCTCAGCATTGGCCTTGATCTTCCTCGCAGCGCGTTTGCTTATTCCGTGGAAGAGGCGCTGACAGCCGCAGATCAACTTGGGTATCCTGTGATTGTCCGTCCTAGTTTCACTTTAGGTGGAAGCGGAAGCGGTGTTTGTTTTAATCGCGAAGAGCTTGCTCAAGTTTCCAGGCGTGGTCTTGATTACAGTTTGACGCATGAAATCTTGGTCGAAGAATCTGTGCTTGGCTGGAAGGAATATGAGCTTGAAGTGATGCGCGACCGCAAAGATAATTTTGTGGTCATCTGCTCGATTGAAAACGTAGATCCCATGGGAATTCACACCGGAGATTCGATCACTGTGGCTCCGGCTCAGACTTTGACGGATAAAGAATATCAGAGAATGCGCGATGCCGCGCGCAAGGTCATGTCAGAGATTGGCGTGGAAACTGGCGGTTCCAATGTTCAATTTGCGGTCAATCCTGCAGACGGACGCATGGTAGTGATTGAAATGAATCCCCGCGTTTCAAGGTCTTCAGCTCTTGCCTCTAAAGCAACCGGGTTTCCCATTGCAAAATTTGCCGCTAAGCTTGCCATTGGCTACTCTCTGGATGAAATTCCAAACGATATTACCAAATATACTCCCGCTTCTTTTGAACCTAGCATTGATTATGTCGTGACCAAGATCCCGCGTTTTGCATTTGAAAAATTTGAAGGTGCGGACAGCACGCTCGGAACTCAAATGAAGTCTGTTGGAGAAGCCATGGCCATTGGCCGTACGTTCAAAGAATCATTACAAAAAGGATTTCGCTCTCTCGAAAATCGCAGATTCGGACTCGGTGCTGACGGCCGCGACGTAGTAGGTGGAAAAACTCTTAAAACGCGTGAAGAGTATTTGGAACATGTCAAAACAGCGTCTCAAAATGAGGAATTAAAACGGGAAATCGCAACCGCGCTTTCCATTCCCAAAGCGGATCGTCTTTTTTCTGTCAAATACGCGTTCCAGGCCGGGATGTCTGTGGAGCAGATCAATCGATTGTCGCATTTTGATCCCTGGTTTCTTGAGCAGATCAAACAAATCGTAGTTTTTGAGACCGAGATTGTGAAAGCTTCAGGTGATACGTCGAAACAGAAAGCCATTTTGCGAAAAGCCAAAGAGTATGGATTTTCTGATGTCCAACTTGGATTCCTTTGGGGCAAGACTCAGGATGAAGTCAGGATGCTTCGACACGAACTGGAAATCGAGCCTGTCTACAAACTCGTGGATACTTGCGCGGCTGAGTTTAAGGCTTACACCCCTTATTTTTACTCGACTTACGAAGAAGAAAATGAGGCTGAGGTTAGCCCGAAACAAAAAATTATGATTCTTGGCGGAGGTCCAAACCGCATTGGGCAGGGAATCGAGTTTGATTATTGCTGCGTTCATGCCGCGTTTGCACTTCGTGACATGGGTTTTGAAACCATCATGGTGAACTCAAATCCGGAAACCGTGAGTACGGATTACGACACTTCGGACAAACTCTTTTTTGAACCCCTGACTTTGGAAGATGTGCTTGCGATTTGGAAACTCCAAAAACCCATGGGTGTGATTGTCCAGCTTGGCGGACAAACTCCACTTAATCTGGCTCGAGGACTTGAGAAAAACGGCGTCAAAATTCTTGGCACCAGTCCCAGCTCAATTCACCGGGCTGAAGATCGTGAGGAATTCAAAAAACTCCTGGATAAAATTAAACTGCGTCAGCCTGAAAACGGAACCGCTTACACGGTTGAAGAAGCCTGTGAAGTTGCGAAGCGGATTGGTTATCCTGTGGTGGTGAGACCTTCTTATGTTTTAGGCGGAAGGGCCATGGAAATCGCCTACGACGAAGCCTCTTTTCGCACCTACGTGGCAACTGCGGTCGATGTGAGTGACAGCCATCCTGTTTTGATTGATAAATATCTTGAGAACGCCACAGAGGTGGATGTGGATTTGATTGGGGATGGAAAAACTTATGTAGTGGGTGCTGTGATGGAACACGTCGAAGAGGCGGGGATTCACTCTGGCGACAGTGCCTGCGCCATTCCTCCTTTTTCTCTCAAGAAAAATTTAATCCAGCAATTAATTGAAAAGACGAAGCAGCTTGCTGAAGAGCTGACCGTGATTGGTCTCATGAACGTCCAGTATGCCATTAAAGATGGCGAAATTTACTGTCTTGAAGTGAATCCTCGTGCGTCGCGCACCGTACCGTTTGTCAGCAAATCCATTGGAGTGCCTCTGGCCAAATTAACGGCCCAGGTCATGGCTGGAAAAACCCTGCAGGAACTTGGTTTCACGGAAGAAATCGTTCCAACGCATACCTCAGTCAAAGAATCCGTGTTTCCTTTTATTAAATTTCCTGGAGTCGACATTATTTTGTCTCCTGAAATGAAATCTACGGGAGAAGTGATGGGGATTGATGTGGATTTTCCCCGCGCGTTTTACAAATCACAGGACGCAGCGCTTTCACATATTCCAAGAGAAGGAAAAGTTTTTGTCAGTGTAAAAAATTCGGATAAGGAAAAAGTTCTTCCGATTGCTCGCAAATTGACGGAACTTGGCTTTACGATTGTTGCCACCGAAGGAACCTGTGAATCTCTCCGAAAGGCCGGGATTACAGCCGAGCCTATCAAAAAGCTGGTGGAAGGGCGGCCGAACGTTGCTGATTTGATTCGCAACCATGAAATTAAATGGATCGTCAATACTCCGAGCGGAAAAGGGCCGATGCTGGATGAAGCCAAGATCCGGTCTCTTGCGGTTTCTTTTAATGTGCCTTGCATTACCACTTTGAATGCAGCGCATGCTGCAGTTGTGGCGCTTGAAGGAATTCAGAATCAAGGTTTAGAAGTTAAATCGATTCAAGAGTATCATGCGGACAGTCCTTTCTATAAATTAAAGCAACCAGTAACCGGTAACCAGTAACCATCTTTAAAACAGGGGTACTGGCAACTGGTTACTGGTTTCTAAGAGGATAGAATGCCCTTTGATGAACAGATTGAAATTCTTCAAAATACAAAAGTTAATGCGAAATATTACCGCCTAGCTTTCCGCTCGAAAAAAATCGCTCGAGGTGTTTTACCCGGCCAGTTTTTGATGCTTCAAATTGAGTCTTCTCGGGATCCTTTTCTTCGACGTCCTTTCAGTTATTACCGGGTGCAAAATGACCGAGTTGAAATTCTCTATGAGATTTTAGGCAAAGGGACGGGAATACTTGCCAGGAAAAAAGCAGGTGACTTCATTCAAGTGATGGCTCCCTTGGGAAAATCATTTTCTTTAAAACTTCCGCGCAATAAAAAGCGCATTTTGGTCGCGGGGGGCGTTGGAGTTCCGCCGCTTGTTTTTCTTGCAGAAAAATTTCCCACAGAGTATCTTCTGGTTGGCGTGAAATCTAAAGATGAAGTACTGCCTCGAAAAGAGCTTTCAAAGATCAAATCCAAAGTCCTCTACTCCAGCAATGATGGAAGCGTCGGAGCTCACGGATTTGTGACTGTGCTTTTGGAAAAAATTCTTAAAACAGCATCTCCGGAAAATCTCTTTATTCAAACCTGCGGACCAACGCCGATGATGGAAGCGGTCATGAGGCTGGCCTTGAAGTATGATGCCGAAGGCGAAATGTCGATTGATAAAACCATGGCTTGCGGAGTCGGGGCCTGTTTGGGATGCATGGTCAAAACACACAAGGGTTGGAAAACTTCCTGCTTGGAAGGCCCTGTTTTTAATTTTAAAGATCTCGATCTATCGAATGGCTTATAGTGAAGCGTGAAAAGTGAAGAGTGAAGCGAAAATAATGAAAAAAAATCCAAGTTCCAAATCCCAATATCCAAACACATTCAAATCATTTGGAAATTGGAGTTTGGTCAATGGAGCTTGTTTGGAATTTGGTGCTTGTCATTTGGAATTTACAAATTTTGTGGATGTGAACGTATGAAACCTGACTTAACTTTAAAAATCGGGGACCTGTCGTTTCGCAATCCCATCACTGTTGCTTCCGGAACTTGGGGAACCAAGGACGAATTTGCTTCCTTTGTAAATTATGAAAAACTCGGCGCAATCATCACAAAAACAATTACTGTGAAGCCGCGCGCTGGGAATGCTATGCCTCGTATTTGTGAAGTCGCTGGGGGAATGCTGAACGCCATTGGACTTCAGAATAAAGGGCTGGATGATTTTTTGAGCGAAAAAATTCCTTACTTTTCTAAAATCAAAACACCTCTCATTGTCAATATTGCGGGCGAGTCTGCGGGTGATTTTGAGATTTTGACCAAGGCCTTAGATCAGCATAAAAAAGTGGTGAGAGCGATTGAGCTTAATCTCTCGTGCCCAAATGTGGAAGCAGGCGGTGCGGGATTCATGAAAAAGCGTGAGAGAATTCTGGATGCTGTCAAAGCGGCTCGCGCTTCGACCGATCTTTTCCTGTTTGCAAAACTTTCGCCTGAACTTGGAGACGTAAGAGAAATCGCTGAAGACGTGATCCGCTCCGGAGCCAATGGCCTTAGCCTAATCAATACCTTGAAGGGAATGGCCATTGATATTGAGAAAAGGCGGCCGCGTCTTTCGAATGTCACGGGCGGTCTGAGCGGGCCGGCCATCAAACCTGTGGCTTTGCGCTATGTCTACGAAATCAAAAAAAACATGGATGTACCTGTGATTGCTTCTGGCGGGATTACGG
This sequence comes from uncultured bacterium, assembly GCA_964581425.1. Lineage (GTDB taxonomy): Bacteria > Omnitrophota > Omnitrophia > Omnitrophales > Aquincolibacteriaceae > CAZOOM01. The sequence goes on along the minus strand of CAZOOM010000060.1, from coordinate 5,512 downwards.
ATATGCGTGATGCTCTTGAGTTTCTGATGGCAGGAGCGGATCTTCTTGCAATTGGGACTGCTAATTTTCTAAATCCTCGAGCCACGCTTGAGATTTTGGACGGAATTAACAAGTTTTGTGCAGAGAAAAAAATCGCTAAGCTTTCTGAAATTCGGGGAGCTGCCTTAAAAGGGAAGAACAAGGGAGACAAGGAATGATAGGGAGGGATAGGGAAAAAAGAAAAAAAACAGTGAAAATAAAAAGTGCGTTTTTGATTTATCCCTATGCTTCCATTTTTTTCCCTATTCTTCCGTCTTCTTCCTCTGTGAGGGTTTCATGAAATCAAACGATTTGAAATCGCGGATCATAGTAGCACTGGATACTCCAAGTCTTGATCACGTCAAGCAGCTGACTAAAAAACTGGAAGGTCTTGTCAGCATTTATAAAATTGGATTTGAGCTGTTTACCGCGCATGGATGGGAAGCGGTGAACTGGGTGCGCGATCTTGGGGCCGAGATTTTTCTCGATTTGAAATTTCATGATATTCCTAACACGGTTTCCAAAGCAGCTCTGGTTGCTTGCGAGCACGATGTACTCATGTTTAATGTCCACACGCTCGGGGGACTCGAGATGATGAAGAAAACTCGCGAGGCTGTAGATGAACGAGTCAGTTTCCAGGGAAAGAAACCGATTTTGCTTGGAGTCACCATTTTGACGAGCCATTCGGAAAAGGAAATTCAAACCGAGCTAGGGATTTCCAGGAGTTTAAAGGATCAGGTGCTTGCCCTTGCCGCACTCGCTAAAAAAGCAGGGCTTGATGGGGTGGTTGCTTCTCCTCAAGAAATTGAGATTTTGAGAAAAGAATTCGGTCCTGATTTTGTGATTGTGACTCCGGGTGTTCGTCCGGAAGGATCCTCCAAAGATGATCAAAAGCGTACTTTTACTCCTGAAAAAGCCTTTCAAGCAGGTGCCTCCTACATTGTTATTGGCAGACCTGTTACAGGCGCCGAATCTCCCCGCAGTGCCATGCAAGCCATCCTTCAGTCTCTTATTCAGTAAGTCAGTAAATCCCACATCCCCACTCACTGCAAATGCAAAAGGTACCAGGTCAGTTAACTGACCTGGTACCTTTTAGGGGGATGTAGCCCTCAATGGAGAGGTGATAGGGATTGTTAGAGGATTTGAAAGGCTGATTGAGTCTGATAGAGCACAAAAGATTGGCGCTTGTAAGAAGTTAGCGCGTGTGTTAAATTTTGCTTAATATTTTTTCATCTTCCTTCGAAGGAGAAACGCCCGGAATGAGCCCTTTTTTTCGCCGCTTGTTTGGATCCATAACCTTGGTGTGTTTTTCCATGACCCAGGTTCTTCCCACAGCCCGTGCCCAAACTCCTTCAATATCGTTACCTACGATCACGCACGGATTTGAAATTAATTTTCCTTCAGATCTTGGAACCGTGGAGCTGCAGCGCTCAGGAAAAGGCCCGGCCCTGATTCACATTCAAACCGCCCACGGAAATTATGAAGCCCAGAAAAAAATCCAATCACTTCTTGAGCACTTTCATAAAGCTTATGGAACCAAGACGCTCTATCTTGAAGGCGCGGACCAATCGTTCACAGGAGAACCCCTTCGTTTTATCCCAAAACACATGAAAGAAAACATGCAGGTGCTGGACAAACTTGCTGAAAAAGCCCTGGTCAAAGGTCCTGAACTTTTTCTTGCTGAAAATCCGGATGCGCGTGCCGAAGGCATGGAAAACAAAGCACTTTATGAAAAAAATCTTGCAGCATTCCGTACCGTGCTGCGCAGGAGGGAAGCATCTCAGCAGTTTTTGGATAATGCTCACCTTCAAATCAGCCGTTTGAGTGCCACGTATTTTTCTGCGGATCTGCGCACTTTTCTGGACCGCGTGGATGCGTATCAGATGAAACGCGGATCTTTTCAAACCCATTTAGCAGAACTCAAAAATGCGGCCCAAAAAAATCTCGGGATTGACCTTGCGGATCCTTTTCAGCAAATCGACTGGCCCATGCTCTACCGTATTTTTAAACTTCAGGAAGTGGATTCCAAACTGGATCTTGAAAAATTTAAAACTGAAAAAGAGCGGTTTTATCGCGAGAGCCTGCTTCTTTCCCCTGATCTCCAGGCTCGCGTGCGAAAGATCCTTGAAACTCCCATCACTCAGCCCTGGGACTGGGACCCGAAACTTTCGGAAACTCTTCTCGAGTTGGATCAGGCCTTTTCGCAGCTCCAAAACCCTGACCGCTATTCTAATATCACACGTGTCCTTGTTCATCACGTGCTGCATTCAGAACTCAAGATGTCCTGGCTTTTTTATGAAATCTCTCAGCTTGAAAAAAAGATTGCACTTTCCATGGCTCCCACAGAAAAGGAAAAAGAAATTCTGAAGCTTCTTGAGCGCGAGCGTCTTCTCCGGGAACTTTTTGCTCTCGAACTCACGCCTGAAAATTGGGAAGAGGTCCAAAAAGCTGAAAAAGATCTGCATCCTGCAGAGCTTTGGAAGCAGTTTGAAGCATTGAATACTGAAAAACGCGTGCGTGATTTCAGCCTTCCATCGTCCGAGGAAATCGAGGGGCTTTTTCAGGCAGCGCTTGAATTTTACCGTTTGGTGTCCGAGCGTGATGGCGTCATGCTTGCTCAAATCGATCGACTTCTTCAGCGTGAAAAAGAAAAAACCGTGGTGATTGTGACCGGAGGTTTTCATACCGGACCTTTTCAAGAGCATTTTGCGGAAGCGGGTCGTCCCTACGCTTTAATCACGCCTAAACTCACAGCTTTAAATGATGCAGACCTTGAAAAATCCCGTGAACTTTATGTTCAAGTGGCACTCGAAGATTTTTCACCTGCGCGTCGTTCCACTTTGGAACTTGCGGCCACTCCCATTGAGCTCAAAAATAATCCGCGTTTTCGCGATGAGTTTTGGAAAGAGGCGGAACGTGCTGCTCAAACCGTGGACAGCAAGGCTATGACTCGTGCGGAACTTCTTTCTGCCATTGCTCAAGCGAGGAATGGAAGAACGAGTGAAGAGTTTAGAGTGAAGAGTGAAGAGCCTTCGCGCACCGATTCGCTCCAGCGGGCAAGTAGCAACCAGCGACCAGCGACTCTTTCGGCCGCTCATCCGCAAACTGCCAAAGCTGCCCGCTCCGAGGTGAGGGTGATACAAGAAGGAGCAGGGGGCTTGGGACTAGGGACTAGCGACCAGGAACTAGCGATTCGCTCGCAAACACTCGATACCCGCTCCGATGAGAGGGCAGAGCATACAGTTCGTACCCTTGTAGAGGGTGCCTCTCTTCTGGCCGTCTCACCGAATAGTCAACAGGTAGTGGTATGGGGTACACCAGGTAACCCTCGTACCCTTAGTCTCGTAGATGTGCGTGATCGGCGAACGATTTGGAGTCATGTTTATCATGATGAAATGGATTTGAATAATCTTGCTTTTGATCCGAATGGAAAATGGATTTTAGCAACATCGGGTAACCATATTGATCGAGTGAGTGTAGAAAGTGGGAGAGTACTGTCTACAATTGAAGAACCTGGGAATGAACTGAGGGGCTATGGAACGATTGTTTCTGCTGATGGTAAATACATAACGACGTATGCTTCTCGCAAGCATCGTTATTTTTGGGAGGCTTCTGACGATTTTCAACGCCCTGTCCAAGTTGATGGACCCACTGAGCGAGGAGTCCAAATTATGCACTCCAAAGCTATTTTTGATCCCCTAAATTCCAAGCGGTATTTGGAATGGCGTCTTGAAAAGAAAGACAACGTTTTCCGAAGTATCCTTGCCATGCGAGAAACTGGGACAGGTAAGATTTTAACAACATTTTTTTTAGAGGAAGATACTTTTCAAGACGATAGTAAACCCAGATGGACCGAAGAAGATTGTATGGCATTTTCTCCCGACGGAGAATGGATTGCTACCGGGACGACGAAAGGCGAGGTTAAAGTTTGGCATGTGAGTGATGGAAAAAAAATTCAAGCTGATCAGCTTCACGGAAACCGTGGTGTTAATGAGGTTAAGTTTTCATTAGATGGAAAAACAATTATTTCGGCGGGCAAAGACCGCCGCGTTTTTCTGAGATCCGCAGCAGCAGTTAATAATTCGGAGCCAATTCAGGCCTCTCTAGGTGCGAATTCATCACAGCCAGTTATTATCGTTCCTATGAGCGATGGAAAAACAGCGATTGGTTTCTATTCTGGGCCAGTCGCAGTGATCGATAGACAAGGTCAACTGCTTTATTCTTCAAATCTTCCCCACGGTGAGGTTACAGTCATTTCCAGACTTCCAGATGACTCATTGCTAGTGACTATTCGTAAAGCGAGGGGGTTGGGTGCGGAGGCGTTTCACATGCAACTGGCGCACCGCTCTGAGGTGCGAGATACGGATTCTGTAAAAAATATTTTTGATCAAGCTCCAAGCCGGTACAGTAGTACTCCGGAAACTTATTCAAGATTTTTTCAAGCCGTCAAAGATGAGTTAGCACCTTTGATCAGCGTCATCGAAGAGCGTGTCAAAACATGGTTTTCAGAGGAACCTTCACGACAAAACTTGCAGGTTGATATTCAAGGGATGGTTCATTTCACGGACCAACAGGGTCAAAAAGTGACTTTGAACCTGCCCCGCGGAATGACTGTGATTATTGCGCGTACAAAATTGGATACTTCGTTGACGACGCGCATTGTGGAGCAGTTTGTGACTCACAACATTCATGAAATTCTACGCACGGTGAGCCTTACGCCGAATACTGCACGAGTTGATGAGTTTCTGGAGCCTCCCTTAAGTGCAGAAGAGATTTTTACCCATACCATGACGGTTCGGGTGGAAGGTCAGTTAAGAAACTCTGAGGAACAGACCTCCCGCTCTGAGCTGCGCTCAACCAAGGGTGTCATCGATGAAGAATGGGCGAGGCGGATGGATGACTTGATTAAGAAACCTTTCTTGTCAGGGACAGCTGAAAATGCTCAGTTGGTTTTATGGCTTAAGCGTGTTGCTGCTGCCCGAATCCCTCAGCGCGAAGCGGAGCGAGCAACAAGACAAAGCCGTCATACTCAAGCTCCACTAAGACAATTATTGGGAGACATACTAGCGCCAACTGCGGGTCGAAATAATCGAGTTACATTTTCGCAAGAAATTGGATCTCAAAAATGGTCGCTTTCCATTTATATCAGCTATGAACCCGAGGGGTTAGATTTTTTTATTGAGCTTGTTAAAGAAGACAAAAACGTTACTCCTGAAGAAATTTCGTTTTTCAAATCTTATCTTTTTAAATTGGTGACTACTACTGGCAGGGAGATCGCCAGAAATGGTTTTGGAGATTGGGAAGGTGTCTTTGAAGACGATCTTAATAATGAATCAAGGGTTCTCTTACCCGTTTCGCATGATGACTTAGAGAATTTGCGAGTTTTGGTGGAACGTAACGAATTTCGGATGAGCGAAGGGAATCCTGGGCCGATTGACCCTGCAGTTTTATTCATATATGCCTCTCAGCTGCGACTCCGCCCAATGGAATCTCC
>CAZOOM010000059.1:0-17402 GCA_964581425.1 uncultured bacterium | reverse complement strand
TGCGCATATTCCGCGCCTCCGATTCGGAGCTGATCCATCAAAAAGAAAGCCATTTTTTCTTTGATGATGGGGTCTTTGATCCATCCGAAATATTCGTCGGTAGGAACAGGGCCTTCATAGCCTTCTTCAAAAACAGTTTTGACTCCATGATGATCCACAAAATAACGAATGAGTTTTGCAATTTTTTCCTGAGCTTCGAGAGAATCGTGGGCGTCTTGAATGTAAATCATGGTTTTCCCAGACGTTCCCTGATGGGATTCTTCAATGGTTCCCAGGGATTCGGGAATTTTTAAAGCAATTGTTTGCGAACTTGAAGAGATGGGCGAGGGTACTTGTGCAAAGCCGGATGTGGGACCCGGACACGCTAAAATTATAGAAAGAACCAAAGCCGTGATTTGATGTAAAATCTTTCCTTGGTTCAGGGAATACGAGGGCTGCATTTATTCTCCAGTTCAGAATTTGGTAAAAGATAACTGCCTGATTCTTTTTACACAAATGGAGCAGCAAGGGTTTTATGGATTGACTCTTTTTGCTAGAAAGAATTATCTAAAAAAATGGAAGCAAAAGGTACCAGGTCACATAACTGACCTGGTACCTTTTGCTTTTGCAAGAGGACAAAAGCAAGATGCAAATTATGGAAGAGGTTTTTTCTCGTGGAGATAGCGGTCAATGGATTGGGCGGCGTATTTACCATCGCCCATGGCAAGAATTACTGTGGCGCCGCCGCGCACAATGTCTCCGCCTGCAAAAACTCCAGGGATTGAAGTCATTCGATTTTCATCGATCTCAATATTCCCACGCCGGCTGACTTTGAGTTCCGGACAAGTAGCGGTGAGGAGGGGGTTGGCGCGCGTTCCTACAGCCACAATCGCAACTTCGGTTTCAATTTCAAATTCTGATCCGGGGATGGCGACAGGGCTGCGGCGTCCTGAGGCATCGGGTTCGCCAAGTTCCATTTTCTGAAATTTCACTGCGCGCAGCCAGCCTTTGTCATCTCCCAAAAGCTCCACCGGATTCACAAGGAATTGAAGTTCCACACCTTCTTGTTCTGCGTGCTTAATTTCTTCAAGACGTGCCGGCATTTCTTCGCGTCCGCGGCGGTAAGCGAGAATCGTGCGTTCACTTCCAAGACGCCTTGCTGTGCGCACTGCATCCATGGCCGTATTTCCTCCGCCAAAAACAACAGCAGAATTTCCGTGAATGATCGGTGTGCGGCTGTCTTTTCGATAAGCGCCCATTAAATTCACGCGTGTTAAATATTCATTTGCGGAGTAAACCCCTTTTAAATTTTCTCCGGGAATATTCAGAAAAACCGGAAGACCTGCACCATTGGCAATAAAGCAGGCGTGATATTCCTGCATGATTTCCTGAATCGTAATCGTTTTTCCTACGATCACGTTGCATTCAATTTCCACTCCGAGATCGATGAGGTTTTTGACTTCGCGATCTACGATATTTTTCGGCAGACGAAATTCGGGAATTCCGTATCTGAGTACTCCGCCCGGGGCGTGAAGAGCTTCGAAGATTTTGACCGTGTGACCGAGTTTAGCAAGTTCTCCCGCGGCCGTGAGTCCACCTGGACCGGATCCGACCACGGCAACTTTGAATCCAGATTTTTCTTTGGAAGCTGTCGGTTTTTGTCCGTGAGCTGCGGCCCAATCTGCCACAAATCGTTCAAGCCAGCCGATGGCAACCGGATCGCCAGTTTTGACACGCACGCACTGACACTCGCACTGGCGTTCTTGAGGGCAGACGCGGCCTGTGGTGGCAGGAAGTGCGTTATCGCCGAATAAAATATCAGCAGCTTCTTTAAATTCACCCACAGCAACTTTACAAAGGACTTGAGGAATTCGCACATTAACGGGACAGCCTTGGATGCAAGTGGGATTGCGGCAATCCAAACAGCGTTTAGCTTCTTCCATGGCCGTCACTTCTGCGAGTCCAAGATTCACTTCCTCAAAATTATGAGCGCGTCGATCGGATTCCTGCTCCGGCATGTGCTGGCGTGGAATCTTCATGCGTTCTTTGGGATTTATTTTTTTCGGATCTTTGGGGTCCATAAATTAAGGATGAAACTTTCCAGTGATTTTGCACGTGTGAGGTTCGGTGTAAGTATTTAAACGATTGGCGAGTTCTTTGAAATCCACTTGATGGCCGTCAAACTCGGGACCATCCACGCACGCAAACCGAATTTGACCGCCCACAGTGACGCGGCATCCGCCGCACATTCCGGTTCCGTCGACCATGATGGGATTTAAACTCACAATGGTTTTTACGCCAAAAGGCTGAGTTTGTTTTGCGATGGCAGCCATCATGGGAAGAGGCCCAACGGCAAAAACAGCCGCTGGCTTTTTTTCGGGATTTTCCAGGATCGGACCTAAAACATTGGTGACAAAACCTTTGGTCCCCATGCTGCCATCTTCGGTACTGACTAATACTTCTTTGGAGAATTCGGCAAGTTCATTTTTTAAAATGATGAAAGATTCGCTGCGGCCTCCAATGATGGTAGTGACTTCATTTCCTGCGTCTGAGAGTGCTTTGGCAAGAGGGAAAAGAACCGCGGTTCCAACACCGCCTCCAATGCAAACCACTTTTCCAAAATGGTGGATCTCGGTTGGAAATCCAAGCGGACCGGCAACATCTTGAATGTTTTCTCCAGGATTCACCGCGACAATTTCTTGTGTGCCTGAGCCAATGGCTTGGATGATGAGCGTGATCGTTCCTTTTTCTAAATTTGCATCTGCAATGGTGAGAGGAATACGCTCGGAATCCTGATGGCAGTGAACGATCACAAATTGCCCAGGTTTGCGTGCTTTTGCAATGCGTGGTGCTTGAATCACCATTTGGTGAACTTTAGGCGCTAAAATTTTATTTTCAATGACTTGAAACATAGATGAATTCAACCACTCAGTTTTTGTTTTGATGCTTGAACTGTTTTTGATCTAAATCAATGAAGTATTTTAGCAGAGGGTTTTCTTTAGGGATTGTATTTTCATTCGCAAAAGCGGGATTGAGTGCAATGGCCTTAGCGTGATCCGAGGCGGCCTCTTGGGCCCTTCCTTTTTGAGTATAGGCTAGCGAGCGGTCATGAAAAACATGGGCATATTCTGGATTGAAACTCAAAATTTCAGTGTAGTCCTGAATAGCCTGATCCCAAGATTGCATTTGAGTGTAGGTGATGGCTCTTTGGAGAAGGACTTGATTTTTTAATTCAAAATTGTGCGATTGATTTGCATTTGAAAGAGCGCGGTTCAAATCTGTAAGTGAATCTGAAAGTCGATTCAGAATGCGGTGGGCATAACCCCGACCAAGATACGCGTAGATATATTCGGGGTGCATGGTTAGTGCCTGATTGAAAGCATTTAAAGCTAAATCCCCATTTTTATTAAAGGCATAAGTAAGTCCGAGTTCAAAATAAAGAGCTGCTTTGTCAGGCTTTGTTGACACTTTTAAGGCCGTGTTTAGATCAGAAATGGCTTCGCTGTATCTACCCAAATTCCGGTAAGATTTACCTCTTAATGAGTAAATATGCTGAATGTCCTCCGTTTGAGGAGCAAGTTTCAAGGCGGTTGTGTAATCCTCAATGGCTTTTGCAAAATCACCTTGGAGGGCATAGATGAAAGCTCTTCTTGGATAAGGATCCGGCGAGCGCGGATTGATTTTTATAGCGGCATTAAAGTCTTCTAGTGCCGAGGAAAACTGATGGAGGCTGGTCAGCTTTGCAAGCCCTCGGTTGTAAAATGGATAAAATGCATCCGCGGAATTTTTATTTAATTCAATGGATTTTGTATAATCAAGAATGGCTTTGTCGTAGTCTTTTTTTCGGAGAAATGAATTTCCTCGCTCATTGTAAATTCCCGCATCATCAGGCGCGAGTTTCAAGGCTTGATTCAAAATCTGAATAGCTTCATCATATTTTCCATTTTGATTGAGATTAAAGCCTTGAAGGTGCAAAGTTTCGCTGTCTTTATTCGCGTAAAGCATGGGAGTGCATAAAATCAGAAAAAACAGAGCGAGCAGGATGTTTTTTTTGACATCAAAATCAGGACGCGGAAAAGGACAATTTTTTGTTGCAACACCAGCTGTGTTTTTCACGAAAATTTATCCTTTAGGTTAATCGTATTTTTCGAAGTGGATTTGCTCTTTGGTAAAACCAATAGCTTTTGCAGCTTCCACTACTTCTTGGATCATCGCAGAAAGTCCGCAGATGAAAAGATGCGAGTCATGGGCGCTTCGGACATGCTTTTTGAGACTAGCTTGAACATAACCTGTTTCGCCGTTCCAGTTAATGGGACGGGAGACGACAAAAATATTTTTCAGGCGCGGATGTTTTTTCTCCAAAGTTTCAAATTCGTCTCGGTATAGAATGTCTTCGGCATAACGATTCCCAAAAATATTAAGAATTTCTGTGTGCGCCCCTTGATGCAGGAGTGTGTGAATCATGGAGCGGAAAGGTGCAATCCCAGTTCCGGTTGATACGAAAATAAGCTTTTTGGGAATCGGAGGTTTGATGGTGTAATGCCCAAGAGGTCCCTGGATCTGCAAACGATCTCCCTTTTTTAAATTCCACAAAAGAGGAGTCAAAGTACCGCAATGGATTTTTCTCCAACAGAGTTCGATCCAGCCTTTCCAAATGGGGGGAGAAGCAATGGAGTAGGCTCTCTTAATGGGTTTTCCCTCTTTTGCCGAGATAATGTTTACAAATTGCCCTGCTTCAAAATCAAAATCATCGTTTGGGCCGAAGACTAATTTGAAGTGTCGGGTATCCTGAACTCCCATATCGATCACGTCATCGATAAGAACCGAGCAGATTTTGGCTTTCATTGTCCGAGGCTGTGTTGAGATGAGAGGATGATCAGGATGTTTTGCTCTTTGCGAGTTGATTTCATTGACAAAACCCTTGCGAATGTCTCGCTGAAGAGCGGAACGGCGATTTCATGTTTGACTTATTTTCGCGTTCCTAAGAGCCCTGATTTAGTTCCCACTTAGTTTTAGGTTGAATTCAGCCGACAATTATATGAGTAACTGAAGAGGATTGCCAAGCAAAAATCACTTTGAAAAGGCTATGATTTCCATTCTAAAGAAGCTTTTAAGGCCCTTGCGGCGAGGACGTCCATTTCGGATATCGCTGCGTCTGAAACTTGCATTTCCCATTCTTATTTTTACGATCCTCATGTTGTCTTTGCTGGTGCAGACAACCTTTCGAACAGTTCGTTCTCTGGTGTTAGAGCGGAATGAACGAAGGCTTCAGGCCATTGCCGAAGTTTTTGCGGAAACCGTTAAGGTTCCTCTGATCCTCAATAACCAGCAGGTTTTGCTTGCCAACATCGAGTGGATGGCCAAACGCAATGATGTGCTGGAAGTCCGAATTGCGGATTCCAAAGGTGTGATTGTTGGCGGTGAGAATGCCTCCAATTTGTCTTTGCCTGAAAATCTGGTGGAATCCAGTTTTATCGGAGTTCGCCGTGTGCGACCAGATACCTACGCGGTTGCAGTTCCAATCAAAGCTCATGACCGGCAGCTCGGACGGGTGTTGATTCTGTTCGGGAAACAAGGATTTGAAGCAGAGCTACGACAGATTTTCCAGGAGCGGCTTCTTTTTGCTTTAATCATGGCCGTGGTATTATCATTTTTTGCCGCTACTCTTTCCTGGTTTGCCACGCGTCCTATTATGGATCTTCAAAAAACCACCAAATCCATTTTAGCGGGAGACCTTTCAGCCCGCGCAAAAACAGATTCCTTTGATGAAATCCAGGACTTAGGAGAAGCCTTTAACGAGATGGTGGCAAGGCTTGCGCGAAGTTTGGATAAACTCCGTGCCCGAACTGAAGCGCTTGAGGAATCCGAAGAAAAATATCGTGTGTTTGTTGAAAATACGAGTGACATTATGCTGACTGTAACTCCTGAAGGCCAGCTGGTGCTTCTCAATAAAGGAATGTCCGGGTATTCGCGGGAAGAAATATTGAATTTTGGTCTTTCTCTGATTTTAGATCTCCATCCGGAAAGTTCAAAAAAGAAATTCAGCGATATGCTGCGCCAAGTCAAAGAACTCAAGCGTGATTTCTTGAACGTCCATCTGACGCACTACCGGCGCGGGACGCAGAGTGAAATTTTTTATCTTACGAACATGTCGCCTGTGTTGGATCACGACGGAGAACTCAAGTGGATTCAAGTGGTGATGCGGGATGTGACGGAACTTAGGCGCATCGAAATGATGAAAGAGTCTTTGATCCGCGACGTTGCTCACGAGCTCAAAACACCCACGGCAAAATTTGAAATGGCGGTCACGTGGTTTGAAAAAGAGCTCGTGCAGCAAAACGAGATGCAGAAATATTCTCAGGTGATTGATATCTTAAAAAAGAATACCGATCGTCTCATGCGAACGATCATGAGTATTATGGATCTTTCAAAGCTCGAATCTGGAATGGCGCAACTGGTGACCGAAGAGTTAGACTTGAATGAGGTTTTGACTCAAGTGTGCCAGGACATGGAGCCGATTTGCGCTCAAAAAGGGCTTTTGCTTGAAATGAAATTGAGTCCTAAGCGTCTTTCCCTTCGCGGGGACCGGGACATGCTTTATCGTCTTTTTGTGAATCTCATTGGAAACTCTGCAAAATTTACCGATGCTGGAAAAGTAGTGCTTTTAAGTGAACTGGATTCAAAATTTATCCGTGTGACAGTGTCTGATACGGGGCCGGGAATTGAAAAAGAATTTTTGGAAAAGATTTTTGAAAAATTTGTACAGAAAACAGCAGCTTCGCAGGGGATCGGTGTGGGCCTTACAATTTCGCGTGAAATTGCCTCTCTCCACCATGGCCGTTTATGGGCCGAAAGCGAAGGACTTGGCAAAGGGGCTGCTTTTAAAGTAGAATTCCCCATTCAAGCACCTTAATGCGGAGTTTTTAAAATTTATGAGCGAACCTAAAGTTCTGATTGTTGATGATGACGAAGATCTCCATACCTTGTATACCCTCTATCTTCAGGGGGAATCATTTAAGATTTTGCAGGCGTTTAATGGAGTGCAGGGCCTTGAGGTCTTGGATAAAGAGCAGCCTGATTTGATCGTGCTTGATATGATCATGCCGGTGATGGACGGGGAGGAGTTTATTACCAAGCTTCGCCAAGAGCGAAAAATAACCAATATTCCGGTGATCATTGCCAGCGTGAACGATAAAATCCCAGATAAAATCATGTCTTTGGGCAATGTCTACGCAGTTCTAAAAAAGCCTTTTACAATTGAAACCTTGCTTGGAAAAATCAAAGAAGCTTTGCTGAAAAGAATTCCTACCTAAAGCGGCTTGGGATTACTTCAATCTAACTAATTTCTCCCGATTGATTTACGGCGTCTATTCAGATCAATTCCTGATTACAGAATATTACATAACCTTATTTGTAACAATAAGTTATGTTGTTTTTTGGCTTAGAATATGTGGACAAAGACCTTTCGAACAGGTATCATACCCCGCTTAATAGTCGAGCCTCAAAGAGAGTCTCAGTCACTTTAACTCAAGATCAATCCGCAAATTTTGAATCGTTCAAGAGGATGGAACTCCGCTAAGGTTTTCCAATAAATCATATGAAACTTCGTGAGCCGTGGGTCCAAAAAAGATTAGCTGATTCCAACCGCAGCCAGATGCACTATGCCCGAAAGGGGATCATCACCGAAGAAATGGTGTTTGTCGCTAAGCGCGAACGTCTGACCCCTGAGTTTGTGCGTTCCGAAATTGCCCGCGGTCGTATGATTATTCCAGCGAATATCAATCATCTCAATCTAGAACCCATGGCCATTGGCATTAATGCCATGTGCAAAATCAATGCAAATCTTGGGAATTCCGCTGTGACTTCGGATATTCCTCAGGAAATTGAAAAACTCAAGCTTGCAGTGAAATTTGGTTCAGACACGGTCATGGATTTATCTACAGGCCGGAACCTCAATGAAACCCGAGTTGCTTTAATTGAAGCGAGTTCCGTACCTCTTGGAACAGTTCCGATTTATCAAGCATTGGAAAAAGTAGGGGGCATTGCTGAGGATCTTTCCGCTGAAATCATGCTCGAGACTATTGAAGAACAGGCCAAGCAAGGCGTGGATTACATGACGATTCATGCGGGAGTTCTTTGGGAATACATTCCTCTTGTGACCAAGCGAACCACTGGAATTGTAAGCCGCGGCGGCGCGATCCACGCACAGTGGAGTATGCGTCATCAAAAACAAAATTTCATGTACACGCACTTCAATGAACTTTTAGAAATTTGTAAAAAGTATGATGTCACGATCAGTCTTGGAGACGGTATGCGTCCTGGCTGCCTTGCGGATGCGAGCGATGCTGCGCAGTTTGCAGAGCTTAAGACTTTGGGCGAGCTGACTTTGAAGGCCTGGGAACAGGATGTTCAAGTGATGATCGAAGGCCCCGGCCATGTCCCTCTGGATCAAATCCCCATGAATATTGAAAAGCAAATTGAAGTTTGCCATGAAGCGCCTTTTTATGTGCTGGGGCCTCTCGTGACGGACATTGCTCCAGGCTATGACCACATTACTTCTGCGATTGGCGCTGCCGTGGCGGGTCAGCATGGAGCGGCCATGCTCTGCTACGTTACACCTCGCGAACATTTGGGACTTCCTGATCTGAACGATGTGAAGCAAGGCGTCATTGCTTATAAAATTGCGGCGCATGCCGCAGATATTGCACGCAAGCGGCCCGGTGCTCGCGAGCGTGACGATGAACTCTCACGTGCGCGTTTTGTTTTTGATTGGAATAAGCAGTTTGAGCTTTCCATGGATCCTGAATATGCGCGTGCGATGCATGATGAAACGCTTAAGGATGATTATTTTAAAGAAGCGGAATTCTGTTCCATGTGCGGACCGAAATTTTGTTCGATGAAACTTTCGCAGGAGCTGACGGAGTTAGGTAAAGAAAATCAGGCGCTTCGTCAGGAGAAAAAAGACGAACGTCAAAGTAAACTTTTAAACGCATAGGCTTCTAAATTCGAAATTTAAAATCCGAAATTCGAATACAAGGAATGAAGCTTTATCATCCAAATTTTGGTATAGGGCTTTAAAATTTGTTTCGAATTTCGAAATTTGGATTTAGGATTTAAATGATTTATGGCAAAAAAAATCTACAATTCTCTTCGTGAGGAAATTCAAGCGCTCAAAAAAGAACGCAATGCCGTGATCCTTGCCCACAATTATCAAGTGGGAGAGATTCAGGATGTTGCGGATTTTACCGGCGACTCACTCAACCTCTCTCAGCAAGCCAAAAAATCCCAAGCGGATGTGATCGTGTTTTGCGGTGTCCATTTTATGGCAGAGACGGCGAGCATTCTTTGTCCGGATAAAAAAGTTTTGATCCCGGACCTTCTTGCGGGTTGTTCACTTGCAGACATGGTCATGCCAAGTGATGTTGAGAAATGGAAAGTCGAACACCCTAAAGGCGTGGTGGTTTGTTACGTCAACACTTCGGCTGCTGTCAAAGCGGTAAGTGATTACTGCTGCACGTCAGCCAATGCTGAAAAAGTGGTACGAGCGATCCCTGAAGATCGTGAAATTCTCTTTATTCCGGATTACTTTCTTGGGACTTTTGTGAAGGAAAAAACCGGACGGAAAAACATCACGCTTTGGAGCGGATATTGCCCGACTCACGTGATGATTCAAACCGAAGATCTTCAAAAAATGAAAATTTCACACCCTAAAGCCGAGCTTTTAATGCATCCTGAGTGCGGGTGTTTGACCCGTTCGATGAAAATTGCCGACCGCGTACTTTCCACGGAAGGCATGGTCCGTTATGTGGGGGAATCAAGTGCTAAGGAATTTATTGTGGCCACTGAGACGGGAATTCTTCACCGGATGGAAAAAGATCATCCCGAGAAAAAATTCTTTGCGGCTGAAGGTCACGCGGTGTGCTCTTACATGAAAATGATTACGCCTGAAAAACTCGTGGCTTCGCTTGAAAATCTTCAGCACGAAGTCAAAGTTCCCAAAGAGCTTGCAGACCGCGCGCGACTTCCGATCGAAAGGATGATTTCCATCGTATGACAACACCTCAGCGGAGAAAAACACGGCAAGTGATGGTCGGAGGAATTGCTCTTGGCGGAGATGCGCCGATTCGCATTCAATCCATGACCACCACGCACACTCGTGATGTGGATCAAACCGTGGATCAAATCCAGGAGCTTGAAGCCGAAGGCTGCGAAATTATTCGTGTGGCAGTTCCTACGGAAGAAGATGCGCTTGCGCTTGGAAAAGTAAAATCCCGCATCAAAATTCCTTTGATCGCGGACATTCATTTTAATCAGAGATTTGCATTGATTGCTTTGGATCAAGGCGTCGATAAACTGCGCCTTAATCCAGGGAATATTGGATCTCGAGAGCGCGTGGAAGAAATTGTGCTCAAGGCCAAAGAGCGCAAAGTTCCCATCCGAATTGGTGTGAACGCAGGTTCACTGGAAAAAGATTTGATGGAGAAATTCGGACCTACTCCTGAAGCTTTGGTTGAAAGCGCTAAGCGTCATGTTCGAATTCTTGAAGAACTTGATTACCGGGAAATTGTGCTTTCCATGAAGGCCTCAGATGTTCCTTCAATGATTGCGGCTTACCGGCTTGCTTCAAAAACTTTTGATTATCCGCTCCACCTAGGCGTGACCGAAGCAGGAACGCTGCTTCGCGGGAGTATTTATAATGCCATGGGGGTGGGGACTCTTCTTCAAGAAGGCATCGGTGATACTCTTCGTATTTCTCTTACGGCTGAATCGGTTCACGAAATTCGAGTCGGGAAAATGATTTTAGAAGCGCTTGGGATCCGTCAGGGTGTGCGTGTGATTTCATGCCCGAGTTGCGGACGTGCCGAAGTCGATGTTTTTAAATTGGCCCAGGAAGTTGAAGAACGTGCCATGAAACTCAAGGATCCCATGACGATTTCTGTGCTTGGCTGCGTGGTGAACGGACCCGGCGAAGCGCACGAATCTGATTTTGGAATCACGGGCGGAAAAGATAAGGGCATGATCTACATTGACGGCAAACAGCACCGCGTGGTGGATGAAGCCAAGCTTGTGGATGAACTCTTTAAAGAAATCGACGAAAAGAAAAAGAAATCGTAAATCCCCTAAGCAAAAACCATGAAGATCGATTTTAAACCCTTCCAAGATATTTACGAAAAAGTTGAAGCGGGCGAGCGCCTGAGCTTTGAAGATGGCGTCAGGCTTTACCGTACCAATAATCTTCCTCTCCTGGGTGCGTTGGCTCAGATTGTGCGCAAGCGCTTAAACGGAAACCGTGTTTTTTATTCTCTGAATCTTCATCTTAATCACACTAATGTTTGCAATCTTCGGTGCATTTTTTGCGCCTTTGCCCGTCGTCCTGGAGAGAGCGGAGGTTATGCCTTCACACCGGAGCAAATGGAGCAAAAAGTTCGCGAGGCGATCGTGCGCTGGAAAATCAATGAAGTGCACATCACAGGCGGACACAATCCTGATTTGGGATTGGATTATTATTTAGAAATGTTGAAGCGTCTTCGATCGGCATCTCCGGAAATTTACATCAAAGCATTCACAGCTCCGGAAATCGATGACCTGGCTCATCGTTCGGGTTTGTCGCATCGAGATCTTCTCAAAATGCTCAAAGACGCTGGCCTCGATGGCCTTCCAGGCGGAGGGGCTGAAATTTTTGCTCCCAAGACGCGGCGGAAAATTTGCGCAGAAAAAATCTCTGCTGAGGAGTGGCTTGCGATTCACAAGATCGCGCACGAGCTTGGCATGTTTTCGAATGCTACCATGCTCTACGGTCATGTTGAGTCGGATGAAGACCGCGTGGATCACGTGCTCCGCTTGCGTGAAGTTCAGGATGAAACCAAAGGCTTTCAATCTTTTATTGCTCTGTCTTATAATGCTGAAAATACTCCGATGCAAAAACTGGGAGAGGCAGGCGGATTTTTAGACCTTAAGGTTTATGCTGTGTCCCGGCTTCTGCTGGATAATATTCAGCACATCAAAGCACATTGGGTGACGACCGGCCTCAAGCTCGGTCAGGTTGGTCTTTCGTTTGGGATTGATGATCTTGGAGGAACGAATCTCAACGAAAAAATTATGCACGATGCAGGATCGGAAACTCCTTTGGATCTTGAACAGCAGGAAATGGAACGTTTGATTCGGAATGCGGGCTATGAACCCACGCTGGTGGACAGTTCGTACCAATTTGTGAATGCTTAACCCATGAGTCCTCTTACACGCTACGGCCGACAATTTTCCCTCCGCGAAATCGGACAAGAAGGACAAAAACGTCTGGCTCAGTCCAAAGTCGCTGTGGTTGGGCTGGGTGCGCTGGGTTCGGTTTCTGCTGAAATTCTTGCCCGTGCCGGAATCGGACATCTCAAAATTATTGATCGTGACTTCCTTGAACTGAATAATCTTCAGCGCCAAGTGCTTTACGATGAACGTGATCTTCAAAGTAATCTTCCCAAAGCCGTTGCAGCAGAAGCAAAATTGAGGGCTGTTAATTCTGAAATTGAAATTCAGGCTGAGGTCTCAGACTTGAATGTCTCCACGATTCAAGAGCTTTTATCCGGCGTAGATTTAATTGTCGACGGAACAGATAATTTTGAAACCCGGTTTTTGATTAATGATTTTTCTCTTTCCAAAAAAATCCCATGGATTTACGGCGGCGCGGTGGGTACAGAAGGAATGATGTACGTGACACTTCCTGGAAACGGGCCCTGCCTTCATTGTATTTTCCGTGAGCTCCCAAGTCCTGAGGAAGTTCAAACCTGTGACATGATGGGGATTTTAGCCTCGGTGTCGCATGTGGTGGCATCGATGCAGGCCATGGAAGCGCTCAAGATTCTGGTGGGGAAATTAGATGCTGTGGAAAGACGGCTTCGCACGATTAATCTCTGGAGTGGTGAAATCAAGGCGCTTAGCGTGGAATCGTTAAAAAAACATCCGTGCGAAAGCTGTCAGGGGAAAACTTTCTCATTCCTCGAGGCTCAGAAGGGAACCAAGGCCGTGTCTCTTTGCGGGCGCAACGCAGTTCAGATCGTCAATTACAGCCATGACAAACTGGATTTCTCAAAGTTGCATGACAAGCTGCACACGCTCATGAAGGTCGAGTTTAATCAGTATTTGATGAAATGCTGCTGGGCCAATTTTGAAATGACGGTCTTTCCAAATGGCCGTGCCATCATTAAAGGGACCGAAGATTTGGGACAGGCGAAAAGTATCTATGCAAAATTTATTGGAGCCTAAGCTCTGGAGATTAGGGATGCGCGGATTTTTTTTCGGACTGGTGTGTTTTGGGATCATGGGAAATGCCCGGCTCGAAGCCCAGGATAATATTGCCAGTCATGCCTTGGACACTTTGGAGCAGGCCATTGCGGAGCCTCAGGTCAGTGTCTCAGAAGAATCAAAGCCAATCTTTGATCCTGCGGCCTATGATAAATCCCATCCGCTTCAAAAAGCGGCTAAAGATAAAGCAAAAAATGACAAGTTCTATGAAAAATTGCGTAAACAAAGACGCGATTTTGTCGAAGATCAAAAGAAGCGGCAGCGCGAATTTTTGACTAAACTTCAAAAAAAAGATCTGCCCTACGAGGAATTTCAAGACAAGCTCAGCAAATTCAACCAAAAAGAACAGGCTCGTTCTGCGGAGTTTAATCAAAAACAGCAGAAAGCTATTTTAAAACAGCAAGCGAAGTCGAGGGAATAAGCATGGATCAAGTGATTTTGACGCAGGAAGGTTACAATAAGATGTATGAGGAACTCAATTTCCTCAAAACAAAAAAGCGGCGCGAGGTTGCCAATCAGCTTGAATTTGCTCGTTCTCTCGGGGACCTTCGTGAAAACGCAGAATATGAAACGGCCAAAGAAGCTAAGCACCAGCTCGAGATTCGAATTGCTTCTCTGGAATCCAAGTTGACCCGGGCCAAAATTGTGGATCCCAATGATCATCCTAAGGATAATGTGATGCTGGGCGCTACGGTTGAGCTTGAGAATATCAAAACCGGAGATCACTTGAAATATATGCTTGTGAGTCAGGACGAGGCTGATTTTGCTGCCGGGAAAATTTCAATTATTTCTCCGATCGGCAAGGGCTTGATTGGAAAAGTGATTGGTGATGTGGCTGAAATTCAAGTTCCTGCGGGCATTGTCAAATTCAAAATTTTGAATATCAGCTAAGCTGGGAGTTTGTATGCATTTTTGGTTGGCACCTCTTTTATCATTTTTCAGCAAGCCTTTTTACATCATGATTGCCGGAGACCGCTCAAAAAAAGGGGTTTGGTATCTTCTCTTTTTAAGTCTGATCATGACGATTGTGATGACGGTGGTGCTTTTCTTTTCAATTTTTCCTAAAATGCACTTGATGCTTGAGTGGGCAAAACAGGAGATGCCGAATCTGACGATCACGCAAGAATCAATCGCTATGGATCGACCCAGCCCTTACGTCATGATTCATCCCAAACTTGGGCCCATGGTGACCTTTAATACAGAGCATGACGAGGCTGCACCTGAAGAACTTCAAAAGACCCCCATTCTTGTGACGCGTAACCGTATTTATGTGAATGAGCTAGGCAAGCGACAAATTTATCTGCTCAAAGAATTTTTCGACGCAAACCCCAAAACCAAACAGTCGAAGGATCCGATTTTGCTGAATGCAGAATCCTTGGATAAATTTTATGGAATGGCGAAGCCTTTGGTGACTGTGTCTCTTTTGGTTGGAACCTTTGTTGGATTTTTCGCATGGAAGCTCATCGTTGTCTTAATCTATTCTTTATTAGGCATGACATTTAATCAGATGCGCCGCGGGCCGCTTTCTTATGGCAAAGTTTTTGATCTCACCATCTATTCGATGACTCCGACAATTGTGTTTCAGTTGATGCGCTTGTTGATTCCAGTTTTAGGAAATGTTCCGTTCCTTTTTGTGCTCGATATCTCAATTTCTCTGGCATATCTTTATTTCGCAATCAAAATGTCCGAGCTGCCTGGACAAGCCATGAACGTTTCGCATTCCTAATCCAACCTAAACCCGAAGGGGAGGTCGCATGAATTTTTTTCTTTCGCCTTTTGCCACTTTAGGCAGCAAAAATTTTTATCAACGCGCGAGCCGTGAGTCCATCGGTAAAGCCTTGCTCTTTCTTGTGTATTTTTGCGCGGTTTTAAATTTGGCCGCCGCGATTTGGATGAATGCTAAGTGGAGTGAACCGCTCGATAGCATGGTTGAAAGGGTGATCCAAAAATTGCCCGTGATGACCATGGCTGAAGAAGGATTATCTATTGATAAGCCTTCTCCTTATGTGGTTCCTATTATTGAAGTGCAAGGGCAGCAATTCTTGACCGTGACGTTTGATACCTCTAAGGATCGATTTACAAATCAGGAATTGGCAGATCTTCCAGAGACGAGCATGTGGGTGACTAAAAAGGCATTGTACGTCAATCAAAGACAGGGATTAAGGGTTGTTGATTTTGACAAGGAGCGTCAGAAAAACCCTGGTAAATTTCAGCCTTTTACACTGGATCTCAAGACAAAAAAATCAGAAATTTTTAAAACGCTTGGATCCGCAAAAGGGGTGCTCAGTTTGATTTGGATCGTGATGGGAACGCTGCTTGCTTTTGTTTTGGGATTGATCGGCGCCTTGTTTTATTCTCTGCTCGGACTTTTGATTAATCTCTTACGCGCAAACAGACTGCGTTATGAAGGGATTTTGAGTCTTGCGATTTATGCGATGACACCGGCGGCCTTAGTGGCCATTGCTCTTCTTTTCTTCCATTTCAAATGGTTTGCAGCACTGATGAGCGGATGGATGAATTTCCTGATCACGCTCGGCTATCTTATTTTTGCAATCAAAGGATCAGAAGAAAATTTGGGGCCGGTCAGTTCTTAAAATGTGTTGTCTTTGAGTAGGTCCAGACTTTATTTTTTGGACCAGGCGCCTGAGGGAAGTTGAATCGAATCGCCTGATCGGGCTTTATCGCGCTGGACTTCAGCGAAAACTTTTTCAACCTCATTTAATCCCTGCGCACCTAAACCGTTTTGTTCGACAATGGCCTGATAAATGATCCGACGATCACGATTTTCCTGGCTGGCCACACTTTTGGCCGAACCCTCATTTTGTAGCACTTCAATATAACCCTCGTTATTTTCTCCGAGCGCACCTTTAGATTTGTATGATTGTAAATCCTCGTAACGGCTTTGACGTCCTGAAAGAGCTTGTTGAATTTCAGGGGTCATGGTCTTAATGTCATACGATCCTGCAAAACCTGTGAGGGTATTTCCAAAAAATAAAAATCCCAATGCAATAATCAAATAAAGGCGTTTCATTTTTTACCTCCTTGAGAAACCATATCTTCGATGTTGGTCGCGGTTTGTTTCAGGCCGCGGATATCAATCACGACATTGGCATTAATGGTAATAGGGCGATTGGGATCTCCTACAGCCTTGACCGTGCAGCCAGTTAAAGCACCAGCAAGCAGAACCATTGCCATCAGGAAACCGGTTAATTGTTTGATCTTCATGCTCGGACCTCGATTTGGCCAAGAAGCTCTGCCAGCTCTGCAAAAGCGTTATTCTTGTCCAGGTGGACTACTAGATTGACGTTCAAGTCGACATTATATTCAGGGATAAGAATTCGGAATACTCCTTTAAGAGTATCGGCCTTAAGCGTGTGAAGTCGGAGTGCTGCACGTGAGTAACGCACGACACGTTTTCCCTCTACGATTTGGGTCAAAGTTTTGTCTTTGGAGGTCCTGGGCAGATAAGGAGAAAGAAGATCAAAAAATTCAGCCTGAACTTTTCCTCCGGGCTCCGAGACTTTAAGGTCTGTGGAAAAGGAGAGTCCGTTTGCTGCGGAAACACTTCCTTGAATCAAACCAGAAATACGGCCTGAGGAACCTTTGAGGTGATCGGGATCAAGCCAGACGATATTTTCCAAATCCAAAGCTCGTAAATCACCTCGAAACTCTGTTTGCCAGTTTTTTCCGCTTTGGATCAGGGCTTTGACTTGGAAACCCTGACGAGGTGAATTTGCGATCACGATGTTGTTAATTTCAAGCAGGACGGTTTTGCCCATGAGCAAATCTAAAAGGGAGCCTTGGAAATCAGCGGATTCAATCTGGAGAGGCACAGCCTCTTTTTTGGTTTTTAGTTTTAACGCGAGATGACTGAGATGGATTTGAAAATGTGAATCCAGGTAAACACGCTCGAGAGTCAGGGGTTCTGCAAGTGAATTTGCGAGAGAGCGGTTGAGCGATTGAGTCAATAAATGAGTGAGTATTTTTTCCCGGAAATGAAAGGCGCCAAAACAAACGGTCAGAAGGATCAGAAAAAAGATGCGGATGATCCAGTTCCGCTTATTCATCCGGAAGCGCCTTGGCTTTTTTTGATTCGAGAATTGTGATCATGCAGCCGCTGGCAACGATCA
>CAZOOM010000058.1:0-17502 GCA_964581425.1 uncultured bacterium | reverse complement strand
ACCGGAGTCAATCCCCGCGGGGCGAATGATTTCGGAAGAGATCAAAAAGTTTTACCGTTGCGACTTCAAAGGGCTAAACAAGTACAAAATACTTGGGAATCAAATCTTCTTTAGGAATTTGTTGCGAACGGAGGGGCCAAAATAAAGATTTCGTTTCAGGATCAAATCATTGATCATGTTGTCATCGCCTACAGGAAATCGGAAATTGGGAAGTTCCAAGGGATCGACCCAGCGAAAATCGAGCACATCTTCTTTAACGCAGTCTCCAGAAACCCAATCGCAAAGATAAAAAAAGAGGTGGATCATTTTTTCAGGATATCGGTAACTGTCTGACCTGAGAAATTCCCGCACACGAACTTGTATCCGAAGCTCTTCCTGAACTTCGCGGACAATGCATTCTTCCATGGATTCTTCGGACTTGCGTTTGCCGCCAGGAAATTCCCAAAATCCGCCTAAAAAAGTGCCGGGTTTGCGCTGAGCAATCAAAATCTTCCCATTTTTTTCAACAATGGCGCAGCCGACTTCAATTTCTTTGAGTTTCATAGACTTTTGTCATCCTTTTTGACCTTCAAATTATAAAGGAACTGCGTGAAAAAACCCACGTCCAACTTTTTTTAGTAAAGACTGACCCATCAAGGAGATAAGCGAGGATCGTTCATTGACTTTTGATGTTCGGAATCTATAATAGGGCCAACCACAGGGGACAGGCAGCAACTTAAGCCCGTCCCCTGTGGAAATTCTTATGTCTACCCAATCTTATTTCTATCATTATCTCTTTATTGTCGGCTTTCTCATTTTCGCCATCATTTTTCCATTGATTGCCATCATTCTGGCTAAAATCGTAGCTCCGCGCAAGCCCGGACCTGGAAAAAACGCCACTTATGAGTGCGGACTGGAAGCCAAAGGTGACGCGTGGATCAAATTCCGTATTCAATATTATCTCTTTGCGCTTCTCTTCATCATTTTTGATATTGAAACCATTTTCATTTATCCCTGGGCTGTGTCTTTTCGTTATCTCAGCCTCTCGACCTTTGTTGAGATGATCGCCTTTATTGCAATTCTGGCCATTGGCCTCCTCTATGCTTGGCGCAAACGCGTCCTGGAATGGGAAACTTAAACAGTAATCAATTAATGGAAGCCCCCGAGAATCCTGAATGCCCCTGACTCAAAATCAATCCACGGTAGATGAAGGCCTGAAAAGTGAGCTTTCCAAAAAAGGAATTGTCGTCACTACCATTAATGACCTCTACAACTGGGGACGACGCTCTTCTATCTGGCCCATGCAGTTTGGACTCGCCTGCTGTGCCATTGAAATGATTGCCACCGCCTGTGCTCGTTACGATCTTGCCCGATTTGGAGCTGAAATCTTTCGCGCTTCTCCACGCCAAGCAGATTTGATGATCGTAGCTGGAACTGTCACAAAAAAAATGGCTCCTCAAGTGGTGCGGCTCTACAATCAAATGCCTGAACCGAAATACGTGATTTCCATGGGTGCGTGCGCGATTGCGGGCGGCCCATTTATTGATGGTTACAATGTACTGCGAGGCATTGATCGTTTTATCCCCGTCGATATTCACTTACCAGGATGCCCTCCGCGGCCAGAAGCGCTTCTTTACGGGATTATGGAACTCCAGAAAAAAATTGATTCTCAGGAAATTGAAAAAACCGAATGGTATCAAAAAGGCCTGAAACGCGAGTTCCCTGTTCCAGAACTTGGCCCTAAAGGACTTATCCCAAAATATAATCCCGAACTTTGGAACCCACGCAAGGAAGATCACCGAAAAGAACGTTACGGTCAACCCATTATCTCTGGAAAGAAGACCAAAGCGCCAAATTTAGATATCGTACCAGCTCCTAAACCAGCAGCTCCAACGCCACCACCGGCGGCCGCATGATTCTCGACGAAATTAAATCCAAACTCGAGGCAAAGATCCCGGGGGTTGCGCTCAAAAAAGTACGCGAAAGCCTGCTGATCGAAAATCCTGTTGAATTGATTCAAGTAGCAGCTGTGATTCATAAATCTGCAGAGTTTGGCTTTGATTATCTCAGTTCTGTCACAGCATCGGATTATCTGACGTATCTTGAAACCGTATATCATTTTTACTCCATCACAAAAAAAGAGGGGCCGCTCGTGCTTCGGGTACGCGTGAGCAAAGAAAATCCTCACATACCCTCTCTCTTTAAACTCTTTCGCTCGGCCGAATTTCAAGAACGCGAAGCTTATGATCTTTACGGGATTATTTATGACGGACATCCGGACCTGCGGCGTCTTCTCATGTGGGAAGGATTTGATGGATTTCCCATGCGAAAAGATTTTGCTCAGGAAGATTCCGAATCGCTGGGTGAAGAGGATCTTACTTGGCTTCAAAATCATGAAGTCAAAGTTACTGAAGACATGTGGAAAGAGGCCAGAACACCTCCTCAAGTTCAAAAACCAAAGAGCGGAGAATGATTTTGAACGAGCTCTCCGCAAGCACCAAAATACAAATCCCAAATTCCAATCATTCTTCAGCATTTGGAAATTGGAATTTGGTTTTTGGAATTTTATAAATTATGGAAAGTTTAAATATTAGCGTCAAACCGATTCCTGATACACAGACGCTTGAAATCAATATTGGGCCGCAACACCCATCGACTCACGGCGTCTTTCGTATGCACGCTATCATGGATGGAGAAACCATCACACAGCTCAAGCCCGTTATCGGTTATCTTCATCGCAACCACGAACAAATTGCAGAAAACATGACTTACACCGCATCCATGCCTTACACCGACCGCTTGGATTATTTTTGCTCGATGTCTAATAATTTCGGATATGCCCTTGCGATTGAAAAACTGGCTTCGGTCGAAGTTCCTGAGCGCGCTGAATTTATCCGCGTTATTTTGGCGGAGTTGACGCGTCTCGTGAATCACGTTTCCGTGATTGGGTTTATGTTGAATGACTTAGGCGCATTTTTCACTCCCGTGCTTTATGCTTTTCGTGAGCGGGAAAAAATCCTCGATCTTTTTGAAGCCATTTCCGGTTCGCGCATGATGTGCAATTATTTTCGATTTGGCGGCGTGAAACGTGATCTACCAACCGGAACTTTGGACGAAATTCGCAATATTGTGAAAAAGTTTCCAGCTTTTTTAGATGAATTCGAAATGCTGCTCAATAAAAACGAAATTCTCTGCATGCGTTGCCAAAATGTGGGCGTGCTTCCGCGTGATCTTGCCATCAATGCAGGAATCACAGGGCCTATGCTCCGAGCCTCAGGAGTCAATTACGACATCCGAAAAGTAGATGGCTATTCCATTTATAAGCGTTTTTCTTTTAAAGTTCCTCTCGGAACCAAGGGCGATGTCTATGATCGTTACTATGTCCGCATTCTTGAAATGCGGGAATCCCTTAAGATCCTAGAGCAGGCCCTCAAAGCTATTCCTGAAGGCGACATCATGAATAAAAAAATGGCGCCTTATTTCAAGAATTTCAGAAATTTCAAACCACCTGTGGGTGAATCTTACGCCCGTGTGGAAGCTCCGAAAGGTGAACTTGGTTTTTATGTGGTGAGTGATGGAACTCCGCAGCCGTGGCGCTATCACGTGCGCGCACCTTCCCTCATCAATTTGACAGTGCTTGAAGATATGTGTGTGGGCCACAAAATCGCAGATGCGATTATTATTTTAGGCTCGATCGATATTGTGCTTGGAGAAGTTGATCGTTAATTTTTAGTCCCATAGGTGACAGACATTCACTGCTTGTCTGTCACCAGTCTGGCTTTTTAGGGGCAGGCATTGAGTGTTTGCCGGTCCCAAAAAAAACAAAAGGTGTTTCATGTTTTACGGTGTCGGTATTTTGAAGGGAATGTGGATTACTTTCAAAATGCTCATTGCTTCTTATTTTAAAAAAGCCGATGAGGGCGGAATCTTCACGGTCGAGTATCCAGAAAAACGCTTAAAAGAAATCGAACGCTACCGAAACTTCCCTTTTCTGGTTTATGATGAAAAACCTGAGAACATGCGCTGTGTGGCCTGTGATATTTGCGCCAAGGAATGTCCTCCAAAATGTATTTATATTGTCCGTGATTCGGATAAAGACGGGAAGCCCCTTAAGCGGCCAGCCGTGTTTGACATCGATTTCACGGTTTGTATGAATTGCGGGATTTGCGAAGAGGCTTGTCCCTTTGACGCAATTTTTATGGATCATACCTTTGAAATTGCTTCCACACAGCGCATCGAGTCTCTTCTTTTTCACCGCGATGATCTTTTGAAACCCAATGAGCATTTTCAAAAAATTCGTCCCACAGATGCGCGCGTTGTGGACGAACGCATGGCTCAAATCAAGGCCAAGGAAAAAGCGGCTCAAGAAGCGGCTGCACTCAAAGCCAAACAAACTCAAGCACAACCTTCAACACCTCCACCACCGGCGGCTTCATGAACCCACTTGAAACCATTTTCATTCAGTTGAAGGAAAAGATCGTTGTCATCGCAGGTCATGTACTTCCGGATTGGGCCGTCGTCATCATTTCGATCTCTATTCCCATTCTCGCTGTTTCAGTCATTGCCCCGGTGACCATGAT
Source organism: uncultured bacterium (assembly GCA_964581425.1). Lineage (GTDB taxonomy): Bacteria > Omnitrophota > Omnitrophia > Omnitrophales > Aquincolibacteriaceae > CAZOOM01. The sequence goes on along the minus strand of CAZOOM010000058.1, from coordinate 12,943 downwards.
GTACCTCACTCTTTTTGAACGCAAAGTCATTGGCCGCATGCAAAACCGAATTGGTCCCAACCGCGTTGGCAAGTGGGGACTTTTGCAGCCCATTGCTGACGGCATCAAGATGCTGACCAAAGAAGACATTGTTCCTCTGACGGCGGATCATTTTCTTCATTTCATGGCTCCCATTATTTGTGTAATTCCAGCGATTCTTCTCTTTGCCGTGGTCCCTTTTGGAAAACACATGACAGCTGTGGATCTGAACGTAGGCCTGCTTTATTTCATTGCCGTATCATCCACCACAACCATCGCTATTTTTACTGCAAGCTGGGGATCTCGAAATAAATATTCTCTACTTGGAGGCATGCGTTCTGTAGCGCAGATGATTTCTTATGAAATCCCCATGGTCCTTTCTGTAGTGCCGGTAATTTTAATGACCGGCACCTTATCCACTCACACGATTGTGGAATCTCAAGCCGCATGGCACGGCCTCAAATGGTTTATCTTCACCCCCTGGGGACTGCTCGCCTTTATTATTTATTTTCTTTGCGCCACCGCGGAAGTTAACCGTTCCCCCTTTGATCTTCCTGAGGCTGAATCTGAACTTGTGGCGGGATTCCACACAGAATATTCTGGAATGAAGTTTGCTCTTTTTTACATGGCTGAATTTTTAAACACTTTTACGATTTGCGGACTCGGAGCTACTTTGTTTTTAGGCGGATGGCAAGGACCTGTCTTTCTCCCCTCGTGGATTTGGTTTTTTGGTAAAACCATGGGGCTTATTTTTATCATGGTTTGGTTTCGCGGAACTTTGCCTCGTTTTCGCGTGGATCAACTCATGGGATTTGCTTGGAAATTCCTCCTCCCGCTTTCTTTGATCAATATTTTTGCTGCAGGACTGTGGTATCATTTACCCAATACGGTCACCCGAATCAGCGTCACAAGCATACTTCTCATTTTTTCTTTTTGGATTTTTTCTAAAATCAATTCTGGCTACCGGCCGGACAAACGCCAATACATTTTCGCGGAATAATATGGATACACTCATCCCCTTAGTTCGCATTTTGGTTTACGTGGTCATGGCCGTCAGTGTGTTTGCAGCTTTAGGCGTTGTCCTTGTCCGAAATATTTTTCATGCGGCACTCTGTTTAATTGTGGTTTTGCTTGGAGTCGCAGGGATTTATCTGGCCCTGCACGCAGAGTTCCTTGCCGTCATCCAAATTCTTCTTTATGTCGGCGGAGTCATGACCCTGGTTATCTTTGCTATCATGATGACTGAAAAGATGGGTGAAAAATGGATTGCCCATCAAAATCATCTGATGCTTCCAGGATTATTTGCAGCCGCTTTTGTATTTCTTACGCTTTTTAAACTGCTGGTCCGGCCCACTTGGCCGTTTAGGGCAGAAGCTCTTCATGCACGGGCTGGTATTTTTGAAATCGGAACCGCTCTGATGGGAACCTATGTTTTCCCTTTTGAAATCATCTCTGTCATTTTAATTGTGGTTTTGATTGGGGCCTTGATGGTCGCTAAGCGGGACAAGGAGATTTCATGATCATTCCCCTTTCTCATCTCTTGGGATTCAGCGCTTTCCTTTTTGCAATCGGGATTTTCGGAATTCTCGTCCGTCGGAATCTGATCGGAATCTTGATGTCGATTGAGCTTCTTTTGAATGCCGTGAATATCAATCTCGTTGCCTTTTCACGATCAAACTCTTTGGATCCTGTAACAGGACAAATCTTTGCGATTTTTGTGATTGCGATGGCAGCGGCTGCAGCCGCAGTTGGACTTGCCATCGTACTCGCACTTTTCCGAGTTAAAAAATCCATTTATTCGGATGAAATTAATTTACTCAAGTGGTGATATGAATTCTTTTATTTTTCTCATTCCTGTTTTCCCATTGATTGCTTTTGCGATTAATATCCTTTTCGGAAAAACCGTTAAAAAAGCCGCTGGCTGGATTTCCGTGACTACAAGTGTTTGCTCAGCCATCATCGCATTTCCCATCATGGCAGAAGTCATTAAGACAGGTCATGCGATCGAAGCTGCCTTTGAATGGCTCCCGATGGGAACGAGAGCCATCCGTTTCGGCTGCTTTATCAACCCCATTGCCGCTGTTCTTTTATCCGTGGTCACGGTGATTGGAACGCTCATCCAAATTTACGCCATTGGCTATATGGCCGATGAAAAAAGATTTTCACGCTTTTTTGCCTACGTTTCTCTTTTCATGAGCGGAATGCTCACGGTTGTGATTGCCAATCACTTTCTTCTTTTCTTTATGGCGTGGGAAATCATGGGACTTTGCTCGTATCTCCTCATTGGTTTTTATCAGGAAAAAGATTCTGCAGCCAACGCTTCTTTAAAGGCTTTTCTCACCACGCGTGTGGGTGACATAGGACTCTTTATCGGAATCATGATGGTTTATTCGATGCTGGGAACTCTGGAATTTTCCAAGTTGCCCGCAGCCATTGCTGGCGCTCATCCTCTTTTGCCTCTGGCTGCTCTTTTTATTTTTTGTGGAACAATTGGAAAATCTGCACAGTTTCCATTACACGTTTGGCTCCCAGATGCGATGGAAGGCCCAACGCCAGTAAGCGCACTCATCCACGCAGCCACCATGGTTGCAGCTGGTGTTTATCTGCTTGCTCGTTCTGCTCCGATTTTTTTCATGCTCCCCAATTCTTTCCCTATAGTTGCCATGATCGGAACCGTGACCGCGCTCATGGCTGCTTTTATCGCACTCACACAAAATGATATTAAAAAAGTTCTGGCCTACTCCACTATTTCTCAACTCGGATTTATGGTGGTGGCCTTTGGACTCAAGCGTCCCGATGTCAGTATTTTTCATCTGATGACACATGCCTGGTTTAAAGCCCTGATGTTCCTTGGCGCTGGAAGTGTGATCCACGGAACGCACACGCAGGACCTTCGCAAAATGGGCGGACTTTTTGGATCCATGAAACACACGGCCGCTACTTTTCTAATTGGCGCACTAGCCATTGCCGGTGTTCCGCCACTTTCGGGTTTTTGGAGCAAAGATGAAATCCTGCTAGCGGCTTTTGATTCCGGAAATCATATTCTTTTTTACTTGTTAGTGGCCACTGCATTCATGACAGCTTTTTATATGTTTCGATTGGTGTTCATGGCTTTCTTTGGAAGTCCACGCGACTCGCACGTCCATGCTCACGAATCTCCTGCGCTAATGACAGGACCCCTTTGGGTCTTGGCCATAGGTTCTATTTTAGTGGGCATCCCCGGATCGCCTTTTATGCATCACTGGCTTCAAACGTTTATGCAGGGCGGCCATGGAGAACACGAGGCCTCTTCCCTCAATTTTTTTGTGATTGCATGCTCGATTGGAGCGGGTCTCGGAGGCATTGCTCTGGCGGCACTCTTTTATCTTGGAAAGAAAAATTATGCCGAAGCTCTCTCAAAGAAATTGGCTTATCTTTATAAACTTTCCTCTGAAAAATTTTATTTTGATGAAATCTACCAGCGTATCCTTGTGAAACCCTATCAGTCTGTGGGCAAGATCCTTTACTGGTGGGATGAACATGTGGTAGACGGGCTCGTGAATCAAACAGGCCTTAAGACCATCCGGATCAGCGCGATCAAACAGTGGATTGATCAGTATCTGGTGGATGGATTGGTGAACCTCGTGGGTTACGCCACTCAGTTAATAAGTTCCACGGTTCGCCGCATTCAATCGGGACTTGTACAACATTATATTTTGATTCTTTTTTGTGGAACGCTTGTTTTGATTTTCTTTCAATTGAAGTAATTTTCGGCTGACAGCACACTGCTTGTCATTGAACTGAAGGAGAAATTATGTCGCCGCATCTATTATCTTGGATTGTGTTCACGCCTTTGATTGGGGCTTTAATTTTACCGTTTATCCCCCAGCAAAAAACGTCTTGGTTTCGCTCGCTGGCTTTGCTGAGCACCTTAATTGTCGGCGCTCTTTCCTTATTACTTCTTTTACACTTTCAAACCAACACTGCAGGAATGCAATTTGAGGAAAGACTTCTTTGGATCCCTCAGATTCATGTGGAATATCACTTGGGCGTAGATGGCATCAGTCTTCCCATGGTCCTCTTAACCGCCATTATTTCCATCCTGGCTTGCCTCGCTTCTTTTGGTATCAAAGAAAGAGTCAAAGAATACTTCATTCTTTTTCTCTTACTTGAAACCGGGATGCTCGGAACCTTTGTTGCTCTTGACCTTTTCCTTTTCTACGTTTTTTGGGAAGTGGTGCTAGTACCCATGTACTTTTTGATCGGCATCTGGGGTGGACCGCGCAAAGAATACGCGGCTATTAAGTTCTTTCTCTACACCTTATTTGGAAGTCTGTTCATGTTGCTAGGCATTTTGGCTCTTTATTTTCAAAGTGAAACACACACCTTCGATTGGCTGACTCTGACTCAGGCTCACTTTGGAATTGGGTTTCAGAAATGGATCTTCATGGCTTTCTTTCTGGGATTTGCCATCAAGGTTCCGATCTGGCCGTTCCATACCTGGCTGCCGGATGCTCACGTCGAGGCGCCTACGCCCATCAGCGTGATTCTGGCAGGCGTCCTCCTTAAGATGGGAACTTACGGATTTTTTCGCTTCAGCTACCCCATTCTTCCAGATGCTGCAAGATGGTTTCAACCTTGGATGCTCCTTCTAGCCATCATCGGTATCATCTATGGCGGATTTGTCGCATTGGCGCAGAAAGATTTCAAAAAAATGGTGGCCTATTCCAGCGTGAGTCACATGGGCTTTGTTTTGCTTGGACTCGGAGCCTTTACAGCCACCGGATTCAGCGGCGCCATGCTGCAAATGTTCACACATGGAACCATCACCGGCGGTCTCTTCTTATTAGTCGGCGTGCTTTACGACCGTGCTCATACGCGAGATATGGAAGCCTTTGGAGGTCTTAGCGCACAGATGCCGGCTTACAGCGGGTTTTTGATTTTCTTTACCATGGCTTCTTTGGGTCTTCCGGCTTTGAGCGGTTTTATCAGTGAGTTTCTTGTGCTTCTTGGAACATTCCAAGCCCACAAATCAGCAGCCATGCTTTCATGCATTGGAATTATTCTTGCTGCCAGTTACCTGCTTCTGATGATCCGAAAAGTTTTACTTGGACCCCTCAATGAAAAATGGAAAACGCTATCCGATATTTCCTTTCGTGAAGTCGTAACGCTGGTACCTCTGATGGTTCTCATTTTAGGAATTGGAATTTATCCTAAAATGATCCTCGATATCATGAAACCAACGATCGCTCAGTTTGTGACTCAAGTGGGAGGACTTCCGTTGTGAACGCTTTCGACAGCCTTCGCCATTTTCTGCCGGAAATATTTATTCTGGCAGCGGCATTTCTATCGTTGGCCGTAGATTTGGTCACGAAACAAAAACGCATCGTGGGTTTTCTTGCCCTGTTTTCCCTGATAGGTTATGTTCTACTCACGCACCAGCGCGTTCCCGCTCAAACGCTTTATCTTTTTTATCATGCTTTCTCGATTGATCATCTCACAAGCTTTGCCGGTCACCTTATCCCTCTGGCCACTCTGATTACCATTTTGATCTCGTTTCGCTACCGCCATCTTCCCCGGCTTTACGAAGGGGAATATTACACGCTTTTTCTTTTTATGACGTTTGCGCTCATCATGATGGCCGCGAGTGTCAACTTGCTCATGATTTATCTGTCGATTGAATTCGTCTCACTGCTTTCTTATCTCATGGTCGGACTTTTGAAAAAGGACGCTCGTTCTAAAGAAGCTGCTGTAAAATATCTTCTTTTCGGAAGTGCAGCTTCCGCAGTCATGCTCTATGGCATGTCGCTTCTTTACGGGCTTTCAGGCTCGATTGATCTTTTCACCATTTATCCCACACTTATAAACCCTGGTTACACCTCTATCACTTCTCTTGCCATGATCTTCTTTATGGTCGGACTAGGATTCAAAATTTCCATGGCCCCGTTTCACATGTGGGCCCCGGATGTTTACGAAGCTGCTCCAACACCGGTGACTGCTTTTTTAACCGTAGCTCCTAAAGCAGCTGGTTTTCTGGTTCTGATTCGTGTTCTTGGAGTCTGCTTTGCTGCCCTCCAAGCCGAGTGGCAGTCTGTGATTATTGTCCTCTCGATCCTCACCATGACGATAGGAAATTTAACGGCCATTCTTCAAACTAATATCAAGCGCTTACTTGCCTATTCAAGTATTGCTCAAGCAGGTTACTTGCTGATGGGAATTGCGGTATTCGGATTGCTAGGATTGCGCAGCCTTCTCATTTATCTCGTGGTCTACACCCTTACCAACTTAGGGGCATTTTCAGTAGTCTTGGCTGTGGAAAATCAAAGCGATAAAAATGATCTCAGTGTTTATGCAGGATTGGCCAAGCGATCACCTATTTTAGCGCTCAGCCTCACTTTGTTTCTTTTATCCCTGGCTGGCCTTCCTCCATTGGCTGGATTTATCGGAAAGTTCTTTCTTTTTGCCTCAGTGATTCAAAGCAAAATTTTTATTCTTGCGATTGCCGCAGCGCTGAATAGCGCGATTGCCGCTTATTATTATTTCAGGATTGTCCGAACCATGTACCTTGAAAATGCTGCAGACTCAAATCCCATCCCGCTTCCCTTATCCCTGAAGACAGCTTTGATCTTCTGTCTTGCCGGTGTTCTCTTTTTGGGATTACTACCTGTTCCCTTACTCGTTTTCATTCAAAATATTATTTCATAATTCATTAGCCCGGAAAATCTATGCTACTTCGCATTCGATATTGGTTTGAGTATGCCATTGTCATGATTTTTATGACTCTCATCTCTCCCCTACCGCTTGCATGGATCCACTGGATTTCATGCCGCATCGGAAATCTCGCCTACTTCCTCTTTAGAAAGCGCCGTGACATTGCTTACCAAAATCTCAGCCGTGCTTTTGGCGATCAACTTTCAGATCAAGAAAAAGATCACTTAATCTGGAAATCGTTTGAGCATATGGTAACCTCTGTGGTCGAGCTTTTTTTAATCCGTAAAGTCCTGAAAAATCCAAAGCGTTTTTTTAAAGTCATTGGCCAGGAACATCTTGATGAAGCCTTTCGCGGCGGGAAAGGTGCCATGTTTGTCATTTCTCATTTGGGATCCTGGGAATATCTGGCTTTCCTCACCTTAATGACAGGCTATGCTGCATCCACTGTGGTCAAGACCATCAAAAGCTATTACCTCGATAAAAAAATTAAGCAACTCCGAACGCTTACCGGTCTTTCTGTGATTCATAAAGATGCCGCCGCTCGCGAAGTCATGAGGAACCTCAAGAAAAATCATATTGTCGCCATTTTGACAGACCAGTGGGCAGGCCCGGACGGTCTTTGGGTAGAATTTTTTGGCGAGGCCACTTCAACCACTTCCATCCCGGTACGCTTTGCTTTTAAAACAGGATGTGCGCTTCTTCCAGCATACTGTGTTCGAAAGGGTCCTTGGGAATTCGAAATTCACATTGAACCGATTGTTCCTGTCAACGCATCTGAGTTGGGAAATGAAATTGCAGTGACCCGCAAACTCAATGCTATTTTAGAAACACAGATTTTAGCCCACCCGGATCAGTGGACCTGGGTTCACCGAAGATGGAAACCCAAACCTCAGGGTGCCAGCGTACGCCGCAGTTCGGTCAATCAAACCTGAAGGAAATTTCTTCTCATTAAAAAAGGCCTCCAAAAGGAGGCCTTTTTTAAATATCGCTTTTATTCGAAATACTACTGTCTAATAACGATAATGATCTGGCTTGTACGGTCCTTCCATAGGAAGTCCGCTATACTTCGATTGTTTAGCAGTCAAGGTTTCGAGCTTCACCCCTAATTTATCGAGATGAAGACGCGCCACCTCTTCGTCTAGTTGCTTCGGAAGGCAGGTCACACCGATGGGATACTTTTTCCAATGATGGAAAAGTTCGATCTGCGCAAGCACCTGATTTGTGAAAGAGTTGCTCATCACAAACGATGGGTGTCCCATACCGCAGCCAAGATTTACAAGCCGTCCTTCAGCCAGCAGGATAATGGCATGCCCATCAGGGAAGATCCATTTATCCACCTGCGGTTTGATATTAAGATGTTTGATTTTAGGAAAGGCTTTAAGCCCTGCCACATCAATTTCAATATCAAAGTGACCAATGTTACACACAATCGCCTGATCTTTCATGCGCTTCATGTGTTGGATCGTAACAATGTCACAAACACCGGTAGCGGTGACAAAAATATCTCCAATCGGGGCCATCTCATCCATAGTCCGGACTTCATAACCTTCCATAGCAGCTTGAAGTGCACAAATGGGATCGATTTCTGTGATCACAACACGCGCACCAAAACCGCGCATGGATTGAGCACATCCTTTACCTACATCCCCGTATCCTGCAACCACCACAAGCTTGCCCGCAACCATCACACCCGTTGCCCGCTTCAGGCCGTCTGCAAGCGATTCCCGGCAACCGTAAAGATTATCAAACTTGGACTTAGTGACGGAGTCATTCACATTAATGGCTGGGCACTTCAGAGTTTTTTCCTTGGCCATTTTTACAAGACTGTGAACACCGGTCGTGGTTTCCTCAGAGATACCGCGAACTTCTTTCATGAGCGATGCATAGCGGGGCTCGTGCATCATTCGCGTAAGATCTCCGCCGTCATCCAAAATCATATTTGGGCCTTTTCCGTCAGGCCATTCAATGGTTTGCTCAACGCACCAATCATATTCTTCCAAAGTCTCCCCTTTCCAGGCAAAGACTGGAATGCCGCGTGCTGCGATCGCAGCGGCAGCATGATCCTGAGTGGAAAAAATATTACACGAAGACCACCGAACCTGAGCTCCGAGTTCGATCAAGGTTTCAATCAATACTGCGGTCTGAAGCGTCATGTGAAGACACCCGGCGATCCGAGCTCCTTGAAGCGGCTTCGTCTTCGAATATTTTTTTCGAAGAGACATCAAGCCCGGCATCTCCTTCTCAGCAATATCGATTTCCTTGCGTCCCCATTCTGCTAAAGAAAGGTCCGCGACTTTAAAATCATTTTTCTTTTGAGCCGACATTTTTTTTGCTCCTGATTTTTTCGAAATAGGCGTGCGTAGTCCTGTCGTCATTTAAAGCACCCCTGCAAGTTTCATCTTGGATGACCCTGCTTTTTTAGAAAGGCCGAATTCTTTTTTAAGAGTTTCCGCCATGTCCGTACGTTCCCAAGTAAAACCTTTTTCATCACGTCCAAAGTGCCCGTAAGAGGCTGTAGCACGGTAAACAGGCTTTAAAAGATCCAGTTTTTTGATGATTCCGCGCGGGGTGAAATCAAAATGCTTGCGAACCGCGGCGGAAATTTTTTCATCAGAAACGGAAGAGGTTCCAAAAGTTTCCACACGCACCGAAATCGGCTCGGCAACTCCGATGGCGTAAGACACTTGGATTTCGCACCGTTTTGCCACTCCGCTCGCCACGATATTTTTGGCAACATAGCGGGCAAAGTAGCAAGCTGAGCGATCCACTTTGGAAGGATCTTTTCCGCTAAAAGCACCGCCCCCGTGGCGTCCAAAACCTCCGTAGGAATCGACAATGATTTTTCGTCCTGTGAGTCCTGTATCTCCGTGAGGTCCGCCGATTTCAAAACGCCCAGTAGGGTTGATGTAAATCTTGGTTTTAGCATCAAGCCATTTGGCTGGGATCACTTTTGGAATCAAATGTTTTTTAAGATCACGTGCGATTTGCTCCTGAGTGGCATCTGGATCATGCTGGGTGCTGACCACCACGGCATCAACGCGGATCGGAGTGTTACCTTCGTACTCCACTGTGACCTGACTCTTTGCATCCGGCCGAAGGTAGCCAATTTCACCTAACTTGCGAATCTCAGCAAGTTTTTTCATAAGTTGATGTGCAAATACAATCGGAAGAGGCATCAGCTCTGCGCTTTCATCGCTCGCATAGCCAAACATCATTCCCTGATCCCCAGCACCGCCAGTATCCACGCCCATGGCAATGTCAGGCGACTGTTGCTGGATCGATGTCAAAATGCCGCAGGTTTTGTAATCAAAACCATAGGAAGCATCGGTGTATCCGATTTCCCGGATCACGCCGCGCGCGACCGCAGGAATATCCACATAAGCCGAGCTCGTGATTTCTCCTGCAACCACAAGTGTTCCCGTGGTCACAAGACATTCGCAAGCTACGCGTGATTTAGGATCCTGGCGCAGAAAATCGTCTAAAATCGCGTCAGAAATTTGATCGCAAATTTTGTCCGGGTGACCTTCGCTAACGGACTCAGATGTAAAATAATGGCGGTTTTTTTCCATGGTCTTGACCTCTTTTTATTTTTTGATGCTCTATTTAACCTTTTCGCCTCGCATCATGGCGATTCTCTGAGGGCCTTCTTCTGCTTCGTGCAAAAGAAAACTCATGAGACAGAAATGAAAACGATTGTTACGCCTTTCCTTGAACCGATCGCGGTCGAAATACTTCGTTGGCTTTTCGGTAGGATTCTAGGTCGCCGATATCAAACCACATGCCTTTAAGGCTCGAACAATAAAGCCCGCTTGTCTGGGCCAGCCAGCGCATGTAGTGACCTGGCTGGTCTGGATTATTGTCTTCCTTTAAATACTTGTCAAGAAATGGCCGGGTCTCTTTGGGCAGCCAGTAAAGCCCGCAGGAAGCCAAAGTTGTAGGCGGATTCGCTGGCTTTTCATAAAACTCCAGGACCTTTCCTTCCTCATTTTTACGGACAAGGCCGTATTGCTTGGCAAGTTCCTTACTTTGAACATCATAAAGTGCAATCACAGGATACGGCCTATTGGCAAACGAAAAAGCAAAAAATTCATCGAGATCAAAATTAAACAGATTATCTCCAGCGATGACTAAAATATCTTCGTGATCAATACCATATTTGCGCAAAACAAAGGCTAGATCGCCAATCGCACCAAGACGATTCTCATTGGTAGTCGTCCCGTCATTCACCACTTCAACTTTCCAAGGAAAATGAAGCCCGGCTGCCCAGGCAGAGAAATGTTTAGCAAAACGGTCATTGGAAACCACGTAAACCGCATCGATTTCTTTTAAAGGACGCAATTCTTCCAAAATCCATTCCAAGATCGGACGATTCTGAATTGGCAAAAGGGCCTTTGGTTGATCTTGAGTCAGTGGATATAATCGCGTTGCATAACCTGCACAAAGCAAAATAACTTTCAAGGAACCCTCGTTCAATCTTCAAGTAAATCAGGCGCAACCAGCCTGAGCTGTTCATTTAAATAATTTCGAATTTCAGAGCCTGTGTGATAAGTCAGCGCTTGCTCTGCCATGGTTCTGGCTTGTTCATAGTTCATGGAGCGTATCGCTTTTTTGACCTTGGGAAGAATGAACGGACTCACACTGATTTCATCAATCCCAAGGCCCAGAAGAAGTGTCGAAATCGCAGGATCTCCGGCCATTTCACCGCAGCATCCCACCCATTTTTGATGCCGGTGTCCATTATCAATCACTTGCTTGATTAATTTAATAATGGCGGGATGCGTAGGCTCATATAAATAAGCAATTTTTTCATTCACCCTGTCCACCGCGAGCGTGTATTGAATAAGGTCGTTGCTTCCAATTGAGAAAAAGTCCACCTCGAGCGCCAGGATATCACTGATTAAAACAGCAGACGGAATTTCAATCATAGCTCCGACTTCAATATCCGCATCAAACTTATAACCTTCTCGAGAAAGCTCTTCTTTGCACTCACGCAAAATTTCATTGGCCTTGCGCACCTCTTCCACATTGGAAATCATGGGATACATGACTTTCAAATTTTTATGCACACTGGCTCGCAAAATGGCGCGCAGCTGAACCTTAAAAATATCTACCCGAGTCAAACAGAATCGAATGGCGCGCCATCCCAAAAAGGGATTCATTTCATGAGGTACATCCAGGGATGAAAGAAATTTGTCGCCGCCAAGATCAAGAGTTCGGATAATCACCGACCGTCCGCGCATGCGCTCCGCAACTTGATTGTAAGCCCGAAACTGCTCGTCTTCACTTGGAAGGTCAGTTCGGTTCATGTAAAAATATTCCGTGCGATAAAGACCAATTCCATCAGCGCCATGAGAATGGACCGAAGGAATTTCATCATGAAATTCAATGTTGGCGGCTAGAGAAATCCTGCGGCCGTCTTTAGTTTCCGCAGGAAGATCACGCAATTTATCAAGTAACGTGATCTGTTCGGTAATTCTGTAACCGCGCTGCGTGTATTCCTCAATCGTCGCAACATCAGGATTAATAATCACAACCCCGTGCGTTCCATCAACGATCACCGTATCCGCGGTTTGAATCTTGAGCGTTGCTCCGTCTGTTCCCACCACCGCAGGAATTTCCATCGAGCGGCTCAAGATGGCCATATGAGAAGTCGGGCCACCTACTTCCGCCACAATGGCGAGTAGTTTATTTTTATCCATCGTGGCAGTATCTGACGGCGACAAATCATGGGCCACGATCACGCGATTTTCTTTAAGATCAACGTAAGACTGTTTTTCCCCAAAAAGATTTTTCAAAAGACGCCGACCAATATCTTTAATATCCGCAATGCGCTCTTTTAGATACTCATCATCAATTTGAGAAAAGGCCGTAAAGTACCGCTGCATCACTACCGTGAAGGCATACTCGCTGTTCACTTGCCTTTCTTTGATAATCGCAATGACATCTTCAATCAAAGTGCGGTCTTCGAGAATCATCAAGTGGGCATTAAAAATATCAGAAGTTTCTCGGCCGATTTGACCGGAGATTTTTTTGCGGATTCCGAGAATTTCGGCGCGGGTTTGCGTCAAGGCATCTTCAAAACGCGCGATTTCTTTTGAGATGTGTTCCGCGAGAACCGTGCGTGAAGGCACATTAAAGTAATCTTCAGAAATAAAAACCGACGCTTTTCCAATCGCGACGCCGGGCGAGACTCCGATTCCTTTTAAGGTTTCCATGATTTCCTCGTCTAACCTTC
>CAZOOM010000057.1:0-17596 GCA_964581425.1 uncultured bacterium | reverse complement strand
GGGTGTCGGAGCCCACTTCGCGCTGGTTGACGATGCACTTCTTGTTCTGGAACAGACAGTAATGATGGTTTTCGGTAATTGTGGATTCCTTAACCTGCTTGTCATCTCATTATCTTTTATTCTTTTAGCTGACGAACAACTTCCAAAGTGGGCACTTCGTAGCTTTACGCGGGTCATCAATTTATCTTTTAGAACCGAGCTTGGTTATAAGTCATCAATCATTGGAGTTTCTATTTTGATATTTGCAGTTTTGGGAACTGCACATGAGGTTCCTCGGGCTTTGGGATGGGGCGGGCTTGAAGCGATGCTAAAACCTGGAAATCAAATCCTTAGGCCTCTTGGAATTTTCAATACTTATGGTCTTTTTGGGCAAGTCCCGCGCGAGCGTTATGAGCTTGTGATAGAAGGTTCTAATAATCGATTTGTTTGGTTTCCTTATGAGTTTGCATTTAAGCCTGGAAATCCAAGTAAGTTTTTGCCCTGGATCACTTCGCACAATCCTCGCCTTGATTGGCAGTGCTGGCTGGCTGCAATGTCGAATTATCATGAAAATACCTGGATTCTGCGCTTGGCAGATCGCCTTCTCAAGGGTTCTAAACCAGTTCTTCGCTTGTTATCAGAGAATCCCTTTCCTGAAGGACCGCCTAAGTATATTCAAGCGATCCTTTACCGTTATGAGTTCAGCACCTGGTCAGAGAAGCAAAAGACCGGAGCTTGGTGGCGTCGCGACAAAGTCAACGTTTACCTGCCTGCTGTTTCCTTACAGAATCGCACATAAATGACTTAGGATCTGATGAAGTGAAGAATGGGTGAGAATAGCCGATCTTTAAAGCACTATTCTTATGATGACCAAATATCGCCCTTCTGCTACTGAACGATACCGATCAAGAAAACGATCTCTCCGCGAAAAAACTCTACGTAGCATCAGCTCTGTTTTTGGAATCCAGCTTGTTAAAAGAGCCTTGGCATTCTTTGTTTATTTGATGCTGTATCGCTATTTGGAGTCTGGCGACTTCGGTATTTATGCGCTTTGCGAAACTTTTTTAGCCATGATTATGGTGATTTCTGATTTTGGAATGGAAGATGCTCTTACGCGGATCCGTGGTATTAGCCTGCGACGCATTTTGTCGGTTGGATTATCTTTGAGGATTCTAATCGCTTCGTGTACTCTTGTCATTTTTTGGGCGGGTTCGGGGGTGATCTCTGCCTCTTTAAATCAACCCGGTCTGCTTTGGCCGCTTCGGGTGATTGCACTCACGGCGCTAGCCAATGCCATTGGCTTTCGTTCCGTGGTTGTCTTGAAGCGAAAAATTCTTTTTGAACGCTTTTTTTGGCCGGAATTGATTGCCCAGCTTTCATCTTCTTTTCTTGCTCTTATCATGGCATTCAGTGGTTTTCATTATTGGAGTTTACTCACCGTGGCAATTGGAAACTATTGGGTAAGGTCGCTCATTTTGCATATTTTGAAAAGAAGGGTTTGGAGCGCGCGTTGGGATACCGACCTCTCAAAAATAATTTTACACAAATCTCTCTGGGGACTTTTGGTGACTTTTCTATATTTGCTCGTGTCTCGAATTTCTTTGATTTGGGGCGGGAGGTATTTAGGCCTTGAGACCTTGGGATTTTATTATTTAGCCTTTAATTGGTCTAATTTTATCGTCACCTATGGTGTGCAGTATACTTCTCGCGTGATGTTTCCGGCTTTTGCCCAGCTCGAATCCAATCGGAGCCGAGTGATTCAAACATTTCGTGAATATTTTCACCGAGTCACTTTAATTTCGATTTCGTTTAATTTCGGATTAGCAGCTCTAGCACCCCGACTGATTCCTCTTTTAGCGGGTGATAAGTGGATACCTGCGGTTCCCATGTGTCAAGCCATGTGTTTCTATGGCATGATTCGTGCGCTGCAAAGTCCGCCACAAACTTTACTCTATTCACTTGGAAGGTTTCGCAAGCTTACGGAGATTCTGGCACTCGAAGGTTGTGTGCTTGTTATTTTGCTTTGGATGATGCGCGGTTATGGGATTCAAGGGATGTTTCTTCCCCTTTATGTCAGTAAGGTTCTTGGAACTTTTCTTTGCTTTCAAGAGGCAAAAAAAATGTTGTCCCTACCTCGAAATTCAATTTTTGCCACGGTGTTTCGCGAAATGGGTGCAGGTTTAGCGGCTCTATCCGGAGTTCTGATTTTCAGCGCTGGGTGCTCTATGATTCCATTGCACAGCGTTTTTGTATTAGGTTTTAGCGGATTGATGGGGGTTTTGATATATATAAAAATGCGCAAACTAATTCCCTCAGAGGGGTTGACGGATATCACACCCTTTAAAGAGGACCTTGATTTATTGATCCGTCGTAGCAATACAGTTTAACTTTTTAGAGGTTAAGACGTAATAATTCAGGTCTTTTAAATACGCACATTTGTAATCATTTGGATATTAAAATCAAAATGCCGAAAGCGAATAATTCTGGCGTACCTCTTGAAAATTTAAAATATCAAGGCGGTTTTAATTTAGAGACCATTGATTGTCCTCTTTGCGGCGGGCAATCCTTTAAGCGTTTACTCCTTGAACATCAGATTCCAATCGTGCAGTGTGTGCATTGCTGCCTTGTATTTGCAAATCCTCGTCCGGATCGCAGAGGTTTAATGCACTTTTATGAGAATTACTTTCCCTCGGAATCTGCTCCACTTTGGCAAAAACAGATGGCCGAGATATTCTACCGTGAAGGACTTCAGGCGATTCGTGCTTTTGTGGCTAGTAAAACCATCCAGTTAGGAGATCCTCCTACAATTCTTGATATTGGATGCGGCATGGGCTTTTTCTTGGACTTAATGCGTCAAGAGGGTTGGGAAACTTGGGGAGTAGAACCCTCTGCTGAGGCCGTCCTTCATGGACGAAAAAAATTGCATCTTAAAATCCATGAAGGTGTTCTGGAGGAATTTCAAACAGGCCATTTATATGATGTGGTAACCCTTTGGTATGTTCTCGAGCACGTACCCAATCCGCTTGAGGTTTTACAAAAGGCGTTTTCACTTTTAAAAAAAGGCGGCTTACTTGTATTAAGAGTTCCCAATCAGTCGGCTTCCATTGATGTTTGGTTAGACCGCTTTAAACTTGGCCATTTTTTTCTCATGAATCCGCCCCGCCATCTCTTTGATTACAGCCCTGATACAATGAGGGGCTTATTGAAGAAAGCTGGGTTTGAGGTGCTGTCGATCAAAAATGGAATTCCACGTCAAACCGGAACGGCTCTTGAGCTTTTACGCCGGCATCTGTGGTATTGCTTTTTTGAGATGATTTACCATATCACTGGTGGAAAAGTGATACGCGGATCTTCCATGACAGCATACGCGCGCAAGCTTTAAGTTAGCTAGTGGCTCTTCTTCGCTGAGGTGCCTGATGAATGTTGGTGATCTGATTCACATCGACTCAAAACTCTTCGAATCCCTCGATCAATATTCCCACGATAAATAAATCGGTGAAATAATAAACGATCATTTGAAACGTTGTAACTGGAATCGCTCATGGCCGGGCTCGTATTCGTTCTGATTTCTACTGGTATTGCTTCGTTGATCTTGTGAGCAATTTCATAAGCGGTTAAGTGACAGGTGGATACATTAAAAATCGTATTTAAGAAAAGTTTGTGCTTAAGCGCAAAAAAAATGCTCGCAATCGCATCTTCGAGATCAAGATAAGGTCGCGTTTGTGTGAGAGCTGTTTTCCAAAGGGTTACAGTCTTCTGTTCATAAGCTTCTTTGCAAAATCGATTCACCGCAGTGTAATAGTTCATGACGGGTGAAGGGCCGAAAATTGTTGCCCAGCGAAAAATGAGAAATTGAAGGCCCTGGCTATTTCCTAAGGCATGAAGGGTCTTTTCAGCTTCCAATTTAGATTTTGCGTAGGGGGTATGAGGACGCAGTAATTCTTGAGGCGTTTCTTCGTTAAGATCCGCTCCTGTAAACCCATACAGGCTGGTGGTTGATGGAAAAATAATTGGGGTATTTGTATTCGCGCAAGCTTCGGCTACAAGGCGAGTCCCTGCGGCGTTGTTCCTAAAGGTAGCAGCCTCATCTTCGATGCTCTTTTCTGGATAGACGCTGGCTGCTAAGTGAATCACACAAGAGGATTCGGAAATGAGTTGACCGAGATCTGCTGAAAAAATGTCTTTAGGAATCAAGATCACATTTCGGTTTTCTTTTAAAAATTGATTGAAAGGGCACGTTTTAATGGATTTCCGGTCGATCACGAAGACTTCCTGCTTGGGTGCCTTTTCGCACATGCGTTCAATAAGGCGAGATCCTACGTAACCAAGGCCTCCTGTGATTAAAATGGGCTTTAGCTGGCTCATACAATAACCTTATCCTGGATTGCTTGAAATGTTTTCTCGATGCCTTTCTGTAGATCTGTTTGAACTTCCCATCCGGTCAAGGTTATAAATTTTTGACTGTTTGCGACAAAATTTCGTTGGTTGATTCCTAAGCGTGTTGTGGGTGTTGTATGCTTGATAGTACTCGAAGGAAAACCGAGGTCCTTGGCAACTCGCGTAATCATTTGCACGGCACTTAGAATGGATGTCCCAAAGCCTGAGCCTAGAACATAGGTTTGCCCCTGGGCCTCTTTGCAATAGCTGGCAGCCAGCAGTAATGCGGTGATCGCATCATCGATGAAAATGTAATCTCTTATTTCCGAACCCTGATCGAAAACCTCGAGGGTTTTTCCCTCAGCAGCAAATGAAATCATTTTGTTTAAGATTGAACGGTCAGGGGAGCTGGAAGACGCACCAGGTCCGTAGACGTTACTCAATCGCATCGAAATTACCGAAAGCTTTTTTTGAAGAACGGCAGCGTGTAAGTAATCTTCGGCTAGTTTCTTATGAAGGCAATAAGTTGTCTGGGGATGATCGGGGAATGATTCGTCGACGGGTAGCTGAGATGGACAGCCGTAAATCGAAGCCGTTGATGTAAAAACAAGATCAATTCTCTTTTGGAAATATTGGATTGAAGAAATCATTGAAAGAACAGGTAGAACGTTCGATTTAAAATCATTTGTCGGATCGCGGTTAGCTTGTTCCATGCTGGTTTGTGCCGCAAGATGGAAAATGATATCCGCTTCAGTCAGAATATTTTTCCATTCACTTTCGTTTGTAGGCCATGCCACCCAAGCTATCTTTGAAGTGGTGATCGGCCTATTGGAGAGATTTCTAGAGACACCGATGATTTGGCACGAGAAGGCAGCCAGTGCATCCATAAGCTTGGAGCCGATAAAACCTGAGGCCCCGGTGATCATAATGGTTTTATGAGCAAAGTATTGTCTTAATAGACTCATGAAGGCATCAGTCTTCATAAAATATGGACCTTAGGTACATGAACCAGCCACTTTCCTCCAGCGTGCCGAAAATCTTGTTCTTTAACCTCAATTTCTTTCAAATGATTCCAAGCAAATATTACGGCATATTCTGGCTTGTGAGAATGAAAATATTCCGGTGATTCAATCGGAATATGAGTTCCTGGGGTTAATTTGCCCTGCTTCAATGGAGTGGAATCAGAAATATAAGAAATGAGATCAGGACCGATGTCACAAAAATTTAGTATGGTTGTACTTTTTGAGGTTGCCCCGTAACCAGAAATTTGCCGATTTTGTTTTTTAAGTTGGTTCAGCAGTACGCAGAGATCATGGCGCGATTTCTGGATCCTTTTTTCAAAGGCGCGGTAAGTTTGAATTTGATTCATTGCTGCGGATCGCTCTTGATTTCGAAGATCTATCAGACGTTGGCTGGTGATTTCGTTTCGATTAGGAGATAAATAGTATCGGCAAGAGCCGCCATGAGTTTCGAGTCTTTCAACATCAAAGACAAAAAGGCCGTGACGTTTTGCGATGCATTCTACGGAGTACAGCGAAAAAAGGAAAACATGTTCGTCGTAAATTTGGTCATAGGAATTGAGTTCTAGAACATCTCCTAAGTAAGGATCCTCAAAAATTAATACACCGTCATCTTTCAGAAGAGATTTTATGGAGGTAAAAAGATCATTAGTCGTGGGAATATGGCAAAAAGTATTGGCGGCAAGAATCAGATCCGCTTTGCCATGTGAGGCTTGAATGTCTTGAGCCGTTTGAGAATTAAAAAAACGTGATATCGTGCAAATCCCTCTATGGTTTGCCGTTTCTGCCAGATTTTTCGAGGGTTCTACTCCGAGGTGGCGTATTCCATGACCGTTAAAATATGAAAGGAGGGTTCCGTCATTGGAGCCGATCTCGATCACAAAGGGGCTTTGTTTCATGGTCAAAAAACGTGTTGAAGACTCACTGGCAAGTAATCTGAAATGCTCAGTCATGCGTGATGAGGAGTTTGTAAAAAAAGGATATTCCTGATGAAACAACTGCTCTGGATCGGGTTGGAAAAGAAGTTGAGGCAGAGCGCAGTTCAAGCAGACGCCACACTGAAGAGGGAAAAAATATTCAGTTTCTGCTTCGCTGGGTTTGATAAAGGCATTTGCAAGGGGCATTTTCCCAAGATCTAAAAAAGGCACAAGAGAAGTTTCGCATACACGACAATGTGTGCGTAGAGGAAAATTGGTTGTCTGATAACGGTTTTTTTCTAATGTTTCAGGTTTCATATTCGAATCAGTAAATTGAGTCGATTAGGAACAATGGAAAATGGTTCGTCAAACCACTGAAATTTAAGGTTCATTTCACGGCAAATAGCTTCCAGCTCATCTTTCGCAAAAAAAAGATGAGGAGCTTTTTGGGCATGACGACGATATTTGATCATCCGTTGAACGTTTCCGATAGCCATTTTAATGAATCGGGTTGCGTAGCGCCCTTGGAAGGCATTTTTAATTGAAATGAAGAAGTCTAAGACGTCTTGAAAAAAATTTCGTTCTTGAGGTAAGTCAGCAAAAAGGATCCTGGTGTTCGGATTAGATAGTTTTAAGAGGGAACCGAGGAAGGAACGCACTTCATTTAGATCTTTGAAATACTGAAGAACACTTACGCATAAAATCATATCGTACGCATTTGGAGAAAGAAATCCGTAGTTCAGATAAGGTTCAGGGTGCTTTAAGAAGTTGACATTAGTGCGGGATCGGCACCGGTTTATGCTTTCTTTAAGCATGAAATCTGAAACTTCAACACCGGTGATGTTTAGACAAAAAGGCGAGAGTTTCAATTCAAGGAAACCCGGACCGCTTCCAATATTCAATATTCGTTCTGCGTTTGAGATCGGAAAATACTTTTGAAGTTTATCAAAAAAAATGGAGGCATTAGTTTCATATAGATAAGGATAAGTCCATGTTTTTTCATGGTTCCAGTATTGGATCCAGTCATTCTGTTGTTGTTGAGAAGCAATGGATGGCATTGATTTTATCGGTTTATCTCTTGGTTTGTCAGATGTCTTGCTAGGTTTATTGCGCGGCGCATGCATTGATCTGAATCCATATAGCGGAATTCAGCCGAACGACCGAGGGAGTACAAGTTTGGAATCTGACTCAAATAGCGCATCGTTTTCTTCAAATCGCTTTGATAGTTTTGCCTGTAAACGGGATAGGCGTGTGATGCTTTAATGAGAAAACAATCAGCAATCTGTGTGGGTTCTAACTCAAGGTCGTGATTGAGAGAAGGAAGGCAGGGTTTTAAAAGTTCTGCGGCATTACGCAGCCAGTTACCTGACAGATTGCGGACCGGCAGTTCTATTCCAATTAAGTTCTGTCCTGACTTTACCGAGGCTGGCGAAAATTTAGGCATTTCGAAAATTCGGTGATAGGGACGGTTTAAAAAATATCGGTATTGTTGACCTTGAAGCAGATCTTGCTTGCTGCACACAAGAGCTAATACGAGAAGCGGGCGGTAATGGAGACCTCCTGCGCTTGATCTTATAAGTTCGTGATTTGGATGGTTCAATAAATCGGCTAGGGATGAAATAGGGATCGTGGAAATGAGAATATCAAAATGTTTGGCTTGCTGTATCTGATTCTGCTTACAATCCAGGGTGAAAGTGTGATCAGATAATGGGTGAATTTGAAGGATGTGCGAATTGAGTAAAAGGGTTGCCCCTAAGCTCGTAGCTTTGGTCGATATGCGTTCCGCAATTTGACCAAATCCATTACGGGGGTAATAGGTGGGAAGTTTTTCTCGGTCAATCAGGGAAGGATTTTTTTCTGATTTTTTACGCCACAAAGAACTGAGGGCATTGGCAAAACTTAAGCGCGTGTGATTAGGTATGGCATCGATCGATAATTCATTTGCCGAAATTTGCCAGAATTGCTCAGTATAAGGTTTAAAAAATGAATCATAAAGCGCTCTGCCGAATTGGCGGATGAGCCAGGGTTCAAGCGAACTATTCTCGGTCAGTGTGTCCCTTGAGCTCCGCAGAGTTAGTCTCTGCTTGAGATAGCTGATCAAAATGTGTATCGCATTGAAGATTCCCATGCTTTTAAGTAAGTCTTGAGGCTGGAAAGGGTAACGGACTAATCCGTTTCGAAAACTAAGCGTCACCGAGCGAGTGCAAGTCAAAATGTCCTCTCCCATCAAAGTCTCAAAATTTGAAAGAAGTTCCCGATCTTCCGTGAAAAAAGTATGCGGTCCGACATCAATAAACCCGTGCTCATTTGAAATGGTGGATGCAAGGCCGCCAACCTGATTCTCTTTTTCAAACACGGTAACTTGGCAGCCTGCTTCAGCTAATTTCCAGGCCAGAGTGAGGCCTGATATTCCAGCGCCGAGAATTGCGAATGTAGGAGGTTTCATAGGGTTAATAAAAATTCAGCGTCCCATCTCGAAGAGCTTGGTGAAAGGATCGTTTGAAATACCAGATCCCCAGTGGAATAAGAATAAGAGACGCGTAAAGGAGAAATAACAAATCAGGAAGAATAGCGCGAATACTTGCTCCATTCAGAAGGCACTGTCGTAATGCATTGAGCGAGTGAGCAAGAGGGATCCAGTTAGATAGCGATTTCAGAAATGTTGGCAAGACCGTGACAGGAAAATAGACTCCGCCTAAAAGTTTCCCGCATGTATTTAGCGCAAGCTGTAGAGGGTCACCTTTTTGATGCACTAAGATAAATCCGGCTGAAATGAGTCCAAGGCCCATGAGTGAGGTGATGGTGAGCAGTGACGCCAGAATGCCTCCAGCCCAATTTGCCTGGTGCAAATCAACGCCAAAAACAAAAAAACCAAGACCAAGATAAACAGCGATCTGTAGAGATTGCATTAGGAGTTGATAGAGTGAACCATAAATAAGAATCGAACTCACAGGTGTGGAGGACAAGAGAATGGCTTCGAGAGTTCCGGCAACCTGCTCGTGACGCAGGGCATTGGCGAAACTGTAAAGCGCAAATGACTGAAGTCCGGAAAAGGCTAATCCAAGCAGAACAAAAGTGAAGTAAGAAGACGTTCCCAGAGTTGCTCCGTGTCTCTCATCTAAAATAAAAATCTTTTGAATATGAAAAAATACAAAGAGTTGAGCGAGAATGGCTGCAAGTTCCAGGAAAAAAGCGCTTCGGTAACTTGTTCGCTCGATCCAATCACGTTTAAAGAATACCAAGATTCTTCGAATCAGTATCATCGCCAATTCCGTTGAACGTTAAGATAAATGTCTTCAAGAGATGATTCCGTTGTGCCAAAAAGCCGTTGGAGTTCCGAAAAAGAACCTTGGGCAGTGATTTTTCCGCTTGTCAGAATAATAATCCGAGAGGCTAAGCTCTGAGCTTCATAAGGCAGATGAGTGGAAAAGAAGATGGTGCGTTCCGGATTTTCTTTTTGATCCTTAAGAATTAATGAACGCAGAGCTGCCGCGGATTCAGGATCTAGGCTTTTTGTGGGCTCATCAAGTAGAAGTAAATCGTGCTCTTGAATAAAGCTTCGCGCCAGGCAAAGCCGTTGCTTCATCCCCGCAGAAAATTCTAGGTAACGTCGGTCGATATAAGATAAACCAAATCGTTGGATCGCTTCCTCGATTTTTGGCTTGATTTCATGAGAATCCATCTGAGTTAGAGACGCAAAGAAATCCAAATTTTGACGTCCTGTAAGTCTCCAATAAAACGATCTTTCGGTATCAGGCAGAAGGCCTACTCGCAGATGGTGCTGGGGTGTTGAGATTCGCCGGCCTCTGTCATAAAAAGAAATTTCCCCCTGCTCAGCCATCAGTAAACCCGAAAGCAATCTAAAAAGCGTTGTTTTACCAGCGCCGTTTGGGCCAAGTAAGGCAATAATTTCTCCTGAGTAAATCTTGAGATCAATTGATTTCAGAACCGTAATCCGCTTGTGGGAATGCCAAAATTTAAAGGAGGACTTGCATCGATCTGGAAATGATTTTACGAGTCCGGATGCTACCATCATTATGGGTGAAGAATTCATGAAGTCGCCTTGGTTCCACATCTAAAACAAGCTTGTATTGCGAGTCGGAGAACATTTGTGATCATTTTCATGATTAATACGAATGGGCGAAATAAACGCCATTGAAAAAGCTGACCCCGGGATTTGATTTGGTACCGCATCTTTAAAAAGTCATCCGAGGGCAGGATTTGATTCCAAATAAATTGCCATCGGCGTCTCCAACCTTGGATAGCAAAAGGTCGTAACAGATGGCCTACAACGGTGCGTTCATAGGGTTGAAGGCAGTGCGCCAAGATAAAACAGGAGATGGCTTGCGCTCCAGTGGGTTTAAAGAGCTCGAGCGCAGCTTTGGGGATAGTAATTTGAAAAGCATTCTTTAACGACTGCAGGGCCAAATGAGTTGCGTTTTTGATCCATGAACCTCGGACGCGAGCTTCAATTTGTGTCCAATCCAGGTTGCGTTGTTCCACGAGCAACATTAGATCAATAAGATCCGCAGGTAAAAATCTTGCATGATGCATCATTGAATGAGCGATCAGATGGACCCAGAGATCTTCAGGACATAAGGTTCGGAATGAAATATTTTCTCTGAAAATTACAGGTGACCTCATCCAAAGGTCTTCGATTCGGGGATCGTACCAAAGATCGGTATGAACATCGAGGTGCATTGAGAGTGGCCCGCTGCGAAAATAATTTAATTCTCCAATATTTTGCCGCTGGATCAATCCTTGAGTTTGACATACGGAGGCAAGTTGTTCTGTGTCTTGACTTCGAATCAAAATATCAATATCCCACGAAGGTCTTAAATTAGGATCCGGATAATACTCAAGCGAAAGAGCCTGGCCTCGAAGCAAAATAAAATCGAAATTGCTCTCGAAACAAATTTGGATCCAATCTTTCAGACATTGAAACTGAAGCGTGGTTTGCTCCAAGGACAGCATGTAACTGGTAAGTGATTTTTGATACAGAAGAGTAGGGGATGAATCCTCTTGAAAAACATCTTTCAGTGTGGGATAGGCAAAAAGCAGGAGCTTTAATGATTGTAGAGTATCTAAAACTAAAGATTCATGTTCGCGTATCCAATGACAGTCGCTAATGCTCACAGGTTCATGAGTCAAAAATTTCCGGGTAATGATCTGTAAGACCTTACGTTCGCATTCAGAAAAAGAAAGGATCATGATTTTTCTTTGAGATTAATTTTCATTGTGATCATTCGCCTGGGACGCAACCACCGAGTGGAGCTTTGCCAATAGAAACCATCGCTTTGAAAACCCATTTTCTCATAAAGCCGGATCGCGGGCACGTGCTTTTCCCAGACAGAAAGGGAAACATCTTTCAAGTGGTGTTTATGTGCGAAAAAAAGGATCTCTCGAAGAAGATGATCGCCAATGCCAAACCCCCGGTACCGAGCTCGGATTTCAAAATTATGAATCTGACTATGTTCACGGCTAAAACTCAGCACGGCTTTGCCGGCGAATTGTTTGAAAAGTAATGCGGTAAATGTGACGGCATTTGTGCTTTCGATTTGATGGATGCGAATCCATTTTTCAAAACGCCTTCTGAAAAAAGATCGATAAAGGCGGAATTTTTGAAGTGCGGAAAGGATTTCAATACAAAGTAATGAGATCCACTGCAGGACCCAAGTTCTTCCATGAGTGAAAATAAGTTTCTTGAAATTATTAAGTTTTAACGTTATGCCATTTTGAGTGTGAGCATCTGGGAAAACGATCATCACTGCTTTACCATGAAAACAACTGGTAGGTATCCATTCGGTTTTGAGCGGGTGAGCGTCGCCTGCGGTGAGAATCATTGCTTGTGGAAAGGTGTTGGATTTTAAGATTACGCGGTGAAGAATCGGTTTTTTTAACTCTGGATGATCAAATAGTGCCAGATCGCCAAGCGCCAGTTTTGGCATGGGAGAATTCTTAATGAGAACATCCGCGTTCTCTGGAATTGTAGGAAGCATGCTTGAGCCGATCGTTCGATGATGAGTGAGATCCGTATCTGGAAGTCGATTTTTGGTTTGATGATTCATGAGAGATCAAACCATAAACTTGCGTCCGATGCACCGCGATAAGCAGCCGCATGGTCTTTTGGGGGCAAGCGGACGATCCAATCTTGAATGCGTGTCCGATCAAATAAAAAAAACTGAGTTAGACCCCAGCCTACGCCCTCCATGAACTTCTCTCGTTCTAATGAATCAGGCGGGAATGAAATCTTGCTGACTGGCACCGGTGTCTCAAGTGAGGATGCCCAATCTCCAGCAAAGCTTTGCCCTTGACCGTGAAGAAAGTCGGGTTCATGCGTGTACTGACTAAAAAAAGTAAAACGGTTGGCTGGCGAATCCAGGTTAGAAGATCCAGCGCATAGCCCAAATGCCGTCATGAGCCATTTTCTATGAGATTTTGGCCAGCGATTTTCAAGAAGCTGGAGATCATCGCTTGTGGTTTGTATGCGATTAATGGGAAGGCTCCATGAAAGTCCCCAAAAAAAGTCATTCAAATCGCCGCTGCGCAATTCTGAGATATGGTTCAAGAAATCAGGCGATCTTGATTCGAGCATTGAAGGTCCAACGGAAGCGCCTGCTGCATACATTAAATAAGGGTAAGATTCAACGGGGTATTTTTTCGCAAGTTGATTTAAGTCATTGATAGAAGTCCAGAGTGGAGATGAGATGGAGTCAAAGAATCCCCACCACATTTTACGCCGTCGCGAAGCCGGATATAACTTAATTTCAGCGTAGGCTCTTCCGGTTGCAAGAGAATCCTGCGGTTGCAAACGTCTTATGGCGGCACCAAGTTCAAAGTCATTTGTTCCGGAGTAACGTAAACCTTGAAATAGCTTTTCTCGGAACAAGTAAGGTATGTGACCTCCGAGGCTGACGAGCATGAGCGCGCTGAGAACAAATCGACCCCATTTGATTTTTGATAAAAAAACACCAGCGCTCATGATCAAAGAAAAAATGAGCGGGGTCAAGTAGGTATAGGCAAAGAAATGTGATTGAGGGTGGGTAAAAACGCGGTATTGGCTCACGCCGTATGCCAGAAGATAGATCATAGGATAGAGTACGAAGAAGGTCAGGGTTTTTGAAGGACCTTCGGCACGCTGAAATGAGTTCCAAAAATATTGTAAGTAAAATCCTACTGTTAGAAAGTAAATGATCAAAAAGTAAATCATGGATAAATGTTGAGGTGACCATCTAAGCATGGACTGAAAACCTGCTGAAGAAGGAACCATGCAAATTAAAATAATTCCCAATTTCTTGATTAGAGAAAACAGGGCTGTTTGGATGTGAATCGGTGATGTAGGTAGAAAGGAATCGGATAAAAACTTCAGTCCGCACCAATTATGATGGACATTATAAATGAGCCATGGAATCAGTCCCAGCAATAGACCCAGGAAAAATCTGAGGGGAATACGAGTACGGTAAAAAACTAAGGTCAGAGATGCTGCAACAATCGCTATTAAATTGATTGGTGAGAAGGAATAGGCGAGCCCCCACGCAAAGCCGGTGTAAAGAAAGTAATTAGGCTTAGGATTATTTTTTAAATTGAGACTGAGCGCGAGAAGAATCCAGACCAGAAATAAGGGCGATTCCGGGTGCGATCCAATATTGACCAAAGACAGTTTGATGCATGTGGGAGGTGCCAGTGCCCAAAGAGAGCACGCATAAAGAGAAGCGCTATTGCCAGCTATTTTTTGAATTACAATGAGGCTAAGGAAAAGGGTCAGTACGGCTAAAAGTAACGGAACGAGTTTGAGAGTAAAGAGGCTGGCTCCAAAGATCGCAAAAATTGGGACTGTGAGAAGTCCCATCCACAAGGATCCTCCATCGTAATGATCTGCGGGATAATCCCAGAATTTTAGATGGGGACCTTCCAGAAATTCCCGAGCAATGCTGCCGCGGTAAAGCTCCTCATTCCAGGACGTGGATTCGATCGAGGTTGTGAGGTAGGTTAGGCGAAGAGATAGAAAAATAAAGACAATGAGTCCAGCAAAAAAAATAAATCGGAAACGAGGATTGAATTCCTTGGCGGCTCCTCTTAAAATCATGCATGCATTCTAGCATTCCGCATCGCAAATTCCAATTCTCCCATAGTTCAATACTTCTCTTTTCACTTTTAGCATTAATGATCGTTCGTGGAATTTATCTTTATTTTCTCCATCCCGCTCACCAATTATTATTTCCTGTTGAAACGCCCTATCGTGGAGCGATGGCGCTCGAGTTTTTTAGAGGGGGCATTCTCTCGTGGCTTGATTTTCGCCCTGATGATTATGCGGGTGGTTCATTTGTTATTAGTTTTATTATTGCGCTCATTTTTAAGGTTTTAGGAACAAATCTTTTAGCGCTTAAGCTTGCGGCGCTACTTGTTTCGGCGGGCACGCTCCTTTGTTGGGAAACGGTAATTTTGAAGGGGTTAGGGCGAAAACAAACCATTCTATTTTCTTTATTTTTTATTTTCGCGTCTCCTAATTTCTTTGATTACACTTTGACGCCTTTGGGAGATCACACCGAGAGCATGTTTTTTACAGTGTTCACAATTTTGCTTCTCATGGGAATCATGACTGCTCCCAAGCCAAAAAAGCGTGATTTTATTTTACTTGGCTTCACGGTTGGTTTTGCCACTTGGTTTGCCTATATTTATGCGCTAACCATCATGGCTGCGACTTTATGGGTTTGGGTCTCCAAAAAGACTGAGTTGTTTGCTCGAAACATCTATTGGCTCATTCCTTCAATATTTGTGGGATTTATGCCATGGGTATTTATGAAGCTCTTTCTGCCATCTTATGGTACTAACATTCAGGGTGCTTATTTCTGGGAGCACTTTAGTTTTACACAATTGAAATATTTTTTTCTTCCTCTAGGTCAATCTGCGCTTTTTAGCCTCGCGTCTTCATTTGGAAATAGTCGCGATGGGGCAATTTTCTCTTTCATCCGAGTAAATCATTACTATACGATTTTGTATTTCCTGCCAATCGCGGCCGGTGTATTTATGAATCACAAGCGTCTTTTTAGACGGATTGAAGGAAATCAGCCAAATCTCTTTCTTTTTTGTGTCATCTATTTTTTGATCGCTATTTTATTGGTTCAGTTTTCATATTTTCGGGGCGCTCGCTATTTGATGCCGCTTCATCCCATTCTTTTTCTCATGCTAAGTACAGTTTTGGTTCATGATAAATTTGTGAAACCAGCATTCATTGCTTTAACGGCTTTGCTTGTTTGGGGATTTGTTAATTTTTCTGTGGCGAGGTTTTCATTTCAGTACGCAGGTTCTGCTCTCCGCTGTTCGGGATACTCGTACAGTTGGTTTGCTCAATCTCCAATATGTAGTGATTTTAGTGCAGGGATCCAGTCCCTTAAGAAATTTTTTAAGCGATTGAATGCATGGGATCAGCATCAAATGAGAGTCCATGTGACGGAGAGGTTTGTTTCCGAACTGACGAGCGACCAGCTCTCCAATCAAGCAAAGCGATTGGAGATGCTTTTAGATCTGAGCATGCAGGACTATTACGCATTTTATTTGGGCAACGCGGTTTGGATGGAGATCGAACAAGGGAATCGAGGTTTCGATTCCTGGTTTCACGATGTCTGCAAACATTATTCATCGTATTTACCGCAAATCTATCTGGGTCTGCTGCGTGGATTTTCGGAATCAGAAATAATTAATAGAAATCTCGAGGAATCTTTAAAGAATAATTTGCCGCACGATTGGAGTTGGAGATTTTATTATTCAAAGGGTCAACGTATGTTCCGGATGATGCTTCAGGAAAGCGGTAACGATGATGAAGCGCTAAGAAGATTTTTTAAGAGTCTGATGGAGGAGGCTCAGGATAACCAAGGGGCTCTCGTTCAGGGTGCTGGTTTTGCTTTTTATAGTCAGTGGGGTTATCATCCGACACGTGAAATTTGGGTGCCCGAAATGCCTTATGTTTCCAAGAATTTCCACAAGGATTTTTATGTTGGAATGGGACGTGGGCTCATGTGGGATAAAATTTTAACGCCTCTTCCGGACTTGCGCTGGATAGAAAAATTGTTAAATCGCGGCATCCATCGTGATGATTTACCCTACATCCGAGAAGGAGAATATTCTGAATTATTGTTTTTTAAAAAACTGAATTTGGGGATCGATTTTGCGGATGATCACGCAATTTGAAACGAGCGTTGACGTATCTCGAGAGAGGATCATATAATCGCTCTATGCCTACTGATACACGCATCTGCTATAAGCGAAGCTCGAATTTTGTGACAAGAAAGATCGCAGGAGAGATTGTCCTTGTCCCGCTCCATCAAAACACCGGAGAGATGCGCAGTATTTATTCCTTAAATGAGACAGGCTCCGTGCTATGGGAGGCTTTTGATGGAAATACCTCTCTGCAAAGCATTTTGAAAAAGATAGAATCTGAGTATGAAGTTGACTCAGGCCTATTAGAGAAAGATTTAGACCTGCTCCTTTCAGACCTTCTTGAGATTCAAGCCATCCTTCCGGTATGACCCAACCGACTGGATCTTTCTTGTCTCCTGAGCTTTCTGTTGCCTGCGTGAAAGATCATGATGAGGTTTATCCCATTTGGAAAGCTAAGGGGATATATCAATCCGTTTTAGTTCATTTGGATCAACATGCCGATTTTCAGTGGGCAAATCATGAGAGTCCGCTCGAGATTTTAAAATCCGAGACATTGGCGGAGCTTGACCGCAAACTCAAACATACGGAACTCTACTCATTTCAAGATCCAGCGCGGCGCGGCCTTCACCTGGGAAATTATTTGTGCCGTGTTTTTCAGGAGAAAATGGTTGCCCGGTGGTTTTGGATTATTCCCACGCCGATGTGGAAATCCCCCTATTTGCGGTTTGAACTCTGGCAGCAGCTCCAAGAACTTTATCGCCGCAAGACAGGCCCTATGACTCCACCGGTGCAGGGTAAAAATCATTTTTCTGTTTCATTTTGGGGTGTCGAAACCTGGATAGGAACTATTGAGAACATGCCGGCGATTGCTCAACCTGTTGTTTTGAATATTGATTTAGATTTTTTTAGTACTACGGGATTTGGACGACTGCCCGCCCTTGAAAAAATGAAATGGAAGCTTCCGTGGACATGGCCGGAGTCCATCGTAAGCATCCTCAAGAGTAAACTTGCGCGTGTGGATTCCGCTGCGATTGCAAGCTCAATTGACGGGGGATTTACACCACTTCGGATGAAATTTTTACAAAATGGGCTCAAGGATTTGCTGGAAAATCGGAGGCCTTCGGAGAGCTATGAAAATCTCAAGCG
>CAZOOM010000056.1:2796-17828 GCA_964581425.1 uncultured bacterium | reverse complement strand
CAATAACACGGAAAAGTCTTAAAGCACTTCCCGGTTTTTGTACTAGAAGCGAAGCCCAAAGCCCGCGAAAATCCGCGACCGTATCCAGCGCTACTTTTAACTTCGGAACCGATGCTTTTAATTTCTCTAGTTGATCTGCTAAATAATCAAGGTACTCAGGGGTACTCAAAGTTTCGTAGCCAATATGAAGAATTGGATTTTCGACACTTTGAAAATCTGAAGCCAATCCCTGGAAATCGAAATGAGCAAGCCGCTGATTTGCACCAATCACGTGAACAAAAGTTCTGTCTCCATTCGGTTCGGAAAAAACAAGGGTTCTTGAAGTAGGCTCTTCGGTATAACCAATATTTAAAAAATTAATACCGGCGTTTGCCAGCGTTTTTAAAACAAAGGTGCCCTCAGGGTCTCTTCCGATAAACCCATGTGCCGTTGGACTCAATCCCATCTGACGAAGAACGCGGGCCGTACTAAGCGATCCACCCATTTTGAGAACACCGCGCTTCGCAAGTCCGGGATTTCTTTTTAGAAAATCATTGAGTTCTTCATCCGAAGCGATGATCAGCTCCTTGTGCCTAAGTTGAGGGAAACTTCTCCGGATCAAATCAAGCTCCGAAGTTAGAATAGGAATAATCGTGTCCACCACCGGAAGGCCGACTGACTGAATCTGTTTGGATTCGGCCGCTATTTCAGCATGAATGGCATCGAGGAGAAGACTGCTGCGAAGCCTGACCACCTCAAGCAATCCCTCAGGACGAGGCCCCATGCTAGCAATCGCATAATTTCTTAACCTAGGTAGAAGATGCTTTTCATCCAAACTTAAAAGCTCACGATCTTTTAACACCTTAAGAGCTGAACGATCCGTCTCAATCAAGTACGTCACTAAACGGTGCTTGAGCCATTCCCAAAGCCAACGAGATTCAGCAACACTTCGAACTCTCACACGAAGATCCGGAGAAAAATGAACAAAAGCTTGCCGAAACTGATTTTCATAATAATTCCTCAGTTCAGAACGCAATGAACTAACAGCGCCGAAACGAATTTCTGAGCGGCGTTCTTTGCGAACAGAACCTGAAGCAACCTCCACCTGTTTCAGTTTTTCCGGAGATGGAATTTCATTGACTTTTGAAGCTGGCGGAGATTTTCTTTCGTTTTTTGTGCTGGCGATGACTTCGTTAATTCCCTCCAACAACAACACACCTGCAAGCAAAAGATAAAAAGGTAAAAGCAGTCCTAGTGTCAGCAAAAACCCAGGTCCGCGCATAGTCTCCGGCATTAAGAGCGCGGATGTGAAAGAGATACTCGTCACTGCGGATAACAGCGTTGCAATCCAACCAAGGTCGATCTGATCTTTTTTATCTACGACAGAATAGATCCAATGCGTCACGACAGGAGCAGCAAAAAAACTGATGAGGCGCAGAAGATTAAAGGCGGCGCCGTCAGGATTCAGATTTTGAGGTGCAAAAAAATAAGTCAACCCTGAGACAATACCCACACTCAATAAAATTGGCAGCATCATTAATACGGGCAGAAATAAAGATTTCAGAAGAACTCCGGCGTACTTTAGTCCATAAAGAGTCGTCTCTGGAGCAGAACTACTTTCTTTGTCCTCTCTCAATTCAGAGCGGCCCCTACGCCCCTGACTCTTTTTTATGGAAGATCCTGATGAATGAGACCGAGTTGCCATAATAATCAAAGCCGCGCTAATAACGGTGAGTAACAGAATCCAGGTCTGATGAGGGTTCGCGACACTCATCCATTCTTGATTTGAAGCCAAGGGAATAGAGTTAGTGACAAGCGTCTGATTTTGAAAGCTGGATCCACTTGGCGGATTCGCTCGTAATTCAGAACGGAGCGGCGCTGGATCTCTCTTTTGTCGTAAAATTAAAGTAAGTCCTACCTCTCCTAGAATTCGAGAAGCTTCTATTTCCCAGGCCGTGTCCATATCTGGAGGAATGGATGAAACTGTTAAAAGCAATCGAGGTCTTCCTTTTTCTACGAGCTTTACAGAAATCACACGTACTCCATGCTTCGTAAAAACAGCAGTGGCTTTTTCAATTGCTTTTGCTTCATCCGCGCGAAGTTCAGCTCGAGTTGTACTTTCATTAACAAAAATGGTTTCGCGGCCAAGATTTTCTCTGATCAATTTTGATACTGCCCTGATCATACCTTCTTTTTCGAGGCGGGATACTTGCCGATCAGAATGTAGCGAAATTCTAAAAGTTGCCAAACCAGGATCGGCTTTAAATTCGTCAAGATTCAAAACATCAAACCCTTCACCCTGAATCATTCTAATGCTTGCCGCAATAATGGCATTGGGGTGAAAATCAAAAAGTTCTTTTCTGAGAAATCGGATACTTTTAAGTAAATCCGAACGTGTCATCAGGTAGCTTCGTTCAAATTCCCAAATAGGCTTTGCCCAGTTATCGTACAGCGCTGCAAATACAACAAACAGACTCAGAGGAATGACCGCAAAAACATAGCTTACAAAAAGAGAAAGAGCACTAAGCAGCGTTAGCGGAATTCCAATACCTAAAATCACTCGAAGAGGACGGCGCAAATGCTTTCGAATTCCCGACATTAGGCCATCCGTTTGAGTTAAGAGCATTCCCCCGCCCAATGAGAAGTCATGAAAACTTTTAGAGGAATTCGCACTTAAAGCCCATGCTGTCAATGCCTCGACGAATAAGGGAGATTGAATAGGAGCGTCATCAGGCAAAGTAAGTTTCGAAAGAGGCGTCAGCGTTTCTCTCACGTATTGAATATCCGCCATGCCCTGCTCGCTAATTCCGTGTAAAAGATTCTCAAAAACTTCAATAATCGTTTTTGCAGCTTCGAGGTAGGCAGACCTGTCTGAGACTGATAAGGTCTTGAACTTTTCAGATTGTAAAAATTTTGCCAGCTCTTTGATTTGTTCTAAAAGGTCATAAAAATGCTCAAGATCCTGCAAACCTTGAAGATCTGCTTCAGTCACAGAAGGCGGAGCCGCGGATCGAAATTCCGAACGCTCACTTGAACGCGGCGCTAACGTTCTTTTTGTCTTTGAAGATCCGTTATCTCCACGAATATGAAGCCACTGAAAAACAAAGGAAAGAATCGATGGAAATAACGCCCAAAGATACGAAGCCGGAGCATGACGAAAGTAATACTCCACAAAAAGAAACCAAGCAACGGCATAAAGC
Organism: uncultured bacterium; assembly: GCA_964581425.1. Taxonomy (GTDB): domain Bacteria; phylum Omnitrophota; class Omnitrophia; order Omnitrophales; family Aquincolibacteriaceae; genus CAZOOM01. The sequence goes on along the minus strand of CAZOOM010000056.1, from coordinate 14,649 downwards.
GCCAAATTAACCACGAACCGGATTTGCGCGCGTGATTTAAATCGAATGCCGGAAAAAAAGTGCGACACCCCAATCCCAAGCCCGGTCAAAATTAAAAACATTCCGGTGCTGACTGCCACAATGGTAATCTCGGGCGCACTTCGAAGCGGAAACTGGGAATAAAGATGAAATTCGTCTGCCATTTTCTGATAAAGAGAAAACCAAGTCACTAACCCGGCAGGTATTTGAGGAACAAAAGAAAAATAAAGCGCGCGTTTCCACGGAGAACGTTTACGAGGTCGATCTTCATTTCGAACTTGCACACCATCGGACGATCGCACTTCCGAACGAAGGTTATACCGCGCCCAAACATCCTGATAAATATCAAAAAAAGTAGGAATTCTTGCTTCCCAATCGCCCACGGATGCCATGCCCCGAATTTGAGCTGCTCGATAAAGCGCGGGATACGTGCGGTAAAAACGCACAGCACGCTTAATCGCATGTCCCAAAGCTCCTGCCGATGGATCCAAAAAAACAAATCCATTTCCCAAATCGGGATGATCTTCGATATCTCTTATTGTATTAAAAAGCCCGCCAGTTTGACGAACAATGGGTAGAGCCCCATAGCGCTCTCCTTGCATCTGCACGAGCCCGCAGGGTTCAAACAGGGACGGCACTAAAACCGCTGAACTTGCAGCAAGAATGTATCGCGCAATATCTTCATTAAATGTATTGAAAAGCACTCCCGAATGTTTTCTCCCTCCAGAAATCAATCCCGCCGAAATTTTTTCAGCATACCCGGCATCTCCGGTACCAAGAAAAATGAGTTCGATCCCTAATTCGCGAATCAAATCACCCATAATAGGAAGAATCAGCTCAATTCCTTTTTGAGGCGTAAATCTTCCAATGTAAGAAAGCCAAAAGGCCCCGGTATCAAGAGCTGGCAAACCTTTTTCAACCAGCAGTTTTTGATTAAATGGCTCGCGATTAAGGGCTTTTCGATCGAGTGTACGCGCAGAATAGGCCCGAGGAATTTTTTTGTCAAAACGAGGATCCCATTCATGGCCCAAGCCATTCAGGACACCGCGATAATTACCATCTTTTTTTCGTTCATTAAGTAATAAATGAAGTCCCCCACCCATTTCGGGTCGCAACGTTTCTAAACTATATTCAGGACTGACTGTGGTGACTACGTCTGCATACCAAATTCCTGCCTGCGCAAAATTCATCACGTCATCACCAAAATAAAGGGCTCCTCGCCCGTGAATATCAAAAGCTTGTCCAGGGGGAGGCGGCTCGAAGGCTATCCACGGAATCCCCATTTGAATTAAGGTCGATCTTCGTGTCATGGGATACCTTCCCTGATATCCTTCTCCTAAGTTATGAATGGTGTAGACAGCGCCAATTTTTTTCGACTGTTCATAAAAAACATGCCGCATAAATGGAATTGCCAGCGCGGCTTGATAATCATGGGCATGAATAACATCCGCACCTTTTCGAACCGCAAGCTCCGCAGCACCACGCGCAAAGATGGTGTATTCCATAAAAGTATCCGTTTTTATGTCACCATATCCATTTTGGAATAATTCATCATTGCCAACAAAATAAATCGTAACTCCTTCAAAAACAGCTTGATAAACTTGTAGATGAATATTGAAAGCACCAAATTCAAAGTTGATCACTTCTCCATCCAATTTTCTAATTTCAATTCCTTCCTTGTTTTTAAAGATCGCTGGATGGGCAGGCATGATGAGATTCGCATGTTTACCGCTTTTTGCAATCGCCGGAAGCAGTCCGCGCGTCACATCCTTGACTCCGCCGACTCCAAAAAAAGGAGACATTTCATAGGCGATGTGAAAAATATTTTCTGGAGAGGTTTTAACTTTAGGGGTTGGAGAAGAATCTGACTCACGAACTTCGCTGCGAATAATGACATCCCTTACTGCACGGATTTCATTGCGATTGAGAGCAGGATCAAGACCCAATTGCGCAAGTTCGAAATCGCGGGTCAAAACTCGGTAGGCGCCGTGAAGGCCTGAACTTTGAACTTGCTCAGGTTCTTTAAATAAACGGACCATGCTTTCGGAATAAGAATTATTTGATTTCTCAGCCGAAAGCATTCGCGGAGTCACAAGCGCGTAAGAATATCCTTTGGAGTGAAAATAATCTGAGAAGGTTTCAGAATGAAATCCACCGGTAAGAATGACCGCTTTTTTTACGCCTTCGTCTCGAAGTTTCTTTTCGATATTTGAAAGCATGACGCGATCGCGCTCATGAGCCACGGCATAAAACTCTAACGCTTTTTGAAAAAGATCTTCGAGTTCACTTTTCCCGGTCGTGGGAATTTCCCTGATTTTCTCTGAACGTGACAGTTCGGAAAATTCCAAAACGAGTTTTGAAGGCTGAAACGCAGCGAGCCGACTTTTGACGGCCTCGTAATCCGAGGGGCTGAGTTCAAGGTGTAAAAGTCTGGAAAGTTTTTGATATCGATCCAGAAGACTTAAAAGTTTTTTCTCTTGAGGGGTTTTGGCTAGGGACTGAGCAATTTGATTTTTAAGCCGATCAAGCTCCAGAGACAAAGCCTTGGTCTTGAGTTCGCTTTGCAAAATCAAGTGGCCAATCAAGCGATTCAAATTAGGAAAATTCTGATAAGCAAAATTACGCGGGAGATAAGAAACCATCCGCTCAAAAAGAATTCCGGTTTCCGGATCCGGCAGTTCACTTTGATTCAAGCCGCTACTTAAAAGCTTCTGAACTTGCTCACGAATTTCTTTAGGAGTTCGATCAAGGGCTTTTTGAAAAATCTTTTTTTCGTTTTCAAGAATGGCAAGATCGATGCGAGATTCGAATTCAAGCAGTTTGTTCAAGCGAAGCAACATCGGCCAGTCGCCTTGATTTCGCGCATCGTTCAAATCCAGTCGCAGCGTCTTTTTTGATTCTTCGTTCAGAATGCGTATCCAATCTGAAATACCGAGATTCCCGGCTTCGTAAGCCGCGGAGCGATCAAGAAAAATCTTCAGATTTCGATTTGCAAGACTCCCGCTTAATCCGCGAAATGAAGTTTCTAGAGACTCAACAAATTGAGAGGCCCTAGCTGCTGCTTTTTTGACTTGGACAAATGCCCTGCTATTTCGAACATAAGGGGCAACTTCTTCGATTCCAAGTCCTTGGGCTTTCTCCTGGCTGGCAAGAAAAAGCTCAGGACCACTGGCGATTCCTTTTTCCGCAAGCGCTTCCAAGATTTTCCGGTTCAACTTCGGATTTTGAGGATAAAACTGGGCTAGCTCGGGATGCAGCTTAGAAGCGCTTCCCTCGAGAAACAGGGTGTTAAAACCATATTCCTTAGAAAGGTAGTGGAGCAAAGATTCAATCTTCTTTTGTCCTTCAAGGTTGCCGTGAGCTTCTTCGAGATGAATCAGCGCAGGTCCCTCTCCTGAATAAATGGCCTCCACGGTTCCCAGGCTGGATGGAATTTGGATTTGAAATCCTGAATGCGTGCTGATTTCAGAAGAAGTCTGTGAATTTCCGGTAAAAGCCGCAGCGTTCGGTGAGAAAAAAACCTGTTCAAGCGAAAAAGTCAGAAAGGTGACGAGGGCAATAGTGCGGAGGAAATATTTTTTAACCGGATTTCTTTCCGGATCTATCGAAAAAAGCACGGGTTGTATATTCTTTCTTCTGTGGCGCTATGAGATGCGAAAAGTTAACACGATTTGTTGCGGTTTTCAAGGATTTATCAACTTTTTTTAATCGATGAACTCTCATTTTCTAACATTCTCGATCATCGAAGAATTTTGATCGCAAATCTCATGAACTACTAGCCATGCATTCAACCGCCAAATGCAAAAGGTACCAGGTCAGTTAACTGACCTGGTACCTTTTGCATTTGAAAAAAATCAGGACTTTACTACGCGGTCAGTTCCCCATTTTTCCATGGGTTTTCCTAAAAGAAGACGGGTTTGAGCTTCAAGTGCAGGACAAGTGCTTAGAAATGTAAAAATACCAGGGATCAAACACCACTCAGCAGCATGCATGAGTTTCTTGAGCAAAGACTCTTTACCTTCTTTCTTAGGCAGAAGGCTGATACTTAGAAGAACTGAAATCGCAAGGGCCGCGGTTGAAAGTCCGAAGATAAGGGCCGTTACGCGAGGTGCGCTGTAATAAAGCACGGTTTGTGCAAATCCCTGTTGAGTTGAGAGAGCTGGAAACCAGCTAATAATAGAAAGAAGAAATGCCCATGTCGCCCAGGAAACATGCATTTCAAAGAGCTTCATGCTGAGTTTAAATTTTCTTACCCAGGAAATTTCTTTTGACTTAAGAAAAGCCCTCATCACAATGGGAAAGTTTTCAACGCCCCAAGCCCATCGCCTTTTTTGGCGGTAGACAGAACTGATGGTTCCCCACCACGTCCCGGCATCGACCACATCCATCGATACCGTTACAAAAAGTGGAATCGTCCGATAGCGTCCGTCATAATGAATAAGGGATTTCCAAAAAATAGCAGAGTCATCCGAGATCATGTCCACTGGCCAGTAATCCACTTCCACAAGGGCCTTAAAACTCATGGAGTGACTTGAGAAAGTTACCATTTTTTCTGGATCCGTGGATTCCACCAGCTGAAAAAATGAGGACCCTGTTTCAAGCACGCGGGCAAATCCCGGCACCTTCCAAATATTATTATGATAAACCGGAATCGGTTGAAAGCTTGCGCGGTCCCGGTCAGGAGAAACTAAATATTGATACGTGAGACACGAAAAGTATTCCGGGGAGATTACTGTGTCAGCGTCAAAACAGGAAACCACAATATTTTCGTGAGGAATTTTCTTCTCCTCAAAATATCGGGTCATGTGGCGCGCTGCAAACGTAATATTCGCGCCCTTGACGCGCGCTTCACCGGGCAGGTCCGCAGGATGAAGGATGACTTTGAAATCATAAAATGATTTTTTAAATTGGGCCTCGACTTCACGGACTCCTTTTTTAACCTCCTCAGTTGCGCGCTCTTCAAGAGCCACCACGGGAAGAATCTGAGAGGCAGGAAAGTGACCACGGATAAAACTCTGAAGTCCGTCAATCAGCACTTGTTTAGGCTCTCGAATGATGGGAATCAAAACAAGATGAACAATCGATCGATCCGCAGGAGGAACCATGCCGCATTTAACAAGCTCCCGGACTTCGCGCGAGTGAATCCATCGGGAGAGTTTGGAGCTTTTCTTTTTTAGATCCGGCTGGGTTTCAAGCTCCACCAAGTAATCTCGAACTCGGCGCAAATTTGCAATACGCTGCATCCAGTCCGTTTCTTTCTCAGCAGCCAGACGGATGTAAGAAATCACAAGAAAAACCGTCATGTAAAAAAGCCGAAGGATCCAGAAAAAATCAAAAGCAATAATTAAAATCGCCGCCCAAATAGGTTTCCAGAAACTGAGCACAGACATGCCAAGCAAAATCCCCCAACTCGTTCCACCAGGCATCACCTCAAACATTCTCTGCAAGAGATAATCTTTAGGATCCAGATTGCGCGCACTAAACCGGAATTTCATAGCGAGAACATCTTTCTTTTAACCGACTTTTCTTGACGTGTGGGAAATGCAATCAGAGATCTTTCATGATTGGGCGTAAGCGCAGCCTGCTGAAGCGTCTCGCGGTCAGGATCCAGGAAATAAAGAGCTCCTGTATCCTCGGAATAAGTTATCCCTGAATTATTTTTCACTTCAAACAAAAGATGTGGTTCTGCCTTTGAGAAAGTTTCTAGATCCAGAAAAAAAGCCCGGTTTCCATCCAGGAAAACGATATGAGCTCCTTCATAAACCCAGAATGCCCGTCGAATATCCCGTCCTTCTTGATATACCCACACAATATGCGGCCCTCGTTCAAAGAAATCGCCTGAATCTGGTTCCACTTCAAGCTCAATCACGCCTATTTGGGTTGCCGTCCAAACCACGAGTTTTTTAGGATGATTGATGATTTCATATCCACGAATTTTTTCCGGAGCAAAAATGTGCGGCAGTTTATTGGAAAGCAAATTCCCGCGCGGTCCAAGAAAAAGCATTCTGTCTTCGGGGAAAATCTGTATGTGATACGGTTGGTCTTCTCCAAATAAAAGCTGGCCTAAATAGGAATCTCTAAGAACTACTTTTTCATTTTTCCCCTCATAACTCATGGTGGCCAACGTGTGGTCTCCCCGCAAGGCATAAATCAAGTGATTGTAAACTCCCAGGCCATGAATATTTCCAGCTACTTGCGGATGTACATGCATTTTATCTGAGCGAAGATAATCAAAGCTGTCTCCCCGCACACTCACCATATGATCTTCCCATCCAGGTTCCCACAAAATCTGGTCTGGGGTTTGCGAAATTAGACTGGACAAATCTTTTGCAGGCTCTTTGCCAGCAAGAGAAACCGCTTGGTAACTCACCTGATCCTTATTATTGATCTGCAGAACAGCTGACTCACTTTTGGAAATCAGGTACCAGCGCGCAATTTTTGAACTCGCATCAACTGCTAAAAAATCAGAAAGTTTTTTAAACCGCTCTTTTTTCAAATGATAAATCTGAGTTTCATTGACCTTTCTATCGCGAGACAAGATTAAATACGACGTACGCGGAACAGGAATCAGCTCATCAAATTTATTATCGCTGATTTCGCGGGTTTTTAAATTCTCAGGCAGCAACAGCAATTTTTCTACCACCGACGCCCGTTCCGCCTCGACAGGAACTTGCTCTACCCAGGTGCGAAACCCTTTAGCTTCCACACGAACGGTGTAATATCCGGGCATCAGATTGCGTATCACCACAGGCGTCTTCTCTTTATACATCAATCCGTTGATAGAAACAGAGGCGCCGCTCGGAGTCGAGGATAGATAAATAAGACCTGTTTTAACAATGCCGTAGTCGGCACCGGGTTTAATGTAAAAGCCTAGAGCATAAAAAATAGTCGAGGGGCATACGATCAGATAAATAATCACAAAAAAATAAAAAACAAAACGGCGGATCCAAATCACTTCACAACCTCTTTCCTTTTTCCCTTCATAGCGCTCACGCGAGATCCCATAGCAAAATCTGCGATTGAGGTTTCAGTGACTTAAAATAAATCTCGGATTCATTTTCAATGGCAGCCGCATCCCCCATCACCAATTCCTGTTTTCCGCCTATTTGAATTTTACCTCTAACCACTTGTATCCAAACAAAGCGGTCTTTGCTTAACACAAATGAAAATTCTTCTTGGCCCTTGGTGGTGTAATTCAAAAAATTAACATCTTGATGAATAAAAAGTGAGTCTGATTTTTTTGCATCGGCACCAGAAGCCAGCAGCAGCCAAACACCTGGGGTCGGTTTCACAGAAAACTTACAATACTCGTATTCTGGTTTCAAACCTTTTTGATCCGGAGTAATCCAAATCTGAAGAAAGTGAACAGGATTGGTTGGTGAAGGATTCCATTCGCTGTGCAAAATTCCCTGACCTGCGCTCATCCGCTGCATCTCCCCTTGTTTCAGAGTGCGCCCAGTACCCAAACTATCTTGATGTTCTAACTCTCCGTCTAATACCCAGGTTAAGATTTCCACATCACGGTGAGGATGAGTTGAAAAACCCTTACTTGGCTGAACATAGTCCTCGTTAATCACTCGAAGACTACGAAACCCCATTCTCCTCACATCATAAAACTCAGAAAAAGAAAAGGTGTGATAACTATCGAGCCAATCCAGTTGCGTATGGCCTCTTTCATTTGATGGATAAATCGAAAACAAAAAAACTCCTTTGGAATTGAGCCGGCATCGAGAAATGTTAGATTCTATCAGAGAAGAGGATGAATGCAAGATATCAGGAAGGAGAACTCGAGGAAATTCATTTTTGGATTTTTAAGAGAGAATAGCACAAAGAAAGTTATCGAATTTTTGATTTCAAACCTTCCTTCAAGACCGAGCTAGGATCGATCAAGAAGGCGGCTCTGCCACGCCTGCGGGATAAGCTTAGGGGTTCGGACTGTCTTAATATAAAGACGTACGGCTTGCGCCTGTGTCGCAGAGTAACCCGCCCCGTAATTTACTTTACAGGGTTCACCCAAGAACTCGCATCTCCCGTTTTTCCATTCTGACTGAAAAATTAGGCGATCAATCGGTGTTTCTTTTACAAAACACTTTTAATTCGAACTGCCTTCTCAAAGAGCAACTTCAACTACGCTTAAACCTTTGCAGGTTCTTCTGCTGGTGCTGCTGGAGCATCCGCAACAGGCGCATCTGCCACAGGAGCAACTTCTTCAACCACTTCAACTGAACTGGCTTTTAAGGAACCTGAAGCTTCATCTTTGCTGGCTTCAATTTTAACTTCTTTTCCAGCTTGAAGATCAGCAAGGCTCGCGACACCGGTATAGACAGTTGCAGCATCCACCGTCACTTTGACGTTTTCAACTGCGCCTGAAACCGCATCAGTCTTTGCCACTTCAATTGTGTTGGTTGTTGCATCCACGGAACCCACTTTGCCGCTGATAGAATCAGCAAAAGCAGCTCCGCTCAGCACTACGCAAGCAACCATCAAAATCCCTAGCATTTTCTTCATGTTAATCTCCTATTTGATTTTAATTTTGTTTCACATCCGCCAAACAAAACCGCCAGAAAGCTTCTCTTTGCCGTCTGTCTGGTTTGCTTAGTAGACGTGATAACATCTGCGACTATTCAATGATTCGCAGGCATAAAAAAACCCAACGACTCACGACTCTAGCCGAAGCTAAGCGCGTAAATCCTTGGGTTATTTCTAAAATCTCCCGTCATGAATCTTACTCGACTCATGCTACCTGTCTGAACCTCTTTGGTTCTTTTCAGGAGTCTTTCGGGTTTATACCTCCGCAATCTACTGAATGTCGATTGCTACAAGGAATTCTAAGTGAAAGAAAGTACTCTGTCAAAGGGATGCTAGTCATTGCTTGATTTCATTAGCTGGCTAGAATACAAAACATCGAATTCATCATAACCTATTTATTCATATTCAGTTATGGTATTTTATACTCTTCAGAAGACCTTGACTGACCGCATAGGCACTTGACCAAGCCCATTGAAAATTGAATCCCCCAATACGGCCATCAACATCCAGGATTTCACCGGCAAAAAATAAGCCGGGACAAATTTTTGATTCAAGCGTTTTTGGATCGCACCCTGCAAGATCAATTCCTCCAGCTGTCACCTCTGCCTTGGAATAACCGTAAACATTTTTGATATGAAGCTGAATATTTTTAATTTCAAAAAGCAGATCATCGCGAACGCGATTCGGACACTGTCCCACTTTAAGTTCAGGATCAAAATCGCTTCGCCAAAGCAAAAATTCAGCCAACCTTTGAGGCATGAATAAAGACAGGATTCCCTTTAAATTTCTTCCTGGGTAATCATGCGCAGCATGGATCCAATCTTGACGAAGCTCTTCAAGATTCAAATGCGGAATTGCATCCAAAATCAGCATAGATTTAGAAAGAGAAGAACATCTTAGCCACTCGCGACTAATATCGAGAACTGCGGGCCCGCTGAATCCAAAATGCGTGACCAAAAAAGCTCCCTTACTCTGCGCGAGCACTTTCCCTTCATGAATTATGCGCAAATGACATGGAAAAGAAACACCACTCAATTCCTTCCATTCATCTTCAGAGGATAGAAGCGGTGTTAATGCCGGCGTAGTAGGAATGATTGAATGACCAAGCTGGCCAGCTAAGTGATAGCCTGTACCATCTGAACCTGTGCCGGGATAGGAAAGACCTCCGGTTGTTATCACAATCTTACGCGACTTTACTTCAAAATTTAATCCGCTCATACGAAACTGGTCTTCTTGACGGTCAAGTTTTGTAATTTTTGTTTCAGTTTTTAAACATACGGACGCTTTTTCCATCCTTGTTTGAAGCGCCTCTAAAATCGTTTTCGCGGAATGCGTTGCTGGGAAATACTTCCCCTCTTCTTCTAAAAGAAGCTGAACACCGCACTCTTCAAAAAAATGAACCACCTTCTCACTTGGGTAAGAACGTAAAATATTCCGAACCGTACGCGGTTGGTTAGAAAAATAATCCTTCTCACTAACTTCATAATTAGTCACATTGCAACGGGTCCCGCCTGACATCAAAATTTTAGCTCCGATTGTCTTTTGACCATCCAGCAAAATAACTTTAAGACCATTTTCCGCACATTGGATAGAAGTCATGAGACCTGCGGCGCCCGCACCAATCACCGCAACATCCCAAATTTGACTTGTCATAAAAACTTATTTCTCCACAGTTATTGGTAAAGGCTTAATTACCTTAGCAGAAGATTCATGCGTGTAATTATCTTTTTCTGGATTTGGGCGAGAAGCGATTATCGAAGACGACACCACGCCTGCAGCCAAACCAGCACCGGCTGCGCCGTAACCCAGTCCCGATCCACCCGCAGCTGCCCCTGTGGCTGCGCTGACCGGCAAAAGCGTTCCAGCTAAAACGCCTGTTGCCGCCAAGGTTCCTGCAAGCAGGTAGACCTTGGAGCGATCACTTGAGGGCCCATCATAAGAAACATCTTTAGCCTTAATTCGATAATCTAGCATTCGATAATCAGGTCGAGAACTGCGTTTCTGATTTTCACCGAAAATATTTTTTCCCTTCTCTTGATCTGAAGACACCACACAAACATAAACCCTTCCTGTTTTCGGATTCTCACAAACCTGAATTTGCGTATGCGTGGGATCTTTCACCTCAGAGTCAGCGATCAGCGCCCCCGTTTGAGCTGTAAAAAAAATCAGAAGAAAGAATGATATTCTCATTCAGCCACCGAAGCGGATTGCTGGATAAAATCCTGAACATATTGAATCGTGACGCGGATATTATTTTCAATTGCCGCATTTAGATTTACTTCAGGCCCTCCTTTTTTGGCAAAAATCTTCTGAGCATCGCTCGCACCGCGCGCCTCAAAACGCTGAAGGAGCTTTCCTTCAGGATTAAAAATTTGAACATCTGTAATAAGTTCCAGAGCCTGACCTTTCATCGTAACTTTATTTAAGAAATCACGCACCTGAATGATCACAAGATAAGGAATGGAATATCTTTTTAAGATCAAGTCCGTAGGTTCATCTTCAAGATAAACAAACTCGCCAAATCCTTGCTGGAAACCTTCGATCACCATGGGCGTCATGGCTTCACCCACAAAATATGTCTGAGGATCTGCGAACCTGCCACCTCTATTATTTGATACGTATCGCATCAAAGACTCAGGAAGATGGAGGCCGAGTCGCACAGATTCCGGTTTCACTTGATCATAAAAACCTTGCGATAAAATCCCGGGCGCGTGAATTTTCCACCCAAACAAAGTCGCGCATCCTGAAAAAATAAAAAGAATCGAAATGCTTTTCAAAAAGAATTTAAAACCACTTGTTTTTTTTAACTCGGAGACTATAATGCCGATCATATAGTTAACTATATTAATTATTAACGCACTGAACTAATTGCCTCTATGAAAAATCGATCTGCCTTTGTTGGTTTTCGAGACTATCATATCCGCGCCTCACGCTATTATACACGTCTGTTTATGCGATTAGGCCTTTCTCTCCCTCAATACACCTTACTCTCGCAGCTTTATCACTTTGGCGCTCTGCCCATGACGGAAGCCAGTAGAAAACTCATGATTTCCAAGCCCGCTTTAACACAGCTTGTCTCTCGCCTTGAAAAAGAAGGCTGCTTGAAACGATCGCCTCATCCTCGTGATCGCCGCTCCTGCCTTATTGAAATTGCAGCCAAAGGGCGATCAAAAATCCGAGAAGCCCAAGAAGCCATGCTCGAACTGACACTAGTCACCTTAAAAGGATTTCCTGCAAAAGAGCGCGAAGTGATTCAGCGTTTTTATTCCAGCTTAATTTCACAAATTGAAGCTCGATGTAAAACTA
>CAZOOM010000056.1:0-2786 GCA_964581425.1 uncultured bacterium | reverse complement strand
AGATTATTTTGCTGGAGATTTTTCCTCCTCATCTTCTGCCTTCAACCCTCAGCGGCATTTGCTATGGCAAAAAGGCCCCCTGTTTCAATGCCCGTATCTGAAACAACAGCCATTCAAGAGCCTCCGGTTTCCCTGGATGATTGTTACGCTCTTGCCTTAAAACAAAGCGAAGCTCTGGCAATTAAAGGAATTACGGTCGAAGAATCCTGGGCCGATTATCTCCGCGCGTCCAGCGAAGCACTAGGCGATGTGAGTTTTGTAAATACTGATTTTTTGCAAGATCCCCAAAAAGGAGGAGCAGGATCGTCTGATGTTGGATCAAGCTTTTCCCGTGAAGAACGTCGCGAAAGAAAACTCACCATCTCCCAACCGATTTTTCAAGGTTTCAAGTCTCTCGGAGCAATCGCAGGCGCGGGCAGCGTCAGGAAAGAAAGAATTTATGATTACGACCGTGACAGAGAAACTTTGTTTCTCGACCTCGCGATGGCTTTTTATCTTGTGATCATGAACGAAAAGGAGTTTCAAATTCAAAAGGATACTCTTCAATCGCTTGAAGAGCGCATTCATGAATTAAAAGATCGTGAAAATATTGGGAAATCCCGTTTGAGTGAAGTGGTGACCGCTGAATCCCGCGCCCAGGCATTACGCGCAGCACTCATGAGCACAGAAGGAACGATCCGAAATCAAAGACGCTTACTAGAATTTCTAACAGGCGTCACGATGAATGAGCGTGACCTAGTCGATACAAACCCCCTTTCTCAAACACCCGATCATTTGGAAGAATACATCAAAGACGCGGCGGAAAGACACGATGTCCTTGCATCGGAACAGTCGGAAAAAACGGCCCTTCAAGGATTGGTAGTAGCTCAAAGCAAACTTTGGCCAAACGTGACTCTCGATGCAAACTCTTATGATAAACGAGAAGGATTTCAGTCTGGCATTAGCTGGGATCTGCTTTTCACGGTCAAAATCCCCTTGTTTCAAGGAGGCGGCGCTGTGGGAGAAGTCAAAAGCGCTTATGCCGATTACAAAAGAGCCAAAGTCAATCACCAGCTGACAAAGCGGCGTGCAGAATTAGAGATCAAGCAAGCCTATGAGTCCTTCATCTCATCTCAAAAGCAGTTCGGCGCTCTTGAAGAATCCGTCCGTACCGCGCAGCAAAATTATGATCTTCAGCGTCAGGATTATTCCCTTAACTTGGTCAACAATCTTGATGTGCTGGCAGCCTTGCAAGCACTCAATGAATCGCGCCAGGAAGCCAACCGCCTTTTTTACAAATTAAAACAAGATTACTGGCGCCTTCAAATCGCCCGGGGGAAATGCTGTGAGCCTGCCTGAAATATCGATTAAAAATCCAGTCATGTCCTGGATGTTGATGATCGCACTTATTTTCTTTGGATTTCTCTGCTTTCTCGGAATGGGAATCGGACAAATGCCGGACGTGGACTTCCCCAATCTTACGATTGCCGTCACCTGGGAAGGTGCAGCTCCTGAAGTCATGGAATCCGACGTTGTCGACGTGATCGAAGATACCGTGATGGGCATTGAAGGCCTCAAAGAGGTTTCCTCCTCCACCCTTCAAGGAAGCGCTGTCGTAACTCTGGAATTCAACTTAGGCCGAGACATTGATGCTGCGCTGCAGGAAACTCAAAGTAAACTTGCCGAAGCGCGCATGCGCTTGCCCCAGGAAATTGATCCCCCAATTATCAATAAATTTAATCCTGAGGACCAGCCCATCATGTGGCTGAGTGTTCACACAAATAAAACCCAAAAAGAATTGATGAAGTATGTGGACAGGAACATCAAGGATAAATTTAAAACAATTTCAGGGGTGGGTGAAGTTTTTCTCGGTGGATTCATTGACGAAAATCTTCGCGTCTGGGTTGACGGCGAAAAGCTCAGAAAATACGAACTCACCGTTGACGACATTATCACTGCCATTCAAAAAGAGCATCTTGAAATCCCCGCCGGACGTCTTGAAACTGACAAAACCGAATCGAATGTCCGTGTCATGGGAGAAGCATTATCGGTGGACCAGTTTAATAAAATCATGATCAATTACCGCGGCGGACAGCCCATGTTCAAACCCATCCCGCTTCAGGAAGTTGCTCGTATTGAGGACGGACTTGCCGACACGCGACGAATGTTTCGCAGCATGGGAAAAACTTCTGTAGGACTCGGGATTCGAAAACAGCGCGGGGCTAATTCAGTGGATATTGCAGAAAAAGTCCTGAAAAGGATGAACGAGGTCAAAAAAGAGCTGCCTGAAGGTTATGAGATCGGAGTAAATTTTGACAGTACCCGTTTCATCAAAGATGCTGTTGAAGAGCTCGTATTTTCCCTTTTACTTGCTGCCTTGCTCACCTCCTTTGTCTGTTGGATTTTCCTAGGGTCCTGGAGTTCGACCGTCAATATTTTGCTCGCCATTCCAACTTCTCTACTCGGAACTTTTTTGGTTTTAAAATTTGCACATTTCACGCTGAATACTTTCACGCTTCTGGGTCTTACGCTTGCCATTGGAATCGTGGTTGATGACGCCATCATGATCTTAGAAAATATTGTGCGTCACCGAGAGAACGGAGAGCCTCAAAGAGATGCGGCGCTAAATGGTTCCCGCGAAATCAGCATGGCCGCTACCGTAGCTACTACCGCTATTATCGCTATCTTCCTGCCTGTGGCTTTTATGAAGGGTATCATTGGTCGTTTATTTTTACAGTTAGGAGTCACCAATTATGTGGCTGTAGTACTCTCCCTCATTGATGCGCGTTCTTTTTCTCCCAAGCGCT
>CAZOOM010000055.1:0-17849 GCA_964581425.1 uncultured bacterium | reverse complement strand
GCGGCCTCTCTTTCAATTTCTAAATTTGGAAGCCGAGTGGCCGTTATCATCGCACTTGGTCTGTGTTTGATCAGCTCCCTAACCTTACTTGAAATTTTGAACTGTCTGAACTTTTCAATCGATGAACTCCTGATCAAAGATGATCCAAATTCGGTCCTGACTACTTTCCCGGGACGCATGGCTCCTTTGACCTCAGCCAATTTTCTGATCCTCGGACTGTGTTTTATTCTTTACCGCATCAATCGCAACTCTCTGACATCGCAAATTTTAAATTTGATTGCGCTGGGAGGGGCCCTCGTTGCATTGATTGGATACGCCTATGGGGTTCAGCAACTCTATGATATTGGTGCCATCACGCCCATAGCCTTTCACACAGCTCTTGGCTTTGTCATCGTCTGTTCCGGTTTTATCTTTCTTCCCAGTGAAAGAGGTCTCTACGGTTTGCTCAACGCGCCAACGCTGGGAGGATCCTTCACACGCGCAGCGCTGCCTTCTGCCATCCTTATTCCGCTGGCCATGGGATGGCTTCGCTTGGCGGGTCAACACGCCGGTTATTACTCAACCGAATTCGGGGTTTCGCTCCACATTGTTTGCACCCTCATCCTCATCAGCGGCATTGTGGTGATCAATGGCTATCGCCTCCATAAAATTGATTTGGAACGCCAGGCCACCAAGCTCTCTCTGGATGCAAAGGAAAAAAGCTATCACGGTTTATTTGAAAATATGCTGAATGGCTTTGCCTGCTGCCGGATGCTTTATGAAAACGGAGAACCTTACGATTACCTCCACTTGGCAGTCAACAAATCTTTTGAAAAATTAACGGGCTTGGTAAATCCAGTCGGCAAAAAGGTCAGCGAGCTCATTCCAAATATCCGCAATGAAACTCCTGAACTTTTTGAGATTTACGGGAGAGTCGTCGCCACTGGAAATCCAGAATATACTGAAGTTTTTGTGGCCGGACTTAATGAATGGTTCTCCTTATCGGCCTACAGCGTCCAAGAACATGATTTTGCGGTTGTGTTCGAGAATATTACGGAACGCAAACGTTTTTTGGATGCCTTGATCGCCGAAAGAAAAAATTTAAATTTAGCTTGTGAAGCTGGCAAAACTGTCTTGTGGCACTGGGATCTCACCACCGATGAAATCACCTGCACTGACTCCATCAATACTCTCATGGGTCCCAATGCCGAAAAAATTAATCGGACGGGAAAAGTCTGGGAAACCTTGATCCATCCCGATGATAAGGCTCATGTGATGGAAGTTTTGTCCCGCCACTTTAAGGGTCAAGGTCCTTATGATGTCGAATACCGGATACGTCGTACGGATGGCAGCTACGTCTGGTGGCGCGCCGTCGGAAGCTGCGAGCGCTCCCCCGACGGCAAACCAATTCGATTCACCGGATCGTGTACCGACATCACCGATCAGATTCATTTGCAGAAGCAATTGCGTCAGGCACAAAAAATGGAAGCTATCGGAAGGCTGGCCGGGGGCGTGGCTCACGATTTGAATAATATGCTCAATGTCATCCTGGGTTACACGGAGCTCGCTATCATGCAATCAGATAACTCCACTATCAACCCTCACCTGGATGAAATTCAGAAGGCGGCTGCGCGTTCTGCCAATGTCACCAGCCAGCTTTTAGCTTTCGCACGCAAACAAACCTCTGATCCTAAAGTTTTGAATTTGAATGATATCGTGTCGGGAATGATTCAAATGCTCAGCCGGCTCATCAGCGAAAACATTGAGCTTCGCTGGACACCCGGTAACGACCTATGGAATATCAAAATTGATCCGTCTCAAATTGACCAGATCTTGGCAAATCTTGTCATTAACGCACGCGATGCCATCCAGGGTTCCGGAAAAATTATCATTGAAACACAATGCCAAGTCCTGGATCAGGATTACTGCAAACAACACGAGGGATGTGTGCCCGGAGAATATGTCCTCTTAAAAGTTAAAGATACGGGATGCGGCATCAAGAAAGATCTCCTTGGAAAGATTTTTGAACCCTTTTTTACAACGAAGGAAGAAGGGAAAGGCACGGGACTAGGACTGGCCACCGTCTATGGCATCATTAAACAAAATAATGGTTACATCGACGTCCACAGCGAAGTCTCTCAGGGCAGCACCTTTAACATTTATCTTCCGAGAGCTTTTGAACCTCTGAGTTCAGCATCTCCCAAAGCTTTGCTCCAATCGCCGCACGGAACTGAGACAATTTTAGTTGTCGAAGACGAAGCTTCCATCCTCCAAATGACGCGGCTCATTCTGGAAGGTGCAGGTTACCGAGTCTTGGCCGCCCAATCCCCTCTCGAGATGCTGGAGCGGCTTAAAAATTATCATGAAGAAATTCATTTGCTCATCTCGGATGTTGTCATGCCTGGAATGAACGGCGCCGAGCTTAAAAAGAAGGTTCTGGCTTTACATCCCAACATCAAATCCCTTTTTATATCCGGATATACCAGTGACGTGATTGCGCATCATGGAGCGCTTGACGCTGGAATAAATTTCTTACAAAAGCCTTTTACGATCAAAGATCTAACCCTGAAGGTCCGCCAAACTTTGAACGGATCCACCTAGTTTTCTTTCCATGCTGACTTATAAAAAATAATGGTCTTTTGTTTTGACGCCAATTTCTTCTGTCACATACAATGGTAAATGATTCTGAGTGACATCAACTTTCTGAGGGTTCCATTGAATCAGACTAAAAAAATAGCTTGGGTGCATTATTTACTAAGTGTACTTCTCATCGCGCTGGTAACGCTGCTCGGAGAATTCATCAAACGATACCTCGAGCCAGCCAATCTGGTTATGCTCTACCTTTTAGGCGTAGTCGTGATCGCCGTGCGCTTTGGACGCGGGCCTGCCATCGTTTCATGCCTGTTAAGCGTTCTCGCGTTTGATTTTTTTCTCATCCGCCCGTACTTCACGCTCGCCGTCGAAGATTGGCAGTATCTTGTCACGTTCTTCGGATTTCTTGTCGTCGCGTTTCTCATCAGCGAGTGGACAATCAAAGTCCGGGAGCAAGTCCAGAAAGACCGTCAGCTCGAACTGCTTCGCGAAACTGAAAAACTTCACACTGCGCTTTTAAATTCCATTTCGCATGACCTTCGCACACCTCTCTCTTCTATTATTGGAACACTCAGCGTTCTTTTGCAAAGTGAGCCATCGCTGGATCCGGCGAGCATTCGCGAACTCCTTTCAGATGCGTCCGAAGAGGCGTATCGCCTAAACCGCATCGTAGGAAATTTAATCGACATGGCGCAAATGGAAGGCGGACGCCTCAAAATGACACCGAAACTCTGCGAGCTTCGCGACGTCATCGGGTTTTCCCTTCAAGAACTAAAAGCGAAAACACAGCATCGACAAATCAAAGTCCAAATTGCTTCTGATTTTCCCGAAATCCTGATGGATTTTTCATGGATCGCCAAAGTCTTCGTAAACTTACTCGATAACGCGCTCAAATATTCTCCCTCGAATTCTGAGATCCACATCCAAGCCAGCTCTGAGTCTCATCAAATCCGAATCGCTATTTCGAATGAAGCCCCTTCCTTTTCAAGCGAGGATCTCAAATCCATTTTTAATAAATTCCAGCGTGGACCTTCTCCCCGGTCCGTCAAAGGACTCGGCCTGGGACTTTCGATTTGTAAAGGGATCATCGAAGCGCATCATGGAAGCATCGCTGCTGAATACCGTGACGGAAAAATTTCTTTTGTTATTTTTTTACCCAGACCGGGGACACCACAATGACGCCATCGCCCACTCTTCGCGTCCTGATCGTTGATGATGAGAAATCTATTCGGCGATTTCTCAAAACCGCGCTCGCTTCCCGGGAATTCACCGTGTTCGAAGTTGAAAATGGAACGGATGCTTTAAGAATGGCGGTAACGTGTCGCCCGGATTTAATCATTCTTGATTTGGGTTTGCCGGACATTGAAGGTTTTGAAGTCGCGCGTGAAATTCGAAAACGATCTTCGACACCGATCATCATTCTTTCCGTCCGGGATCGCGAAGAAGATA
This sequence comes from uncultured bacterium, assembly GCA_964581425.1. Classification (GTDB taxonomy): domain Bacteria; phylum Omnitrophota; class Omnitrophia; order Omnitrophales; family Aquincolibacteriaceae; genus CAZOOM01. The sequence continues at coordinate 13,829 of CAZOOM010000055.1, read as the reverse complement.
AAATTCGCGCGCTTGATGCGGGAGCGGATGATTATCTGACAAAACCCTTTGGGGTTGGTGAGCTTCTCGCTCGAATCCGCGCAGTCATGCGGCGTCTCGTTCAAAATGAGACCCAGGAATTTCGTTCGGGAAAATTGTGCGTCAACATTGCGAAACATTCTGCGGAGCTGAATGGTAAAGCGCTCGCGCTTTCCCCCACCGAATATGAGATTCTGAAACTCCTTGTCCTCAACGCCGGTGCGGTTGTGAAACAAAGCCAGTTCCTTAAAGAAATCTGGAACAAAAATGAAGACGTGGAAGGCGCGTCTCACCTGCTTCGCGTCACAATCAGCCATTTGCGAAACAAGATCGAACCCAATCCTGATAATCCGATGTATGTCCTTACAGAGCCTGGGGTTGGGTATCGTTTGAAATCGGAAGATTGACCGACACCCCCTCCTTTTTTGACGCCTTTTTGACTCGTTTTTCCGACCTTCCCTAGCTAATCTATTTCCTTCCATACAGGGAATTATCTTGATCGCAGCAAAGGAATTTTCATGTCGATGATGCTTAAGAAAACCGATCGTCCGCGCGAACTGAAGTGGTATCAAGCCGGTGCGATGCTTTACGGCGATTGGGGAACCAGCAAGGCTTACGTTTTAGGAATCGCCTTCGCACTCGCGGGACACGCCTCCTGGTTTTTTCTCGGGCTCATGTCCTCGCTCACCGCACTGATCGGCATTTGCTACATGGTCATCTGCCGCGTTTATCCGGACGGCGGCGGCGTTTATTCTTCGGTGAAACACCGCAATCGACTACTTGCTGTCATCGGAGCTTTTTTATTGATCGCAGATTATGTGATCACAGCCTCGCTCAGTACGCTTGATGCCTTCCATTATTTTAATTTTCCTCATCCGGAACTTTGGGCCATCGCAGCCATCTGTGCGATTGGTGCACTTAACTGGATGGGGCCCAGCAAAGCCGGCAGCGTGGCCTCGGTCATTGCTGTGGTCGCCTCTTTTTCAGTCGTTGTTTTATTTTTCGCGACCGTTCCCTCTTTGTCTCACGTTCATCTGACGTGGCCCGAAAATAATTGGCCGAAAAACTGGGGGGTCTTTGTCGGCATCGTACTCGCACTCTCAGGCGTTGAGGCGATCGCCAACATGACGGGTATCATGCAGGAGCCGGTTGAAAAAACATCAAAGCGCGCCATCTGGCCTGTTTTGATTGAAGTGTCCGTCCTGACTTTTCTTCTAGGCATTGCCATGAATGCAATTCCGGGCTTGAAGGATCACGCTGAAGACATGCTCCGAGTCTTAGCAGAACACTACATCGGATCCTGGTACGGATCTTTTATTTCCCTGACATTTGGTTTTTTACTTTTGTCCGCGACCAACACCGCGATCGGCGATCTCGTGAGCATTCAATATCTCATGGCAAAAGACCGCGAGCTTCCGGCGGTTTTTTCAAAACTCAACCGGTTTGGAATGCCGGGCATCGCACTGATTATCGCGACAGCGATTCCTGCTTTGGTACTCGTTGTGGAACATGATCTGATCCGCCTCGCTGCGCTTTACGCAATCGGCGTGATTGGGGCAATCACAATCAATCTCGGAGCCTGTGCAACAAATACAAAAATTGATTTAAGCAAAAAAGAACGGATTCTGCTTGGAACAGGCGCTGTCATTTTGTTTTTCATTGAACTCACCATTGCTTTTGAAAAACATCAGGCGCTCATGTTTGCGCTCACGGTACTCGGCGTTGGGCTGTCATTGCGTTATATTTCCAAAACCATTATTCCGCCCCCCATTCCTGCCATGGTTCCGACTGTCAATCTCTTGACGGTTTCAGAGGCCAAAGAACTTTCGCTTCTTTATAAGAGCTCCACCTTGGTGGCGGTCAAAGCTGTCAATGAATCTCTGCTTGAAGAGGCTGTGATTCAGGCAAAAATGCAGGATGAAAATACCGTGTATCTGAGCTACATTGAAGAGACGCCGACGGTAGCTGAGCTTCCCAACGAAATGGAGCCGTCTGCGGAGTCGATTGAAGTCCTGTCGAAAGCGCAAAAGTTTATTGAAGAAAAAGGCCTTACCGCCATTCCGATTTGGCAGATTGGAACTAACCCTGGACGCATGATTGCCAAAGAGGCCGCGGATCTCGATATAAAAACAGTATTGATCGGAACCACAAGGCGGAGTGCTTTAGTCAATCTGATGCGTGGAAATGTTCTGAAAAATCTCGTTCGAAGTCTTCCCCGCAAATGTCACTTCATTATCTGCAGTTAACGCTTCTATTTAAGAGTCTTTCCAACCCTCAAAAAAATTACTTCCCGTGCCATGACCTTTTGGCTAACAAGCTCCAGACGATTTTTATGCTATAATTCTGGTCATGAAAAAGCCTAAACTCTATGTGCTTGCGGGCCCGAACGGCTCGGGCAAGACAACTTTTGCGGAAAAATTTCTGCCTCATTACGCAGATTGTTTTGAGTTCATTAATGCGGATCTGATTGCCAAAGGCTTATCTCCTTTCCAACCTTCAAAAGTTGCCATCAAAGCGGGGAAAATTCTTCTCGATCAAATTGCGGATTGCTTCAGACGGAAAACCAATTTTGCATTTGAGACAATGCTTTCAGGTAAATCTTATCTCCATCTGTTTCAGCAACTTAAAAGTCAAGGCTACGAACTTCACCTCTTTTTTCTTTGGCTTCCAACCGTACAGTTGGCTTTGGCAAGAATTGCAGACCGCGTCAGTAAAGGTGGGCATAACATTCCAGAGCGTGATGTCAGACGACGATTTACACGGGGACTCAAAAATCTTTTAAATATCTATCTCCCTCTATTTGACACCTGCAGCTTTTTTGATAATGCAACTGGTAAACCAGAGCTTATTTTTTCCATGGAATATGGAGACACAAAAATCAAAGACCGAATCAAATATTCTAAAATCATCGGACAGGCGGGACATAAAAATGGCATCTTCTAAAGATAGCATTCCACTTAAAGCTGAACGTGCTCTGAAAGCAGCGATTCGTGATTTAATCAAAGCTCGACGGAAAACTAACGATTCACTGATCGTTTGGAAAAACGGCAAAGTCGTCCGCGTCCCCGCCCGAAAACTTAGTTAACAAATAAACGAAGAAACAATGAATGAGCGTAAAAATTGGTTGTGGCTATTTTTCATCATGGCGATTCCTTTCTCAGCGGGTTTGTATTTTAAAAATAATATGCTATGTCAAATCTCTCTGGTGATGCTTAGCACAGCTCTTTTGTTTATACAACTCTCCAGAGGTTATGCAGTGAATCGATTGTGGACTGAGGCTATTTCGCGAGAGAAGCATCCAGCACTTTACTGGCTCATGATTACATTAAATATATTGGCATTACTGTTTTTTATCTTTGCTCCGCTACTTGTATCAAAATAACTGAGTAATTGATCCATGAGTTTTGAGTACAAGCAGGTGGTGACGGGCGATGGGAGTCCGACGCTGAGTGTGGCGCCCACGTGGGAGCGCATGCATGCCGAGGAAGGCGCGTTTACTGAAAGACAATTCCTCTATCAGCCGCTCGCCGAAAAGGCATTTCGGACAGTTCGTGAGCCCATTTTTCTCTCTCTTGGTCTTGGTCTCGGTTACAACGAACTTTTGATTGCCTTTGAATCGATTCACCGCGGAAAAACTCCGGCGCTGATTGCCAGTTACGAATCGGTGGATTTTTTGCGGGAAGCATTTTTGCGGTGGATTCAAAACGAGCCCTCCATCCTCGCACCGGCCTATGATCAGATCGCCGAAATGTACTCGCAAAAATACGGCGAGTCGGCCGCCGCTGCGAAATCCTGTCTTCTCCAATTATTCCAAGAAAATCGATTGCAGCTTTTGGGAGCGATTGAAACGGCAGAAGTCCCCGCTTCACACGCCATTTTATTTGATGCCTTCAGCCCCAAAACCAGCCCTGAACTTTGGACCCCGGAATTTCTTGAACGGTTCTTCAGCGAAGCAGCTGCGAAGCCCTGCTTCGTCGCCACTCACGCCTGCAATGTTGTCCTTAAAAAAGCGCTCCTCAAAAACGGATTTACCCTCGATATCCATAAAGGCTTCGGCCGTAAGCGCGAATCCCTCGCAGCTCATCGATTGGCTTAAAAAAATAATCTGAAAACAATGATTCAAACCTATAATGACGCCCGTTACCTATTGAACTTGATTCGATTCAAGGAAAAACTTTTATGCGGCCTCGATTACTAGTGACTCCCCTGATCGCGGTGGGTTTATTTATTTTCATGGGAACCCGTGTATTCTCACCCCAAGAAAGCACCATCCTGCTGCAGGATATCAGCCAAAAACAAATCATCAAACTCACTCAGGTCCAGCAAAAAAAATCGGTTTATAAAATCTCTATCGTGATTTCAGGCCAAATTGACGGGACAGCAGAAATCCAACTTGCGGATCGTGGTAACAAAATGGGTTCTCCTCATACGATCAAAGGAAAAGTTGATTTGGATCTTAGCGGCGACTGGTATGAAAACACGTGTCTCTTGCTTTACGAACCTTCACAAGTCACCTCAGGCACTTTGAAGATCAAATATAAATTTCACACTCTGTCTCAAAAATGATGGTGTGCTTCGCAGGTTCCACTCCTTTTTTGTATTGATAAAACCTCGTTCTAATTCCTTGTGTTTTTAAAATCATCGGGTAGAATGATGCGCCGTTAAAGTGATGCGTCACCCCCTCGAATACCATCACTCGTAATCATAAGTTTAAATTTTGCAGCCAATAAATAGGTTAGGTCATGCTTAAAAAAATTCCTCAACTAGCCCTCCTTGTTTTCTTAATCACTTCCTCAACAGCCTTTGCCCGAACCATTGATATGACGGGAAGCTTGAGCGACTGGGGAATTTCTCCTCTTAAGAAGGATGCCACAAAAATGGATTGGGATTCTCCTCTTTCTGATGTGGTCAGTGTCGTTGATCCGGTGAGAACGAATCAGGGATATTTAAATCCGGGCTGGGGACCTGAGTTCGATGCCTATGCCATGTATTTTTCGCATGATGCCGTCAATGCGTACTTTGGTATTGCCACCAGTATGGCGCAAGGCGGCAGACGCGATACTTTTAATTTAATGCCAGGTCGATGGATCTATCCCGGTGATCTTGCACTCAAATTTCATAATATGGAAAATAATTCCACGTATCAAATTGGTGTCCGTCTCAATATTTCGGAAGGTCCTCACTCGGGTGAAGGATCCTTAGGCGGGGTTTATAAAGTAAGTGAGTGGAGTCAAGTTTATGAAGGCCTTTACCCGCCGCATGAAAGCAGCGATCCTGTGTTGATCAAAACAACAGGAGCAAAACTGGGAGATGCGGATGTGATTTATGGAACGAATACGGTTCTCAATGGGGATCCTCTTTTTCTTTATGAGGTAGCGATCCCTTTGAATCTTTCCATTTCAGGCCCGTTATTCAGGACCTCTGACTTTTCGTCTTCATCCAACTCACTGGATTGGGCTGGTGGCTTTGATGCCCATTGGACTATGGCTTGCGGAAACGATTCCCTGACCATGAGCAATTTATCCGTCACTCCTGAACCGGTTAGCACTTTGCTCTTCTTGATCGGCGGCGCTGCGTTTTCCACTCAACGGTTTTTTAAAAAGAAACAGATTATCTGAAAAAGCTCTGCCCCATTTTAAAACCCGCGGCGAGAACTCATGAACACCCTTCCGTGCGGATCGGATAAAAATCCCATTTCAAAACTCAAACTCAGTATCTCAGATCCCGAACATTTGTTTCACTTTTCGGTATGGCTCCTTACTGGGATTCTTTTTTTTCCGGTTTTTTATCAACTTTACCACACACGGTGGGACAGTATTGATTACACCCACGCTTATTTTATTCTTCCTGTTGCTTTCTTTTTAGGATGGCATGCCCTCAAATCTCAAAATTTCCAAAAGCCGCACACCGAAAACTCAAGAAAACAGCATGCTTTATTTGCTGCACTTTTGGTTTTAGGTTTGATCTCTTTTCAATTCGGATGGCGGCAAGATTATCTCAGTCTTGCCACCTTTTCAGCGCTCCCTATTCTTTTAGGACTGGTGGGTTTTCTTTACGGTTCTCCAATGGCACGAGTTCTCTGGTTCCCGATCGCTTATTTGCTGCTGCTTGTTCCTCCTCCTCTCGGGATCTTGGACAGCGTCACGCTTCCCATGCGCTTGAATGTTTCGATAACAACGGAGCACCTGCTCGCTCCTCTGGGATTTCCCATCACCCGGGATGGTCTGACGCTGCAAATTGGTTCGCATCATGTTTTTTTGGGTGAGGCCTGCAGTGGATTCCGCTCGATGATTACCCTTCTATCTTTAAGCCTTGCTTCTATTTTTATTTCGAAAGCTTCGCGTGTCCGGAAATGGATCATGATCGCTGCGATCATCCCGCTTGCACTGCTTGGCAATTTGATTCGAGTCATGAGTGTCGTGATCGTTACGTTTTATCTTGGAGAAACAAGAGGACAGAAATTTTTCCATGATGCAAGCGGTCTTGTCATGTTTGTCATTTTGATTACAGGATTACTTCTCATTGAAAATGTGAAATTCAAAACGAAAAATACAGAGACCCATCGTCTTGGCTGAAAAAACTCCATCAAAATCGCTTTGGATTCCCTTGCTCCTAGCATTGACTGTGTTTGTCTCCTACGGTATTCCCCGTCATCATTACAAAAGCTCTGATTTTCTCTCGAAACTCATTGTGCCGGAAGCGATTGGTCCTTGGATCAGCCGCGACTTATCTCATGCCTTCAAGGCCGGTGACACTCGCTACTTTTTTATTGATAAAATTTTTGCAAGACAATACGCCAATGACCGTGGTCAGAACATTTTATTTTTGATTCTTGACGCTGGAAATTTTCATCATCCAAAGGTTTGCTTTAAAAGCTCAGGTTATGAGGTAAAGCCTCTGGAGGACATCACTCTCGAGGCTGCAGGCCATCCGTTCCAAGCCCATGTTTTACAAATGAACAAAGGTTTGGCCAGCGTGCTTGTCATTTATTGGATGTGCATCGATCAAAAACCAGTAAGCTGGGCGGAGCAAAAATGGATCCAATTTTTCTATTCTGTTTTCCAAAAACAAAAAATTGGCCTTATGGGGCGCCTAGAAATCCCTATCCCCACCGGCAATGTCGAAGAGGCCCGCAACCTCGCTCAGACTTTTATTCACGCAATCAGTCCAGGCATTCCGCAGAAACATGCCGATTATTTATTCGGAAAATAATTGAGAACCCGAAGAACGCTCCATTAAAAAACAAAGACGCGATCAAAATTCAACTCTATAATGGAATTCCTTGTTTTTTGAAGTCACTTTATTGACAATCAGATTAATGGAATAGACCGAGATGGCACAAATCAACTTTCAAGATTTCCAGTGCGTTTGGGAATGTTGGGAAAAACATGCGAAGGTCCGCCCTCAAGCTGAGGCCATCCTTCACTGGGACGCGTTAGAAGAACCTTTTCGCTGGACTTATCAACATCTGCTGGAAGAGTCCCTTTTTTTTGCAGATCATCTGCTCAAGCATGGCGTGAAGCCAGGTCAGGTGTGCGCCTTGATTCTCCGGCACAGTAAATATTTTTATCCTCTTTATATGGGCGTCACAGCCATAGGAGCCATCCCCGCTGTCCTTGCCTATCCCAATGAGCGTCTGCATCCTGATAAATTTGTTCATGGTTTGTCAGGCATGGCAAAGCATTCGGGACTGGACTGGGTTTTGACGGAAAACGATCTTGAAGAAATTTTAAAACCCCTGATCCTTCATCAACAAAGTTCCATTAAAGATATCTTTTTCCCGCTGGACTGGAAGAGTTCCGCTCAAGCCTTAACACCCAATCACCCATCGATCCAGCAAAGCCGCAAGAATGTCGAGGGCAGCAACCCTTTTTTGCTGCAGCATTCTTCCGGAACCACAGGATTGCAAAAAGCCGTGACTCTCTCTCACCGCGCGGTTCTCAATCATGTGGAACGATATGCCGAAGCGATCCAGCTGAACGCAAATGATAAAGTCATCAGCTGGTTACCGCTTTATCATGACATGGGCCTGATTGCAGCGTTTCACATGCCTCTCGCCTTTGGTATTCCCTCGATTCAAATCGATGCCTTTCAGTGGCTGTCATCCCCCGCAATGTTTTTTCAAATTCTTGCCAAAGAAAAAGCCACCTTGGCTTGGCTTCCAAATTTTGCTTACAATTTCATGTCCGACAGAATTTCCGAAGAAGATGCGGAAAATATTGATTTCTCAAGCCTGCGTATGCTCATCAATTGCAGCGAAGTGGTGCGACCCGATAGTCATATTAAATTCTTCCAGCGATTTGGAAAGTACGGGCTCAAAAAAGAATCGCTTGCAGCTTCCTATGCCATGGCTGAAACAACATTTGCGATAACTCAAACAACGCCGGGGCAGGAAACCTCCTGCGTTCGCGCGGATCGTTCCTCTTTAGCAAAAGGAATTGTGGAGCCTCCTCAAAATCAAAACTCAGAAAAACTTTGTGCCTCCTCAGGAAAAACGATTCGCGGTTGTTGGATCAAAATCCTTGATGACAACAACGGAATTTTACCGGAAGACCGTGTCGGGACTATCGCTATAAAATCCGAATCTATGTTTCAGGGTTATCGCAATCAACCAGACAAAACGAAACAGGTTCTTCAAGACAACTGGTATATCAGCGGGGATCACGGCTTTTTGCATGCAGGTGAATGTTATGTTCTCGGGAGAAAGGATGATGTCATTATTAATGCTGGAAAAAATATCTTCCCAGAAGACATCGAAAATGTCGTTAACCAAGTTCAGGGTGTAATTCCCGGAAGAGTCGTTGCGTTTGGCATTGAAGATCCCAAAACCGGAACACAAACTGTTTGCGTTCTTGCAGAAACCGAAATCATGGAAGAAAAAAAGAGAGCGGATCTCATTTTGGCCATCAAGCAGGCAGGCATGGGCATAGATGTTACTCTTGCTCAAGTCTATCTAGTTCCTCTCCGTTCATTAATCAAAAGTTCATCTGGGAAAATCAGCCGGAAGATGAACCGGGAAAGGCTGGTATCAGGCAGCATCACTTCGGGAGAATCCTTGTGATCTCGGATCGATTAAAAAAAATAATTCTCAAAGAACTTTCGCTTGAGGATTTTGATTTGCAAGATTCGACTCAAGCCTTTCAAGTACCGGGTTGGGACTCTTTAAGTCATGCTGCGTTGCTTGTAGCCATTGAAAAGGAATATCAGATTCGATTTCAACTAACGGAGATTTTGCGTTTGAAAAACTTGGGCGATTTACAATTGCTCCTCACTCGCAAAACAAGCCCGGAAAATTCACCTTAATCCATGCCCTTTAATTCGCTTTCATACTTCCTCTTTTTACCGGTCGTCTACCTTGTCTTCATTCTTGTTCAAGATCGAATGCGCTGGCTCGTGCTACTGCTTGCAAGTTTCTTTTTTTATGCACAGCTAAATGCACCCTACCTTCTTGGGATTTTGATGCTGGTGAGTGTCATAACTTACTGCGTTGGGATCTTGTCAATGCAGACAAAATCCGCAATGATCAAAAAAACTCTTTTCTGGGGAGGCGTCGCTGCTAATTTATTGATTTTGGGAATTATGAAGTATCCAAACAAATTCATGCTCGCGTTTGCCAATAATAACCCAGGCCAGCCTTCTCATGTCCTGCTTGTGATCGGAATCTCTTATTATGTTTTTCAAGCAATCTCCTATCTGATTGATGTCTATCTTGAAGTCATAATTCCGGAAAAACATCTAGGTTATTTTGTTCTGTCGCTCGCTTTTTTCCCGAAACTTTTGCAGGGGCCCATCGAACGTTCAGGAAATTTACTTCCGCAGCTAAAAGCCAACTACAAGTTTAATCGCGAGAACGTCCGCTCGGGTATTCTGCTTTTTGCTTGGGGACTTCTCAAGAAAATTGCAATTGCCGACCGTTTGGGCCTATATGCCGATCTTGTTTTTAATCATGTCCATGAATTTAAGGGATTGAGCTTAGTGCTTGCCACCTACGCCTATGCTTTTCAAATCTACATGGATTTTTCTGGATATACCGATATGGCACTAGGAAGCGCACGTCTCTTCAATATCCAGCTCACCCAAAATTTCAACAGTCCGTACACCGCAAGATCCGTAGCTGACTTTTGGCGGCGATGGCACATCAGTTTTTCAAGCTGGATTCTGGATTATATTTTCAAACCGCTTCAAATGCAGTGGAGAAACTGGAAAAATTGGGGAACGGCTCTCGCACTAATCGTAACTTTCCTGGTTTCAGGAATTTGGCATGGCGCTAAGTGGGGGTTTCTGATCTGGGGACTCTTGCACGGGCTTTATCTTGCTTGCAGCGTTTTTTATAAACCCTATCAAAAGAAAATTCACGCCGCTTTAAAATTAGAGAACTCTTGGTTTTTAAAAGTCTGGCAGGTTTTTTGGACTTTTAATCTCGTAAGCTTTGCATGGATATTTTTCAGAGCTAACAGTGTCAAAGAAGCTGTTTATGTGATCTCGAATATCTTCCATGTTACCCGAGATTTTGTCTCGGACTTTTTATTATCCCAGGGAAAGACCGAGTTATTTCTAACGTATATGTTTTTGATGCTCCTCTATTTCAAAAATAAAATCCATAAACCTTTTTTTGATTGGCCTGTTTGGATCCGCAGTGTGTTCTATATTTTGATTTATCTATACGTCACCATCTTCATTGTTAAAGGCGGACATGAGTTTATCTACTCCGGATTTTAAGAAATGGCCTAAAGCTTTCTTAATCGCCGTTCTGGCGATTTTGATCTATGAAGCTGCTAATTATCTTTTTGACGATAATTTTTACTCCATCAAAAAAGGCCTCCCTATTGATATGGCGGTAAGCGATGGTTTGAGAATGAAAATTAAAAATGAACTTTCTCAATCTAAAGAGAATCGGTTTGATATTTTAATTTTAGGGGACTGCTACAACATTGTTGGAATCATCCCGAAAATCATTGAAGAGAATACGGGCCTTTCTTCTTACAATTTTTCAACTCATATGAATCACACCATTTTGGCGACTTATGCAATGTTTCAAAATTATTTGAAAGCCTGCTCAAAAAAACCCCAATATATGGTGATTGGTTATTTGCCCATATCGAGCGAGCTCGGTAAAAATCAAATCATGAAAGAAATGGTGCAAAAGTTATATGATTTCAGAAGAGGCAATACGCTTCTTTTTTTAAAGGAATTCGGAGTTGCCGAGGGAATTAAATTTTTAATTCCATCACTAAAACATCAGGAGTTTTTTAGAAATTATTTGGAATGGTCTACTCGAAATGCAAACAAGGCCGAGCTGAGTGAATATTACAAGCAAGTAGCTTTGAATCAAGGCTATTACCCAAGAAAATATAATGATGTCTACAAGGATGAAGCCAAAGATGAGGGCGGATACGAAAAATTTCATGCTAGCCCTTTTTTTATCAAATATTTAAAAGCCATCTTGAACTTGGCAAAACAAAATAGCATTCGTGTCATCTATTTAATTCCTTCCGTTCCGCCTGATGTCTATAAACTCAATGAAAAATACGATGTGACAAAAGCACAGTTAGAGTTTGCAAGCCGACTTGAAAATGATTATTCGAATCTAGTGGTGGTGAATCCTCAAACGCTTCTTAATCAGAAAGATTTTTATTCCGACCGGATTCATCTGAATCGAAAAGGAGCAACTCTACTGAGTGCTTTTTTGTCAGATAAAATCAATGAACTCAAACGCAAAGATCTCACACTCCCAAATTGAAAGCCTGGGTTAATTCGCAATCTTTTAATTTTTAATAAGAAACTCCCAATCCTTCATGGAAAATACCGACTTAGCTGCCAAACACCTTCGTGATATTCTTGCGATTGCGCTTGAGTATTCAGAGGCTCATTCCGCAATCGTAGTTTTTGATACGCAAAGCGATTTAGCCAAAATCCTGACCCAGGCTTACAAAATCTCGCTCCCAAAAGCTAGGTTCATTCCTTTTGATGCGACACCAGCCGGAGAAATTCTCGATGTTTTAAAATCGCTTAATCCTTTAGATCTAGTGGTACTGATTCAATCCACCAGTTTTCGTCTTGATGCCTTTCGCATACGGGTCGAACTTTTTAAGCGCGCGATCAAAGTGATTGAGCATCCGCATCTTGCTAATATCCTGGCTTCTGAGATCGATTATTACCTTGATTCGCTTGCCTATGATTCCGATTACTATCGCAAAACAGGCCGCGCGCTGAAATCGCGGATCGATCAGGCGAAATGCTGTATCCTTGAGAGCGGCGGCGAGTCTTTGATTTTTGATTCGCGCTTTCGGCCTGCAAAAATGAATATTGGAGATTATTCCTCCATGCAAAATGTCGGAAGTCAGTTTCCCATCGGGGAAGTTTTTACTGAGGCTCAGGATTTAGAAGCCGTTCATGGGCGCGTAAGGATCAGTGCTTTTGGAGACACTCGCTTTTTAGTCAACAAACCTGAAAAACCCATTACCCTTGAAGTCACTAAAGGCCGCGTTATAAACGTCTCCGATTCCAATCCTGAATTTAATCAAATCCTTAAAAATATTCGAGCGGACGAAGGTGAGATTTGGCTTCGTGAACTTGGTTTTGGACTGAACCGTGCTTTCACGCGCGATCGATTAGTGAGCGATATCGGAACTTATGAGCGCATGTGCGGTATTCATTTATCGCTTGGTGCCAAACACGCACTTTATAAAAATCCTTTGTTTAACTCCAAACAGACCAAACATCATGTGGATGTTTTTGCGGTGACGGAATCCGTGATTCTGGATCACGAAGTCGTTTATCAGAATGGTTCCTGGCAGATTTGATGACAACCAAAACGATGAAAATGAAATAAAAAAACAAAGAAAAAGTGCCAGGCCCTTTCTAGGTACCTGGCACTTTTCATTTTCAGCAAAGATTTCTTCAAGCTTTATTTCGCGCCTGAAAAAAATGCCTTTTTGATATTTTCCTTCAGTTCTACGTGGGCCTTGGCTTTAGCCAACATCGCAAACCACTGAGCGCCCATCGCTTCAATCACAGCATCCCCTACTTTTTCCATTTCTGCTCCCCAGGCCTTTTTGATTTTAGCTTTCAAAATCTCAACCTGAAGCTCGCTCATGGCCTGGCAAAAACTGCCGGACCACTTTTCAACTGCCATCTCAACTGGACAGCAGTTCGCAGCCGCAGCCGGAGTTTTACACTCACTTTGAGAGGATCCTGTGGAACACGTATTTCCGCCTTTGTCGCAATCTGACATAGAAAACTCCTTAATTTGATTCCGTTTAGTTACTTGCAAATCGCAAGCAGTTGGTACTTTATCAAACTGCTTGTAAAATGCAAGTATTATTTTAGGTGCCTTTGTGATAAAATTTCGCCATGACAAAAACAAAACCCGGTACCTGCCGCTCCGCCTGCCCCCTCTCCTCGGCATTGGACATTCTTGGAGATCGATGGACCCTGCTGGTAATCCGCGACATGATGTTTTTCAGCAAACACGAGTACGGCGAGTTTTTAAGCGGGCCTGAAGGCATTGCGACTAATATTCTCGCGGATCGCTTGCAAAGCCTGCTTCAAATGGACATTATCAAGTTTCTTCCCCATCCCCAGCACAAATCAAAAAAAATTTACTACCTCACTCAAAAAGGAAAGGATCTTCTTCCGCTGGTAGTTGAAATGTTGATTTGGGGCGGGACTTACAATCCTTCACCAAATCTTCCCAAAGAAAAGTTTGAGTTGATTAAGAGCTCCCCTAAAAAATTCATCAAAAAAATTTTGAAAGAACTCCAAAACTGGGAAAATAAAAATCTTTAACTCACAGGAGAGAATAAGCATGA
>CAZOOM010000054.1:0-17885 GCA_964581425.1 uncultured bacterium | reverse complement strand
CACCTTTCGGAGACAAGGGGTTTACTGAAATCTCAGGAACTGCTGCGGGAGCTGTCTCGGGTTTTAATGGTGGAGCGGTTTCAAACAGCTTCACTGGGTCTGGCTTTGGATGAGAACGCGGAGCTGTTTGTTTTTGAATAATCTCACGCTTCTTTGCTTTTTTTATTGTCTCGGTTTGATCTAAACCGAACACCAAAGCTTCTGCATGAGGATCAACAGCCACAGGTTTTACTTTTGAAAAATCCCACTGGGCAGCTTCCAGATCTTTTTTGACATAAAGGGCATTAAACTGGATTTCATTTTGGGTTTCAATTCGGATCACTCCTTTTTCACCCACAAGCGGATAAGGCTGCTCTTTTTTAGAAATGATCCACCGAACTCTTCGCTCCCTGCTCCGAATATCCGCAATCGCTGCGCCCGATGGCCCTGCATAAAACTCGATCTCCCGCAAACGTTTTGTGTCACGAATCTTTTCTCTTTCATGAACTTGAACCATCACCTTCGTGATCACATCCACAGAAACCGCTTGACCTTGGGATTTTAGAAACACATAAGTCGTCTTAGGCTGCAGTGATAAAGGGTCTTTGGCATCCACGTGGTCCTTTCGGTAAAAATTTAAAACTTCACCAATATCTGGATCAGATTCATAAATGGCAAGGCCATGAATCGCTTGATTTTCTTTTCCAGGCTCCGCAGCCCACTGAGTGAAGTGAAAACGCGCAGATTGCCCGTCTTCGGCAAACGACAAACTTCCGCCCGGAAGAACCTCAAACTCAAATTCATCTTTCTGCTGAAGACCCGTGCCTGTGAAATACCAAGACATCACGCGCTCTTTAAGCTTATCTGAAATTTGAGGCAAGATTTTCTTGACCCGTTCCCGTTGAGGAGGTGGTGCCCCCTTAAACAAATCAGATGCGCCCAAAACTTTTTCAATGATGGGACGTAACGGTAATTGCGGAACGCTTTTCCCTTTCTCCCAATCTTTGCTTTTGGTCACTATGCTTTCAAGCTTGATGCCTTGAAAATGTTGAGAACCTGCAGTTTTCAATTTTTCTGCAAACCGCGTTCTGTTCAGCCCCCTCTGTAATCGAGCTGCCTTCAAACGTTGAGAAAAAATATTCAACTTAGCCGTTGAGGACTGCGATCTGAGCTCCGAGCGAATTCGGCGCATGGTTTGATACCTCAAAATACGCACATATTGCCAAGACAGCCTGACGCTTGCTTCAGCGCCTTGATTCCACGGCAATTGATTCATTAATTCCAGGACTTGGTCATACCCTTTCATTTTAGTTTGAAGGCTGCGCTTTCTTTTTAACCATTCCGCACTTTGACGCAAAACCGTGGCAAGTATCAACGGAACTCGTTCGATAGAAACAGCGGTATATGACCTCGTTTGAATAAAACGCTTAATGAGTTGAAAGCCTTCTCTCCTGTCAGCCACCAATTTTTTTAGTTGAGCTAATTGGTTCGCTGTGATTTCTTGCCCCTGGATGAATCCTTGAACAACTTGCGGCAAATCCTGCAAATCTCTTTCAAGCTCACTCTCATCCATGGCCAGCTGAGCATTTACTAAGCCCTCACGCAACTCAGCCCACAGATCCATCACTTTGTCATCCACGGGGGATCTACCCTCATTCAAAACAGGAAATTGATTTAAGAGCTGAAAGATTTCATGAACAATTTCTTTATCCTGATCCTTTGTCACAGTACCAAGATTTGTTAGAACATGGTCGATAATGCTGCTTAGTTGCTCGAGCCAATGCAGGCAAATTTCAGGATCCGGAGATTCAACATTTTGTTGGGATTGGATCCAAACCCAAAAGGATCTCAAGATTTCTGATGTGACAGGTTCGAGCGCTCCATCAGGGGTACCTATCGAATCCCCTGGAGTATCAACAAAAAGAGCTTCCGGGAAATCTGCCTGAGGATGCATTGGTTCGGGAAAATCAGAAAATGACTCAGACATTGTGGCTGGAGGGTTTTGCGAAGATTTTCTCGCCTTATGCTCTTCAAATTTATCCCAAATCCTTCCGGGTTTTGTTTGAAGATCACGCAAAAGCTCCAGCGCTGATTCGCTGGGATAGGTTGTCATCAACCAAGCAATAAAAGGCGTCAAAGTCACGACTTCTTGCCGATCACGCTGCAAGAGTTTGGCTGCGCTCTGAATCAAAAGCCAAGATGCAGACAGATCAAGTTCAAAACGGATTCTCGGAATCAACTGAAGCAAAGATAAAATGTAAACTCGTTTTTCTCGCGCTGAAAGTTTCTTTTCTTGCAGCCACTCAAAAATTATTTCCTTTTCCTTCTTGAGTGGGGTCGAATCGATTAACTCTGAAAACCATTGGGGATAACCATCCTCATGTTGACCCTTTCCAGATTTTGACCTTAATTCTGAACGCGCAGAAATTTCAGATGCGACGGGAGAAATAAAAGGCTTTTTGCTCCTCTTCCAAAAAACTGCGCCTGCAACAAAAATTGAAAAAGACAGCCATCCGCTTGGAATCACAAGATAAACACTTCTAGCAATGGCTCCGAGGTGGAGCAAGTAAGAAATACTTAGAGCATAAACCACAATCCAGGGCCTCTCGTTAAACCATTGTAGCTTTTGAAATAACCAAAATTTTCGAAGTCTTTCGAACTTGGGAAGAATATCTGACGAGGTTGCAAGATAACTCAAGACACCCCACACAAATCCAACCGAAAATTGAATCAAACTCATGTAAGCTTTATCTGAGGACTTGAAGGCCCGCGCATGGGTCGGGAACCAGATGATAAAGGCAAGTATCGAAAACCGAACACTCCCTTCCCTCATCGCTTTCGCCATTTGCTCGAGAGGAATTCTTCCGTTAATCGTCTTACCCGTGAAAAAGTTCATCACATCAAAGGCAAGAGGCGCTGCCATGCCTTGGATGAAAAGAGCCTTGATCCACGAGGCCGAATTCCCGGAAAATGGCAGAAGATCAATCACCCATCCAAACATAAAAAAGGTAAAAATAGCGGCATTGCTCAGAGCAAAGGGAATGGCCCAAACAAATCGCATCATTACAGCACGCCGATCCGATTTTATTTTCCCTTTGATCACTTTTTCCGCAAAAAGTCCCAAAGGGATTCCCACACTTGCGCTAAGGACACTCATGAGGGCAACTCTCAGCACTAAAAAATCCTCAAGAAAACTCTGGCTCCAGGGAAGATAATAGACTGAGTTGAAATAATAGAAGCTTGCGCCGACAAGAGCGTATGCCAAAATAAGAAGCGTTAATTGAATAAATGAGATTGGATGTTTTTCAGGATCGGTCTGCCGGAACTCGGCACGTGGATGATGTTTCGCAGATGCCCACTCTCGGACAGAAGCCATCCGCTTTTGCCATTCAAGATCAAAGGCCTCAAGTTCTGCCGTTTTGCGAGCATCGTCCCAACCGAGTTTTGAACCGAGCATCTCAAGCGTTTGCATGGTCTTTGCACGCGACAAAACAAACCGGGTATTTTCATCCTTAGGCTCTAGAAGTTCACGAATGCCGCCGCTTAACATGTAATCTTTAAAAGTAAGGAGCATTTCATAATCAATTGCGTGATTTAAAATTGCATCCATGCGCGCCACAAAATGATCTTTGGGAATTTCAGGATTGCGCCCAAGTTTTTCTCCGCCCAAAGTTCGAAGAGAAATATCGGCGCTCCGAGAGTGATACGATTCTCCGTGTTTTGCAGCGATTTTCTTTAAAATAACTTCCGCGGCCCAGCGCACATCCGTAAGTTTTACGCCGATCGGAAAAAACTCACCTTGCTCCCCTTCTTCAATCTGAAACATTCGTGTGGTACTCACAAGGTCGCTTCCCTTACGAAGCTTAGGTTTTTGGAGCGGCCGAATCGCGGCATCGGCTGAAGAAATATCCGAAGGCATTATTTTCCACATAGGATCTTCGATCACACTGTTAAAGGCATTCACAATATCGTGAATTTCTTTGGGTGTGGGATACTGGTCTAAAGAATCAGCCGCTTTTTCATCCGTGGTTCCAATGCGGAGATACCAAAGACCGTTGTCATGGCGCGGAATGGCAAAATACTTTCTTTTCTGATGCGTAAAATAAAGTGCTTCGGGAAAATCTTTTTCAATACGCTGATGCCATAAGGGATTGGTGACATTAATGTGGGTTCCTCGGGAAAGATCCATCAAGGGTTCTGTCTGACCCTGAAGATTTTTTCTGATTTGATCGATGGCCGGCCCTGCCGCTACGACAAGATCTTTTGCTAGAACCGTGATTTCTTGTTTGTCTGGGTCTAGTTCATTTCGAATCCGGATCCGGAAATAACTTTCATGATTCGGTGCAGCGGGAACTTTTTCATAATGCACTACGCGCACGTAACTTAATATTTTGGCCCCATCCCAGTGAGCCTCGCGTGCTAATTGAAGGGTAAGATGACGGTCATCGTCAGCCCGTGCGTCCCAGTAGCGAACGCCTCCGCTCAGACCTGATTTTTTGAGCATTCGAAAACGTTTTAAAATTTCTCGACCGCTCCAGTCCATTTCAAAATCGCTGCCTTCAGCTCCCATCCATCTCGCGATCAAAGAATAAATCATAGCTCCGCACCAAATCATGAAGGGACCGTACTCATCTCCGTCGTAAACAGGAAAGGTGTATCTGAGCGGCACCACGCTAGAACTTCCAGAAGTCATGCGGACTAAATTCCCTTTTTCCCGTGATCCTCCGATCAAAAGTTTGATGTTTTCAACCAATGAGGCCAAATGCAGAGCTGCATCCGCAAACTGAAAATAGAGCAAAGATTTTCCCGCTTTTTTCAGATCGATCCAGGCGAGTTCTTCATAGCGGAATCCTGCGTGAATAATTTTTGTCGATTTTCCCGAAGTTTCGCCACCAATAGCTCCGGCTTCTGCCAGAACTACGCTTTTCCCGCTGAGCGCAGCTTCGTACGCCGTAGCAGTCCCAACACCGCCCCCGCCCAAAACAAAAAATTCGTGCATAACATGGGATTGAGACGCAAGATCACTCCAATCTGAATCACGCTGCGCGTGAGAAAAATGTCTCGTCTCAAAATGCCCGTCTGCTGTGATTGCTGAAAGGGATAAAATTCCTTTACCCTCTCTTACTTCACTGCGGCGCTTCTTAGCCTTCTCTTCAGGGATTCCAGGACTGAGAGAGATTCGCCGCATCACGTCCCGCCCGGATTTAATCAAACGGATTTTTTGAAAAAGGTGCATTCCAAGTTGAAGCGCTCCAGCTTCCACAAAAACGTTGATAAACTGTGCCCAAGGTCGATCCCTTTGGATTTCCTGGTCATGCCCATCCAAGGCATCTTCAAATCTGTGGATCATGGGGCTTAGACCTGGCATACGCTTCAGCAAAGGAACCAGAAAAGCATAGACAGCTTCTTCAAACAAAGGACTGTCCGATGTGTCGACAATATTTTTAGGATTGGTGGTAGAAAATCCAAGTACGGGAAACTCTCCGCGAACTTTCTCATCGTCATAAATAAACATGGGAAAGCCGCAGCCCACAACACCTGACCAGATTCCATCTTCAATGATGGCTCCTAAGGGAATGCCGGGTATGAGTTTTAAAAGTTCTGTATCCACAACCGTGGGCACAAAAAATGGTGTGAGAGTTTGCGAGAGTGTAATGGCCTGATGAAGAGTTAATCTAGGCGCTGTGTTGCGATCCAAAACGAAAGGCGTTGGCATTTTATCGCCAGGAGCGCGGTAAGTGATCACTGATGAAAATGGAATTTCTAATTGCGCTAACGTGATTTCAGAATTTCCAATTTTTCTTGCAATAATCTCCCGGGTCCATAAATCAAGTTTTTGAGTTCGATGAATTCCCCGATGAAAAAAATTACGAAACTGTTGCCAAATGGAATCTTGGAAAAGCGAGAAATGAGAATTTAAAAGGATGTTTCGAATTTCTGTGGGGTGATAACCCACGGCAATCATGCCTGCCATCAAAGCACCGCCGGAAGTGCCGGCTACAGATTTAAAACGAACCCCTTGCCGCCAGGCCTCTTCAATCACTCCCACAATGGCCAGCAACCGGGTTCCTCCGCCTTTGAAAACACCATGATAATATTGCGTTTTCTTGGCCACCTCAGGCACGTCAGAAACCGGAGTTTCAGGAATCAATCGATCCTCGTCATGAAACAAGGTCGCCTCAGCCCCTCGTGGATTTCTGGTATCCAAAATCCGTTTCGAAACTTGTTCTTGTTTGTGGATTAAGTCTTTAATTTTTTGAGTGATTTCTCCGCGGGCCTGAACCAGTCGCATCACCGGCGCACTAAAAATTTTCCAAACTAAAAGAATTCCAAATATTCCAAATAGATTCAGAACTATGGGCATCCAGGTCCGGGGCATGGGTTTGACACCGAAATGAGCCATCCAAGGCGATAACAAGGTCAGTAAAACAAAAAAAACAATCCATCCTGTTTTTCCTAAATTTTTAGAACGAAGCACACGTTCAATCTCCCGAAGCATCCATTCGTGATCCCCGATTTCCTGCTGAATTTCAGAATGCTTTCTCTGCAAACCCGGGAGAAGATCTTTTTCAGGTTCTGGCGTATTTCGAAGCTCCGCTCTCTGCGTGAAAGAAGACGCTACGGTTTTTTGATCGCCCTTTTCCAACAAAGCAGGCGTCGCTCCATTCATTTGTCTTTTGATCCCATTTTCCATACCACGAATCAAAAGAGTTCCTGATGGTTCATGAACTTGAGAGGCCACATGACCGAGCAGCACATTTTCTTGACTTGCAAATCCTGGATTTAAATCCGCAAGATCGAAATAAGACTGTGTTCGATTGGTGCTCCAAGAAGGCTCGATTCGAATTCCCAAATCTTTTTTTCGTAAAGATGCTGGTTTGAATTTTTTTTCTTCATAATCGGATTCAAAAATAAATCGTTTTCCCATCATCAGATTTTGATAAAAACGTTGGTGACGTTCACTTGTTTGGGTCATCACTGGAATAACGGATTGATACGAAAATCCCTTTTTCTGAAGAATCTCCAAAATGTTATTCCTGTGAAATCCCCCAAAAACAAGGACGGCTTTGGTTTCGCGAGGATTATTTAAAAATTGTTCAAGCACAGAACCGATCCCTTGATCCCGCTGAATTGCGGTTTGATAAAATTGAATAGCTCGCTGAATTCCCTCTTCCCAATCTTTAGAAAGAACAATAGGCTTGCGAGATTCCTCAGCAAGGAACCGAGCGAGTCTGTCGGTACTAAAAGTTTTCAAATGATTCAACGCTTCATAAAAATCCGAGGAGCTGGCTTGCATTTTAGGCAGTTTTTTAAAAGCTCGAATGGCCTCCAAATACTCAAAGATCTCTTTTTCATCCGATGTTTTTAAGCCGCGATGCAAGGCCCGATTTTCCACATCATGCAGCAAGGTAAAAAATTCCGTGAGTGACTTACCGCTCACGGCTTGCTCAAATGAAATCTGACTCTCTCCCGTAGAAAGGCGCCTCCAATAGTCTGGAAGCGTTATTTGATTTTTCTCAAAACGATCTCGCATTTTTAAAATCGTTTTGAGCTCCGGTGAAAATTTTTGATCTGCTAAATGATTTAAGCCTGTCTCGATTTCGGCTAAATCTTTTTCAACTGCAGATTGAATCTTGTGAGCTTTTTGATAATGCTTAAAATTCGAACGATGAAGCACCAAATTGTCCGCGCCCACCAACTTAAAATTTGCATGGGGCATGGCGCTTGGTGTATAGGGCTTCCCCCTTGCCCCACGCTCTCTGCTCCATGCCTCATTTGCAGTGAGGTTTGCGTATTCCGCTCCGCTGATGCGCAAATGATCCATGAGAAAATAAGCGACCTTGCGCCGAGTTTCAGCATCCGGGATATTTTTAAAATAATTCTGCGTGGCCAGATCCCCCTCATAACCTTCTTCAAAAACTGTGCGCACACCTTCGTGTTGAACAAGATGCGTAATCATGGCTGCAATATTTTCTTGTGCCTCCAAAGAATCGTGCGCATCTTGAATGTAAATCAGGGTCTTGGGAGAGACTCCTTTTTGAACAAATTCAACTTGCCCTAAGGATGCAGGGATAGCCACTAAGGGATTGGGTTCCAGAATACTACCCGCATTGCCGCGAAAAGCAGGGGCGGCATAGCACAAACTTTCATAAAGCATGAAAGAAATGGACAGAAAAATGGCGACGATTTTTCTTCCTATTAAATGGGTACTTTCAGGGGATTTTCGGGACTTCAAACATCGCTCCTCAAGCAGAATTTGAGAAAGATTACACTCTGAGGATGGCTTCTGGCAATTAAGATAAAAATTTTTTAAGCTTTTGACTTGGGATGATCATAATTGATTGATTTTGCTATACGAATTTTTTCAAGTTTTTCTCCTTATTTCAACATTCCTAAAACCACCACCCGAACGAATAATCTTTGCGTTTTTTTGAGAATTCACTAACATGTCACGCATTCAAAAAAGGAAAAATATGTCTCTCAAAGGCAAAGCCCTCATTGCGCAGTCCGGTGGATGCACAGCAGTTATTAATCAAAGTCTTATCGGCGCAGCACTTACCGCTAAAAGTTCGCGTTCCATTACTGAGGTTTGGGGAGCGCGATTTGCCGTAGATGGAATTTTGAAAAATGATTGGATCAACCTCGGACGGCAACCAATTTCTCTACTCAAAGAAATTCAAAAACAACCTTCTGCTGCATTGGGATCTTCACGCCATAAATTGAAATCTGATGAAGAGTTGGTAGTGCTTGAGCATCTTCAAAAAAATGACATCCGTTATCTTTTTATGATTGGGGGTAATGATACTTCTGAAACTTTGCTTCGCATCTCGCATGCTGCGCAGAAAAAAAATTATGAACTCCGGGCCATTCACATTCCCAAAACCATTGATAACGATCTCATGGAAACCGACCACTGCCCGGGATTTGGATCCATTGCACGTTTTGCTGCCATCAGCACGCAGGAGGCGGGTCTTGACTCGCGAGCCATGCTTCATGTGGACCGCGTCAAAATCATTGAGCTTATGGGAAGAAATTCCGGATGGATTGTGGCCGCATCTGCACTCTTAAAACAAAAAGAAAAAGACCCTCCTCATTTACTCTGGCTCCCGGAAGTTCCTTTTGAAAAAAATTTATTTTTAAACCGTGTGGAATCTGTTTTGTCTCACGTGGGTTACTGCGTGGTTGTAATTTCAGAAACGATCCGCGAGGCAAATGGCGCCCGCGTGGGTGCGCGCAAAGACGGCGTCACCCAAGATCCTTTTGGACATCCATATGTGGATGGTGCTGCAGCCACTTTAGCCCGGATGGTCGAAGAGGCTTTTAAAGTCCGCGCACGATTTGACAAACCCGGAACGATTTCGCGCATGTCCATGCCTTATATTTCTGAAGTGGACCAAAAGGAAGCTTTTGAATGCGGTAAACATGCTGTGAAATGGGCGCTTCGAGGGAAAAGCAGGATCATGGTCGGAATGAAACGGTTAAAAAATTCCCCGTATCAAATCAGCTACCTCCCGGTACCGCTTGAGAAAATCCCGAATCGAGAGCGATATATGCCGGCGACTTTTCTAAGTTCTGACCGCAGCCAAATCTCTAATGCTTTCAAAAAGTACGCCTTGCCTCTTCTTGGGAAACATCTCCCCTCCTATCCTTCGCTTCCAGGTTTTTAAAAATTTCACAGATCTTTGTGAAATAAGAGCCCGGTTCACCACTCGACTTTTTTCCCATCGCGATAAAAGCCGCCACTCAGAGATTTCGGAGCATCAAAGGCAAGCCACAAAATACTTTTTGCCCCATCCTCCGCTGATCGAGGCGCCTGCGCTCCGCCCATATCTGTTCGGCACCATCCAGGACAAACGGAATTGACCGCAATACCTTCTTCTTTAAATAACAGTGAGAATTGTTTTGTGACAGCATTGAGCGCGGTTTTGGAAACACTGTAGGCCGGGCTATAAAGCGACATCTCAGAAAGGGATCCAAGCCCGGAAGAAACATTGATCACCCGAGCCTCTTTGCTTTTTTTGAGGAAAGAATAAAACTTTTGTATCATCCAAATCGCACCAAGAGTATTCGTCCTAAAAGCATTCAGCATTTTTTCTCCTGGAAGCTTTAAAGGCGATTCCTCTTGATCCGGGAAAATCGCCGCATTATTGATCAACACATCCAAATGTTCCGCACGCCGGCCAAACTCAGCTGCGGCGCGCTCAACGCTTGCTTCATCACTAATATCCAACAAAAGAAACTCTGCTTTTCCACCTGCTTTTCGAATGTCTTCAACCGCTTGTTCTGTTTCCTTAGTTTTTCTGGCGGCCAGAAAAACCCGGTAATCTCGAGCGGCCATCATCTTGGCAGCTGCAAGTCCTAAACCCCGATAAGCCCCTGTAATCAAACTAATTTTCCCCATGCTTTCCTCCTCGAATACCGTTCGAATGAATTTGATTTATTTTAGCAAAGATCTTGCTACAATCATGCCATGAAAAAAGATTGGAACACGCTTAGACTCCTTTGTCTCTGTTTGATTTTCTCAGGCTGCGCATCTTTAGGATTTCCAACTTTGGATCAAGAGATGCAAACCTCTGACCAGCGCGTCATGACTGAGTCCCAGGCTTCTGAAATCGTCAGTCAGGTGCTCAAGGATAAGAAGATCACTTATCAAAATACCGTTCAGGATGCCCGCGTCACAGGAATCTTACAACGCCTTGGACAAGCAGCCGGCAGCGGAGTCCCTTTCACAGCCCGCTTGTATCAGGACACTCAGGCCAACGCTTTTTCGATTGGCGGCAAATATGTGTTTGTTTCAAGCGGAATCCTCGAGCTCTTCAAAAAAGACGACGATCTTTTAGCCGGAGTCCTTGGACACGAAATCTCTCACGATATTGCGGGTCATCATGAACGCCAGCAAACCGAAGCGCTCTGGCGAGATACTGCGGCAAAACTTGCTGCAAAACTCGGACAAAATCATGCGAGCGTGGTCAATCCTCTGACGCAAACGACCTCCACTTTACTCGGACTCAACTTTTCAAGATCCCAGGAAAAAGAAGCCGATATCATGGGAGTTTATTTCGCCTACCATGCAGGATACGATCCGCTTGGTCTCATCCGATTTTTTGAAAAAACAAATAACGCGATGAATTCAAATAAATTTGTGAGTCTACTCTCAACGCATCCCTATCATCCTGCGCGCGTCACCACGATTCAACTTGTATCACGTTATTTAAAAAATGAGATCACGCTGGCTCAAGTCCAGCAAACTGACAAACAAGTAGCTTCTGTGCTTCAAAGTCTTGAACGCACCAAGATCCGCGTTGCCCCCTCCACTCTGCGCTGAAATGACTTTCACATGAACCGAAAATTTCCAAATTGGGAAGCGCTCTACCAATCCGAACCTGTTTCTAAGATGCCCTGGTTTTACTCAAAGTTAGATCCGGATATTGAAAAAACCCTGAAGCAACTGAAGCTTAAAAAGGGCGCGGCACTCGATTTAGCAACCGGACCAGGAACGCAAGCAATCGCGCTTTGTAAAAAAGGATGGAAAGTTACCGCATCTGATATTTCAGAGTCCGCACTCCAAAAAGCAAAAATCCGCGCGCAAAAACTTCCGATCAACTGGATCCAGGATGACATTTTAAAACCAAAATTGAAAAACTCGTTTGATTTGATCATTGACCGGGGATGTTTTCACATCTTTGCACCCTCAAAGCGCAAGATATACATTCGAAATATTACGCGTTTGCTCAATAAAAATGGGGTTCTCCTGCTTAAATGCTTCAGTCATTTGCAGCCAGGTAAGATTGGCCCTTACCGTTTTAAAAAAGATGAGATTCAAAAACTATTCAATAAATCCCTGAGCGTTGTTTCCATTCAAGACTCGGTTTATCACGGCACCTTGAATCCTTTCCCCAAGGCCCTGTTCTGTGTGATTCAGAAATAACATTTAAAATTGTTCAAGGGACAGTTCTTTTTAAAGAACCGTCCCTGACAAAGCACTCATTTTCTAAACTTTTTCAAGCGCTCGCTGGAAATCCTTCGGTTTTCCAAAGTTTAAGAAGCATGGTAGAATTTCAACATGTCTTCTCAACCACAGAATCAACCCGTGGAACGAGCCTCCGTACCCTTATTGATCCATCCTCCATGGAGACGCTTTCTTCCTGTTTTACTTATTACCTTATCGGGCATTGCTCTAACATGGCTCATCACTCAAAGATTTTTGACGATTGAGCGTAACCATCTGCAATCTGAGTTTGATCGTCAAAGTCACGAGCTCGTGCTTGCGGTGGCTTCCTCGGTTAAAGACAACCTCGAAACCCTAGATGCTATTGCCAGCTTTTTTTCAGCTTCAGACAATTTTGACCAGCGAGCGTTCAGAAAATTCGTAACTTATCTTTTACGCGACCATCCGTCGATCTATTCTTTGGAGTGGATTCCCCTGGTGACAGAAGATCAAAGGCCGCTTTTTGAAACAAGGGTGCGCGCTGAGGGAAATCCTTCTTTTCGAATTGTCGAGCTTGATGAAAAAATGAATTCGATTCCAGTCAGACTCCGTGAAGAATATTTTCCAGCGTGTTATGTAGAGCCGCTTGAGCAAAATCGAAATATTCTGGGGCTTGATCACGCGTCTGATCCTGAGAAAAAATGGGCCATGGACCAGTCTCGTGATCAGGGTTACGCAGTCGCGACAAAAGTACTAAGGCTTTCTCATTTCAAAAACCGCACGTCTTATCAACAGTACGGGGCTATGGTTTTCATGCCAGTTTATGATCTCCAAGACCCGCATCCGGATTCTGTCAAAGAAAGACGCCGTAAATTGCGGGGATTTGTTGCCGCCACCTTTCATGTGGAAAGCATGATCAATCTTGCTCTTCAGGACCGGAATACGGCTGCGCTTCAGCTTCAAATTTTCGCCAGAACTGTGGAATCTCACAGGGATTTGATCGATATTTATTTTCCAAAATCGCCTCCGCGCACCAATAGTAAACTCCATCAAAAACACTGGGCTTACTATAAACCCTTCCGAAACATCGAAACAATTCGGCTCGCGGAGCAGCCCTGGCGATTTATCTCCACCAGCACACCTGCTTTTTGGAAGCAATATCAACGCTGGCAGCCCGTTGCCGCTTTTGCTATTGGATTTCTCCTCACCCTTCTTTTTGCAGCCTATCTTTTGCTTCAGGAAGAGCGACATCGACAAGCACTCACCTATGCCTTGTCGCTTACTGATGAACTCACCCAGCTTTATAATCGCCGAGGTTTTCTTGCACTTGCAGAAGAACGATTAAAATTGGCGCGCCGGACAAAACGCGGACTGCTTTTTATTATGGCAGATCTGGACTACCTCAAAAAAATCAATGACACGTATGGTCACGCTGAAGGCGACTGGGCACTGGCTCAGACCGGAGCATTCTTGAAATCCTTTTTCAGAAATTCAGATCTGGTGGGCCGCCTTGGCGGAGATGAATTTGCTGCCGTGTTGATTGAGGCGACCTTGGAAAGCAAGGAACGCGTCCTCTCCTCTTTCCAAAAAAATCTGCACGCCTTTAATGAGAAGCTCGGAGCTCGTTACACCATTTCGCTCAGCTTGGGTGCCGTTTATTTTGATCCTGAATCCAATCTCTCTTTAACTGAAATTCTTGATTTGGCGGATGGCGATCTTTACGACAATAAGCAATCACGCACCGTCCCTAAAAATATCACTCCAGCCTCTCCAAAAAAAAAGGGCCACAAGTAAGATGCTTGTATCTTTTCTTGTGATTTGCTTCACCTCCTTTGTCGCGTCTTTTATCACTTTATTTTCAGGATTTGGACTTGGAACCGCGCTAATGCCTGTCTTCGCTCTCTTTTTTCCATTACCTGCTGCCGTGGGTATGACTGCTGTGGTTCATTTGCTGAACAATCTTTTTAAACTGGCTTTGACCGGACATCACGCTCATCCCAAAACTGTACTTCGATTTGGAATTCCTGCCATCCTGGCAGCATTCGTAGGTGCCTGGGCACTGCAATCGATTGGAAATACCCACGCTTTTTATGCTTACTCATTAGGAAACCATGTTTTTGAAATGACACCTCTCAAACTTATAATGGCCCTTCTCATTTTTGGGTTCGCGTTGATCGAAATTCTTCCTCAATTTCGCAATCTTTCTTTTGAACCTAAGCATATGCTTTGGGGCGGGATTCTGAGTGGTTTTTTTGGGGGGTTTTCTGGTCAGCAAGGGGCTCTAAGAAATGCTTTTTTGATCCGAGCCTCGCTTAGCAAAGAAGCGCTCATCGGAACCAGCGTCATGATTGCCTGTTTTGTCGATTTGACCCGGCTCATGGTCTACACTTCAAAATATTTCTCGTCTCAGGCGTGGTCGCGAGTAGATTTAGTTTTTGCAGCTGCAACAAGCGCGTTTTTAGGAGCCTGGATCGCCAATCGCCTGCTTCCCAAAGTGACTTTGGGATTGATTCAAAAATTAATGGCAGGACTCATGATCACGATTTCCGCAGCTTTGGCAGCGGGATTGATTTAATTCCTCTCGGGATCTATTGAACCGTAATTTTTTTTACATCCGAAGAAGGTGCCTGGCTTTTTTTAGGAAGTTGAATCGTCAGAACCCCTAAATCATATTTGGCTGTAATTTTTTCAGGATCCACATTAGCAGGCATAGGAATGCTGCGTTCAAAAGATCCGTATTTACGTTCTTGCTGAATAATGGTCCCCTGCGCGTTGGTCACGCTGTTTTGTATCTGCCGTTCGCCCGAGAGGGTTAAATTATCTTGAGTGGCTGAAATCTGAAGTTTATCTTTATCCATGCCAGGCAGATCCACGCTCACGACGAATTGATTCGGCTCTTCCCGAACATCCAACCTTGGGCTTGCAAAACTACCCTGCGCTTGCGTGAATGCTTTGTTGGCCCGCTCCAAACTTTGTTCCACAATCTGGTTCATAGAACGTTTCATTTTCTCCATTTCCTGATACGGATCCCAATCCGCAAAAAAAGCATCCGCAGCCGTGGAGTTGGATTGAGAAGGAGCCGTCCAGCCTGAGGGCGTCTTCGGTCTGGTGGTTATCTGCTGCACGGATTTTGTTTGATTGTCCGTAGTCACCCTCACGGTTTTGTCAGATTCAGACATCGCAGAACCGATTCCAAGAAAGAATGAAAGAGTGAAAAACAGAGTTGCTTGATAAAAACGCGATGGATGATTCATGATGTCCTCCTATGATGGGGTAATGAGATAAGAATTATACCAAATTTTAGTGCTTTCATTATCGGCCTCAAATGATATCTTATAAACATCTCTGAATAGCCGTTAATTCCATTGAGACTTATGAAACCACTTTTGACACACTCTGCGACTTATCTTCGATTGTTGCTATGCATGCTTTTATGTTCCAATGCGGTCTTAGCTGATTCGCCAGCCTATAAGCCATGCACTCAAAAAGATGTTGTAGGCACCTGGAACATGCTTTCTCAGGTCAGTAAAACCAGCATCAATCCCAAGGATGCATTTTACTATCCTTTTCAACGTTATGTTTTCACTGAAGATGGAGTCTTAAAACACCTCACTTCTACAAAAATAATCACTGACCAGCAAAAAGCCCTGCAAGCAAAGTCTCCTGTATCCTCAACCTATCTCCTAAATCCTAAAGGGTTGATGCTTGTTTCACGAAAAGATTCCAATAAAAAACAGGTTTTGCTTTGCACCATGATCCTCGAATCACCTTCCGGACAAAAAAATCAGGGGCCGCAAAAAGGCGATCTTTTGATCAGCTATTTATCGGTTGAAGGCCAGCCCCCAACGGTTCAAAGGCTTCTTCGAAAAGAAAAATAAAAACGTGGAAAAGTCATTGCAGTCCCTCGAGTATCTGCTATTATTTTTCCATGCTTTTTGATTATTCCTTGCTAAAAATCAACCCTAAAATTTTCGTCATTCTTATTCTTGGACTGTCGGTCATCCGCGAAATTCAAAGAGGTTATTTTTCTAAATTCATTGATTACATTAAAAATCTGGATTGGCAGCCGCATCTTCAAATGCTCGTCTCTTTCAGCATTTCTACCGGATTACTCATGTTTGCAGATGCATGGCTCATGCGCTGGGTTCAGTCCTGGAAAGCACCTTGGTTCCTGACTGCGGTGAGACTGGGCGGAATCATGGGATACGGCGTTCACCCGTGGCTGATACTCGCGCTGGCTTACGCCATTTCTTTTGGGCTTAAAAAAATTCAGGTCAACCGCTTGATTTTCAGATGCATGATGTCTGCTGCCATAGCATCTCTTCTGACTCAACTTTGCAAAGTTCTAACGCTGAGAGCTCGCCCCTTAGTGGAGCAAGGACCTTTTTCTTTTTTTAACTGGCATGGTTTTACAACAGACGGAGGGCGGTTTTTGAGTCTACCGTCTGGCGACGTGGCCGTAGTTGCAGGCATCTTCTGTTATCTTTTTTATTTGACTAAGAACCGAGCCCTTGGATTTCTTACTATGCTTTTCCCTCTTCTCACGGCTTTCTCAAGAGTGGTCTTGAATAAACACTGGCCATCGGATACCTTTCTTGCAGTCGGTCTTGCCTTTATCGCAGGGTGGATCATC
Organism: uncultured bacterium; assembly: GCA_964581425.1. GTDB lineage: Bacteria > Omnitrophota > Omnitrophia > Omnitrophales > Aquincolibacteriaceae > CAZOOM01. The sequence continues at coordinate 1,344 of CAZOOM010000054.1, read as the reverse complement.
CATGGCTATGATGAATTTCTTCATGAAAAAAGAATCGCACTTTAAATACATCGCAGCTTTAAGTCTTTTTTTACTTTTAGGATTTACGCCTTTTTTGTTATCAGCTTCAACGCAGGATCAACCTCTGGAGAATTCGATGCCTCATCCTCAAAGTCTTTATGACTTCACCATGAAAACCATTGACGGCAAAGATCAAAGCCTTGGAGACTTTAAAGGCAAAGCTCTTCTAATTGTCAACGTGGCTTCACGCTGCGGTTTTACAAAACAATACGAAGGCCTTCAGGCTCTTTATGAAAAATATCATGCCCGTGGATTTGAAATTCTAGGGTTTCCCGCCAATAACTTTATGGGACAAGAGCCAGGGACAGACGCAGAAATCAAACAGTTTTGCTCTCTGAAATATCATGTAACTTTTCCCATGTTTTCAAAAATCAGCGTCAAAGGAAAAGACATCCATCCTCTTTACCAGTTTTTGACTGGAGAACCTTCGGTTAAAGGAGATATCAGCTGGAATTTTAATAAATTCCTGATCGACCCCAAAGGTCAAATCGTAGCAAGATTTGACTCTAAAAAGGATCCTTTATCTGAGGATGTGGTTAAGGCCCTTGAACTCGTCCTCCCATCCTAAATTGATTTCTCAAAAAAAACCGCTGACAGCATCGGATCTCAAGAAAACGCTTGAGTCTCTTGGTAATGCCAATAAAAGCGCTGTTTTAGCCCGCTTTTTTAAAACAGGTCCGGGTGAGTATGCAGAAGGTGACCGGTTTTTAGGAATCACGGTTCCCAAAATTCGTCTAGCGATTCGGGATTATCTGCATCTTTCGCTTTCGGAAATTAAATTATTAATCTGTTCCCCGTATCATGAAATAAGATTAGCTGCAATTCTCCTGCTGGTGGCCCAATTTCAAAAAGGAGATGCTAAATTAGAAAGCCGCATTTATCATTTTTATATTAAATTTGGCGCTTGGATCAACAACTGGGATTTAATTGACCTTTCTGCTCCGAATATTCTTGGAAAATACTTAGAAGGCCGGTCTAAAAAGATTCTGATCCAATGGGCTCGATCGCGTAATCTTTGGACACGAAGAAAATCTATGCTGGCAACTTTTTACGGAATCCGAAGAAATTCATTTCGCGATGCCCTGCGCATCGCAACCATCCTCCGAAACGACAAACATGATTTGATTCAAAAAGCAGTCGGATGGATGCTCAGAGAAATTGGAAAACGAGATCTTAAAGCCGAAGAAGTATTTTTAAATCGTTATGCTAGGACGCTTCCAAGAACCATGCTACGTTATGCTATTGAGCGGTTTCCTGAAACGAAAAGGCTGGCTTACCTCAGAA
>CAZOOM010000053.1:15972-18181 GCA_964581425.1 uncultured bacterium | reverse complement strand
CCTTTGAAACCATTACTCGAAAAAAAAAAGATATAAACGCGATTCCTGCTGTAAAAATGGAAAGTCATCTTCCGATTGTGATCGATCCTTCCCATGGAACTGGAAAGCGGAATTTTGTATTGCCGATTGCGCTTGCTGGAATTGCTGCTGGAGCAGACGGCGTTATGCTTGAAGTTCATCCCAATCCTGAAAAGGCGTGGAGCGACGGTCCTCAGTCAATTACTCCGGCTCAGTGCGAGGTGATGATGAAAGATCTTCGTTCGGTTGCAAAAGCGGTCGGTAAAGAGATTTAAAAAAGTCACCAGTAACCAGTTGCCAGTAACCAATCATAAAAGGGTTACTGAATTTTGATTCTGGTTACCGGAACGGGTTTCTGGTTACTTCAATTTTGGAGTTATGACAAAAATCAAGACCATTGCGATCATCGGCCTCGGACTCATGGGCGGATCTCTGGCTGCTGCATGCCGAAAGAAATTCCCCAAAGCAAAAATAGTCGGAATCAGCCGCGATCTTTCCGCGCTTCAAAAAGCCCTTCGAAAAAATTGGATCCACGAAATTTCTCAGAAGCCTGAACAGGGCGTTCGCGAAGCGGACCTTATTATTCTCTGCACGCCCATCAACACATTTCCTGATCTTGTGATGATGTGCGATCGTTTTGCCAAGCAAGGTGCGATCGTGACCGACGTTGGCAGTCTCAAAGGTGAGATCGATCAATTTCTTACCGAGTTTCCAACCAAAAGAATTTATTTTGTGGGATCTCATCCCATGGTCGGATCTCATTCGCGAGGAGTTGATTTTGCGCGTCCTGATCTTTACGTGCGAGGGCTTGTGTTTGTGGTGGATTCAAAGATTTCAAATCGTGATTCTTTTAACACCGTGATTCAATTTTGGAAAAAATTAGGAGCGAATGTCGTGAAAACTTCATCAAAAAAACACGATCAAATCGTCAGCGAAATCAGTCATTTACCGCACGCCGCTGCTGTGGCGCTGGTGCTTTCAGTCTCAGGTGCAAGTCGCCGATTTGCGAGTTCAGGGTTCAAAGATACCACTCGTGTGGCTCAGGGGGATTCCTCAATTTGGGCTCCTATCTTCCTATCTAACGCTACGAACCTACTTCGAGACTTAGGTAAGTTTGAGTCTGAGATTAAAAAAATTAAAAAAATCCTGATCAAATCTGATCAAAGGAAGATGATATCGCTTCTTGATAAAGCAAAAAGAAAAAGAGCTCAGATTTCCCTTTAATCTCAGGCCCCTTTTGCTATAATACCCGCACTTCAGTTCCATCCGAAAAAATTCACCGGCGAAGGACTTAGTCCTAGCTCTTTTTGGATCCCGAGACAAGCCCGCAAGGCATAGTCTCTCTAAATCGCCAGCGCAAGCCGCGATAAATCAGGGACTCGAGTAGTATTTTATTTAAAGAAGGAGTCTTTTAATATGAGTTCATTTGCTGAACTTTTCGAAAAAAGTTTACAAAAAGTCCAAGAGGGGGAGGTTGTTAAAGGCACTGTCGTTGAAGTCCGCGCCAATGAAATCGTGATCGATATTGGTTACAAAGCGGAAGGCGTGCTTTCTCTTGAAGAGTTTGCGGATGCAGACCAGGTGAAAATCGGATCTGAAGTTGAAGTTCTTTTTGAATCTTTTGATGATGAAAAAGGTTATGTGGTTCTTTCGAAACGCAAGGCCGATCGCCAGCGTACGTGGAATGATCTTCTTTCCACGGCTCAAGAAGGAACGCTTGTGGAAGGAAAAGTTTTTCGCAAAGTCCGCGGTGGATTTATGGTGGACATTGGAATGGAAGCCTTTCTCCCTGCCTCTCTTGTTGATATCAAGCCTACCCGCAATTTAGATCAGTATCTCGGACTCATGAGCCAGTTCATGATCGTGAAAATTAATCACAAACGCAAAAACGTGGTTGTGTCGCGTAAAGATTTTCTGGATCGTGAGCGCCACGAGGCCAAGTCCCGAAAAATGCAAACTTTGCAGGTCGGCGACAAAGTCAAAGGCCGCGTCAAAAACGTCACGGATTTCGGCGTGTTCCTTGATCTTGGTGATATTGATGGTCTTCTTCACATCACGGACATGAGTTGGGGACGCATTTCCCATCCTTCAGAAATGGTGAAGCTCGGAGATGAAATTGATGTGGTTGTGATTGCGGTGGATCGTGATCATGAAAAAGTTTCTCTCGGACTCAAACAAAAATCCCGTGATC
>CAZOOM010000053.1:0-15962 GCA_964581425.1 uncultured bacterium | reverse complement strand
GGACAGATGCTGAAGGCAAGTACGCCATTGGAACGCAGGCCACCGGACGTGTGGTGAACATGCTTCCTTACGGCGTTTTTGTGGAACTCGAACCAGGTATCGAAGGTCTTGTTCACATCAGCGAACTTTCATGGACCAAACGCGTGAACCATCCTTCTGAGATCCTCAAAATTGGGGATGAGGTTGAAGTGCAGGTTCTTAACTTAGACCGTGAAGGAAAGAAAATTTCTCTTGGAATCAAGCAAACTCAAGAAAATCCTTGGAGCCGTGTGCCGGATAAATATCGCGTCGGTGACCGGATCTCCGGAGTGGTTCGTAATTTGACGGACTACGGAGTCTTCATTGAGCTCGAACCTGGAGTGGATGGTCTGGTTCATATCTCTGATATTTCCTGGACCCATAAAGTTTCTCACCCAAGTGATTCCTTGAAAAAAGGGGATACGGTTCAGGTAATGATTCTTTCCATCGATACGGATACCAAAAAGATTTCTCTTGGTATGAAGCAGCTTACGGAAGATCCCTGGGCTGGTCTTACCAAAGATCTTTTTACAGGAACACAAGTTACTGGGAAAACCACACGTGTTGTGAATTTTGGAATCTTTGTGCAGCTTGAAAATGGTCTCGAGGGCCTGGTGCATATTTCTGAAATTCCTGGTGTGACTTCCACGGACATTGGAAAATTCTACAAAGTGGGCGATTCGATCCAAGTCAGCGTCTTGAATGTGGATCATGAAGCCCGGAAAATCGCGCTCACTCTTCGTGAAGAAGCGGGATCCAAGACCGAAGATCGTTAATTGAGTGCTGACTACCATCCTGAATACCAAACGGCGGGTTGTCATTACCGGTCTGAGTGCCATCTCTTCGGTGGGTATTGGTAAAGATGAATTTTGGGCCGCCCTGAGTCAAGGGCGGTCCGGGATTTCCAACATCACTGCTTTTGATACTGCAGCTTTCACGACTCACTTTGCTGGCGAAATCAAAAATTTTGATCCCTCCAAATGGCTTGAACATAAACGCGCTAAGCGTATGGATCGCACATCCCAGCTTGCCGTGATTTGTTCCAAGCTTGCGATTGAAGACGCCAAGCTTGAACCTAAACAATATCAGGGAGAGCGTACAGGCGTTATTATTGGAACCGCGATGGCGGGCCACGGATACATTTTAGATCAGCACACGACCTTGATGCAAAAAGGTCCCATGCGGATCAATCCTTTTACTGCCCTAGCATCTTTTCCTGATGCGTGTGCTGGAAATATTTCCATTGAACTTGGTGTGACTGGCCCGAGTTTTTCCATGGCAACGGCTTGTTCCTCAGCGCTTGATGCCGTGGGTTACGCCTCGGAAGCCATTCGCTCTGGCACGGTTGACTTTTTGATCATGGGAGGAGCCGAGGCTTCCATTTATCCTGGAATTCTTGCTGCTTTTTGTGTGGCACGCGCACTTTCTACCCGTAATGATTCTCCGCAAACAGCCTCCCGTCCTTTTAGCGGGGATCGCGATGGATTTGTTCTTGGCGAGGGAGCAGGAATTTTAGTGCTCGAAGAATATGAGCATGCGAAAAAGCGTGGCGCTCATATTTATGCCGAAGTTTTAGGCCATGGAATGACTTGCGATGCTTATCACATGACGGCCCCGGATCCGGAAGGCAAGGAAGCCTCACGTGCCATGCGGATGGCGCTTAAAAATGCTGGAATCGGAATCGACAAAATTGATTACATCAATGCCCACGGAACTTCAACTCCCCTGAACGATAAGACAGAGACTTTAATTATCAAAAAAGTTTTCGGAGAACGTGCTCACAAAATTCCCATCAGTGCCACCAAATCCATGATTGGGCATTTGATCGGAGCTGCCGGCAGTGTGGAGCTTATCGCAACTTTGCTTGCGATGGATCATCAAGTGATTCCTCCTACTATTAATTACTCCACGCCTGATCCGGAATGCGATCTTGATTATGTTCCCAATAAGGCGCGCCCTGCCAAAATTCAGTTTGCCATGAAAAACTCATTTGGATTTGGCGGAAAAAATTCCATCCTGGTTATCGGTAAAGTCTAATCTGTTTTTTCACTCAAAAAATTCGAAATTTTAAATCCTAAATTCGAACCTGCAATAGGTCTTAATTCAAAAAACGTTTCAGGTATTTCCAAACACATTTCCCCCTTTTCGAATTTCGAGATTGAGGTTTCGGATTTATATCTTTAAGCGGACACACTGGCAAGTTTTGAGGAAAGAGGGTAAACTTTCATCAGTGATTAACCTTACAACCTTAGGGGGAAGTTATCGGACTTGGAATTTGTGGTGAGTGTGGAAACACTTATCAAGCGAGGATGAAAGTTCTCGGACCTGTTTTGGAGTGTCCCAAGTGTGGCGGGATGCAGCATGTCACGCCTCAAATCTTAGACCAGATCATTGATAAAGATCTGAAGTGCCCTAAGCACCGAGTCAAACTTCTGCTTAAAACAGGTTCGCGTGGTCCTTTCATGACCTGTTCTCTTTATCCCAAATGTACGCACACGACACCAGTCGTCATTTTAAAATCATTCGCTAAATAAAGGAGGATTTATGACTGAAGAAAATCAAGAAGAGGAAGCTCTTAAAGGCGAAAGTAAAGAAGACCGGTTTAAAAGGCTTGCGGAGCTTCGAGTGAACCGCGCGCTTGATAAAATCCGGCTGATTGGAAATCTTGCGAGTTCCCAATATGAATTTAGTGCGGAGCAAATCGAAAAGATATTCGTGGCCATCCAAGCCGCGATCGCGGACGTAGAAGAAAAATTCCAAAAGCGTTTGGATCACAAACGCAAACAGTTCGAACTGTAATCCATCATTAGAAATCATTAAATCTCTGAGGAGACTCAAAATGGGCGATCTCAAAATTCTTGGATTTTCCGGAAGCCTTCGGAAAAATTCTTATAATTCAGCAGCACTGCGTGCGGCTCAGTCCTTGGTCCCGGCAGGAGTTAATGTAGAAATTTTTCAATTGAATGGAATCCCACCTTTCAATGAAGATGAAGAAACCAATTCTCCAGCAATAGTCAAAGAATTCCGTGAAAAAATCAGAGCCGCGGATGCTGTCCTTGTCGCTACTCCTGAATACAATTATTCCATTCCAGGTGTTCTGAAAAATGCGATTGATTGGGCCTCTCGTCCTTACGGTCAAGGAGCGCTCATGAATAAACCAGCGGCAATCATGGGGGCTTCGATGGGAATGCTTGGAACCGCACGCGCTCAATATGATCTGAGGCGCATTTTTGTTTTTCTGAACTTATATGTTTTGAATCAGCCGGAAGTGATGATCCCCTTTGCTTCCAAAGTCTTTGATGCTCAGGGAAATGTGACTGATGAAAAAACTAAGGGCAAGATCAAAGAAGTGGTCTCGGCTCTTGCTGATTGGACACTCAAACTTCGTAAGGGCGGAATTATTTAGTGCAGCTGAAAGTCGGGTTTACTCAAAGAGGAAGTCAATCATTCAAGTCTTCGCTGCAAAGATCGCTTGTCTCATTTGAGGATTTCCGAGCTCGGAGAGTTTCTTCTACATGACCTGCGCCGTCTACAATCCCGCGTTTAGATGCATTGATAAATTCGATCAAATGCTGAACGCTTGGACTTTTCAGAGATTTTTTCATGGTTTCCAGCGCTTGTGAAACATTGAGTCCAGACCGATAAAGTAATTTGTAAGCCTCTTTGACTTCAGATCGTTCGGAGGCAGAAATTCCTGCCCGACGCATTCCCACGACATTGATTCCTACCACAACTCCAGGACGTCCGCCGCAAGTCATGAATGGGGGAATATCTTTATTACAGGCAGAAAGTGCGCTGACCATGGCCAGTCGTCCGATTCGAGTGAATTGATGAAATCCTGTGATTCCGGAAAGAAACGCCTGATCTTCGACCACAATGTGACCGGTTAAAGAAGATTGGTTGACCATGATCACGCGGTTTCCGATCAAACAATTGTGAGCAACATGACAGTAAGCCATTAAAAAATTGTGATCCCCGAGGACGGTTGACGTTCCTTCTTTAGTTCCGCGATGAATGGTGACAAATTCACGAATGACATTGTGATTGCCAATCTTAGTAAAAGTGGGATCACCTTTATAGGCCAAATCCTGAGGCGCGTGACCAATCACCGCATACATGTGGATTTCATTGTAATTACCGAGCTCTGTACCTGACGCAAGATAGGCGCCAGCCATAATTTTATTGTGAGCGCCGATTTTGACGTTGTCTTCAACAATGACGTGTGGGCCAATGACAGTTCCGACCCCTATTTCAATATTTTTGCCTAATAAGGCAGTTGGGTGAATATCGCTCATAATGGATGTCATTCTACCATAACGGCTTTCAGCCAGGCTAGGGCTTCGGAGTTGGTTTGACAGCAAGAGTATGCCCGCGGATTATGCTTCTTCGATTCAGATCAGATCCTCCGGAGTAACGAAGTTGCGAAGGATGCGCCGCGGGCGGCATACCGAGCAGTCCTTTCACCCGGAGTGTGCGAAGCAAGTGCTTTGGATGAAAGAGTGAGAAAGATCCCTCGACTTTGTGGTTCGACTTTCGCTCACAACCTGAGTGGAGTCGAACGGGCTCGGGATCTCCGCCAAACAGCGTGGACGGATCCGTCCGCTTTCTGGCGGAAAATTGGCACAGCGATGAAAGAACAACCATCGCGCGCCAATTTGACTCAGCCCCTGATCCTTGTTAAAATTCTCTCTCTTACAGCTCTTAACTTATGACAGGAAAGTGAGATCCGATTTGTCTGCATCCTCCGAATCTTCCAATGAAAAAAAGCGAATCCTTGAAGGCCTGGTTGATGTCATTTCTGAATCCGAGCTGGATGAGCTTTTAGCAATCGCTAAAAAAGAAAAACGCCCACTTCGCATTAAATACGGGGCTGATCCATCGAGCCCAGATCTCCATCTTGGTCATACTGTCCCTCTCCGAAAACTCCGACAATTTCAAGACTTAGGGCATCAGGTGGTTTTTATTATCGGAGATTTTACCGCAATGATCGGGGATCCTTCTCACCGTTCCCAGACGCGTAAAATGCTTACAGCCGATGAGGTTAAGCAAAACGCACTTACGTATCAGGAACAGGTTTTTAAGATTCTGGACCGGAACAAAACCGAAGTTCGCTACAACTCGGAATGGCTTGGGAAAATGACGGCCGCGGATTTCCTTCATTTGACAGCGCAATATACCGTGGCGAGGATCCTTGAGCGCGATGATTTTAAAAAACGATTTGAATCGCAGGCGCCCATTGCTGTTGTGGAATTTATGTATCCACTTCTGCAGGGTTATGATTCTGTTCAGATCCGCTCTGATATTGAAATCGGGGGAACGGATCAGAAATTCAATTTGATTGTAGGGCGTGAACTTCAGAAAACTTGGGGTCAGCGTCCTCAGATTGTCTTAACTCTTCCTATCATTGAAGGTTTGGACGGTGTCCAGAAAATGAGCAAGAGTTTAAATAATCATATTGCAATTCAGGATCCACCTCGGGAAATGTTCGGTAAGCTGATGTCGATTCCCGATGCTCTGATGGAGCGTTATTACCGCTACGTGAGCGGTCTTGCTTCGCCTGAAATTGAAAAAGTGATTAGTCAAATTCGTTCCGGAGAATTGCATCCCCGTGAAGCCAAGGCGCAGCTCGGTGAACGGATTGTTTCACTTTACTATCCGCGTGAGGCAGCTGAATCTGCGCGCCGGGAGTTTGATCAAATTTTTCGCGACAAAGGATTGCCTAATGATATTCCCGATATCAAACTCAGTTACGCTGAATCTGATATTATCTCCATTTTAAGTGATGCCAAACTTGTGCCCAGTAAAAGTGAGGCGCGTCGATTAATTGCTCAAGGCGGAGTCAGAATCGAACAAGAAAAAATTTCGAGTCCTGATTTTCGAATTTCTCTCACAAAACCCGTGCTGATTCAATGCGGCAAGCGTAAATTCGCTCGGGTTTTTTATGGTGGCTGAAATCCATCCGACTTATCTTCCATGAACCAAGAATCCGTTATCCGCGTTGAAAAAATTACCAAACATTTTGGGAGAATTCACGCACTCAAAGAAATTTCCTTTGAGGTGAAGCGCGGTGAAGTGCTGGGCTTTTTAGGGCCGAATGGCGCTGGGAAAACCACAACCATGCGGATCCTGACTGGATTTTTCCCTCCGAGTTCCGGCAAAGTCTGGATTGATGGCAAAGCGCTTTATCCAGATCCTGAAAAGTGCAAGCGCTGGATCGGTTATCTCCCTGAGCATGTGAGTCTTTATCAGGATATGCGCGTGGAAGAATTTCTGCAGTTTGTTTCAGAGCTTCGGCATCTTCCTCGTGTGATTCGTAAAAAAGAAGTGGATGAAAAGCTAGGGCTTTGCGGTCTGGGAGATGTGCGGCGTCGTTTGATCGGCCCGCTCTCCAAAGGATTTAAACAGCGCCTTGGACTTGCGCAGGCCTTGATCGGAAATCCCAAAGTTCTGGTTTTAGATGAACCCACCAATGGTTTGGATCCCAAGCAAATTATCGAAATCCGTGCCCTAATCCGCGAACTTGGAAAACAACGAACCGTGATTCTTTCCACGCACATTTTGCCTGAAGTGAGCATGATTTGCGATCGCGTGCTGATCGTCAATCAAGGCCGAGTGGTGGCAAGCGGTACTCCAGACCAATTAGAGCAAGGACTTCGCGATCAGCAGGAAATTCTTGTCACTTCGGGGGCACCGGATCGTCTTGATGAAACGCGCGCACTTTTAGCAGAGCTTGAGGGAGTCTCTAACGTCAAAACGCTGTCACTTGGAGATCATATTGAATTTGCTGTCTCTGCAGAGAAAACAAAAGATCTGAGGCCTGTAATCAGCCGTCTTTTTGTGGAGCGGGGAATTCCTCTTTTAGAAATTCGTGTGGGCAAACTCAGCTTGGAAGATATTTTTATGAGACTTGTGGTTCGCGAAAATCAGGAGGCTGAAGCGTCATGAAAAGTGCGTGGGTGATCGCTCGTCGCGACTCGAGTTCCTATTTTCAAACCTGGACCGGTGTGATCGTAATGTTTTTTTACACGATTTTGAGCGGCATTTTTTTTATACTTCCCACCCTGACTTTTGCCAAGATTTCAATTCACGCAACGGCACAAGAAATGGCCGGACTTCCGGGTTTCAGCGCAGGGCTTTATATCTTTAATTCCTTTTTTGTGAACATGGGAAATATGTTGATGGTGGTGATTCCTTTTCTCAGCATGCGTGCAATTGCGGAAGAAAAACATCTTCAAACGCTTGAGCTGATTTTTACTTATCCTGTTTCGGATGTGGATGTGGTACTTGGAAAGTTTTTAGGCATGGTCCGGTTTTTTATCACTATGACGCTCTCAGTATGGATTTACGCGGTGTTGATTCAAGCCTTTGGTGCTGCGATTAATTGGAAAACTTTTCTGATCAGTTATTCGGGATTCCTGCTTTTAGGTACAGCTTATCTAGCGCTTGGACTTTATATTTCCTCGCTTTCTCCCAACTCGGTGATCAGCGCAGTGATTACGGCTGTGCTGCTCATTTGTTTGTGGATTTTAGATTGGGCAGCGGGAATTACAGATGGAAGCCTTGCTCAGTTTTTGAGCGCCATCTCTCCGAGTCGTCATTTTCAAAGTTTTACGATGGGGATTTTGGATTTAAGTGATACGGCTTACTTTGTTTTCTTTGCTCTTTATTTTATTTTTCTGACTCTGCGATCGATTGAGATGCGGAATTGGGAAGGCTGATCATGAAGCGATTTTGGCTGCGTGCTCAACTCATTTATATTGCTGTCATCCCGCTCCTTACCATCGCTCTTGTGATGGCGCTTGTTATGCGTTGGAACATCCGATGGGACATGACCCCTGGCAAGATGTATTCGATTGCCGCAGAAACTCAGCATGCACTTAAAACCATGAACGGAGAGCTTCAGATCATTGCCTTTTATCCTCATGATGATCCGGCGCGGAATAATTTTGAAGTTTTTCTTAAGCAATGTCAGATTGCCCAGCCGGGAATTCGGTTTAGTTTTTACGACCCTGACCGAGTTCCTTTGATCACGAAAAAATTTAACATCAAAGAAACTTACACGGTGTTGATGAGTTACGGAGGCCATCGCGAGCGTTTGATTCAGCCGACGGAAGAGAGTTTCACGAATGCGCTGATTCGTCTCATCTCGCCCCAGAAACAAACCCTTTGTTTTGTCACAGGCCATGGAGAGGCCTCCCTGGGCGAAGAGGGGCGGCAGGGTTATTGGGCGTTTGGAAATGCCCTTCGCGAAAATAATTATGATGCCAAAGAAATCATTTTGACTCGCGATCGTGTGCCTGCAGCTTGTTCCGTAGTGGTGGTCGCTGGCCCGCATCATGATTTTAAACAAGATGAATTTGAGATTTTAGTGAATGCGTATCAGGCTGGAAAAGGAATCCTCTTTTTGATTGATCCCATGGATGCGGGAGAAGGCAAGGCGTTCACATCTTTTTTTAAGAAATTTGGAATTGACCTAGGGATCAACGTTATTGTGGATAAGGCCAGCCGTCTTGTAGGCGGAGATTTTCTTGTGGCCTTAGTCAGTCAGTACATGATTCATCACCCGATCACCAAAGAATTCAATCAGCCCACATTTTTTCCTGTGAGTCGAAGCGTTCAGTCTTCCCAAGATATTCCGGATCACTCAGAAGTGACGCCGCTTGCACTTTCAAGTTCCGAAAGCTGGGCTGAGACCAATCTTGAAAAGTTGGAAAAAGGAGAAGCTAATTTTGATTCTGCCTACGATCTTTTGGGCCCGGTTTCGATTGCGGCGGCTGCGGAAAATCTTCCTTTCAGTCCAACGGATAAAAAAAATGCTTCGTCCAATAAAAATCTCCTTCCAGCCACAGGCAAAGGCGGCCGCATTGTTGTGATTGGTGACAGTGACTTCCTCACCAACGCTTATCTGGACTTATCAGGAAATACTCGCTTTGCATTAAATGCGCTTCAGTGGCTTGCTAAGGATGAGCGCTTGATTGACCTCAGACCACGTAATCAAAAGTTTCAACCCATGCTGCTCAACCATCGTCAGCGTGTTTTTTTAATGCTGATGGCCATTGCCATCATTCCAGTCATTATTTTTTTAACCGGGTGCGTTCGCGTCATTTATCGAAAGAGGGCTTCATGAAACCCTCTCTTCTGATCATTTTTACATTATTGTTTCTCGCAGTACTTGGAATTTATGTGGTGGTGGATAATACGGCGGTGGTGACACAGGAAGCCAAAGTGGAAGAGCATCAGGAAGCGGTCAGCTTGCTGAATCTTGACGAGGGCGATTTTTTGACCCGCATTCAAATTCGCTCGGCGCAAAATCAGCAGGTTTTTGCGCTTGCTAAAAAAGAAGACCGCTGGATGATTGTGGATCCTATTGAATATCCGGCCGATCCCATGCTTGCCGGAGGGATTGAAACCGCACTGACTGTGGCAGAAAAAGTCCGTTCGCTTAAACGCGATAAAACTTGGACGGAATACGGACTTGATAAGCCTGGTTTGGAAGTTGCGATTCGGACGCAAAAAAAACCGCAGGACCGGATCCTTTATTTTGGCGGGATGAGTCCTACTTCAAATTTGGTTTACGCGCGGTGGAGTGATTCCCAAAACGAATTTTTTCTTCTCTCCGTTGAAATGAAAGCCGCGCTTTCTCAGAGTCTTTATTCTTTGCGTTCCAAAAAAATATTTGATCTTGCCGGTCGCTCCATTGCCAAAATCCGGATTCAAACCCCTAATGGTGATTTTGAAATCTCCCGGCATCAGGATAAGTGGTTTTGGATGGAGCCGATTCCAATTCTGGGGGAGTTTGTGGATGTTGAGGATTTCAAGAATCTCTGGTCAAATATTGACCAGCTCTATGTGAAGGAATTTTATGATGACCCTTTTGTCGATATCAGTAAGTTTGGAATCCGGGAAGGCTGCCCTTCGATAGCTGTTTTTGAAGAGGGGAAGGAAGATACGGCAGCTCATGTGCTTCAAGTCGGATCTGAAATCAAAACTCAGGATTCATTTTATGCCAAACGAAAAGATTTGGACTCACCTTACTTAGTTTCGGCTACGAATCTTGCTGCTGTTTTTAGTGGGATTCAGAAAATGGCAAATAAATTGAAACCTAAGGAAAAAAATCCTCTGGGATTGGATATTCGTGATGACTTGGCGCCGGAAATTCCTGAACCCGGGAAAGACTCTCTAACAAAAAATGAGGGAGCATCAGCGGTTCAGCTTGTATCCAGTCCAAGCGCGGAAGTAAAAAAGTAAATGGCCGAAGCGACTTTTGCTGAAAAATGGAAGTCCCTGCGGGAAAATGCACGCAAGGAAATGGAACTGGCAGGACGAGATCCTTCGCAGCTTCAAATCGTTTTGGTGACCAAAACGGTTAGCGAGAATCGAATTTTGCAAGCTGTGGAAGCGGGCGTTCTTGATCTTGCAGAGAGTAAAGTTCAAGAGTTTTTGGTCAAAAAAAAGAATTTGCCGCCTTGTGTGAGGTGGCATATGATCGGCCACCTGCAGACCAACAAGGTGCGTCAGATTATCAGTGAAGTTGCGTGTATTCAATCTCTCGATCGTCTGGATCTTGCAAAGGAAATTGAATCCCAAGCCGAGAAAAGGGGACTTTCTGGTGTGTCCTGTTTGGTGCAGGTCAATGCCTCGTTTGAGAGCACGAAGTTTGGTCTAGCGCCCTGTGACGTGGAATCTTTTATCGAGAGTCTGAAAGCGTATCCCCGATTAGCGCTTCGCGGCCTCATGACCATTGGACCACGGACAGAAGATGAAGGGCTCATTCGCAAGTGTTTCAAAGAAACGCGGATGCTATTTGATTTTTTAAAGACCAGGTTTCCTGAGTATTCTCTGGACACACTTTCAATGGGAATGTCAGGAGACTTTCGCATGGCTATTCAGGAAGGTTCAACCATGATCCGAATCGGAACCGCGGTATTTGGAAAGCGTGTCCTTTCTTAATGAGAAGAAGGAGAACAATAAAAAATGATACGTGAAAAATTAGGCGTGATCGGTGTTGGAAATATGGGGGCGTCCATTTTGGAAGGATTGCTTTCAAAAAAGTTAATGAAGCCTGCTCAAATTATGGTTTACGATCGTGATCTTGGGAAAGCAAGGTTCTTTGCTAAGAAAAACAAAGTGCATTTAGCCGAATCCAACCGTGATCTTGTGCAAAAATCTGATCTTGTTTTACTGGCCATCAAACCTCAAGATTTGCGCGACACGGCACAGGAATTTAAACAGGAAATGCGCTCGTCTCAAGTACTGCTTTCGATTTTGGCTGGCACTCCGATTTCAAAACTTCGGGCTGTTTTAGGCGGTAAGATCAAACTTGTGCGTGCTATGCCTAATCTTGGAGCCAAGGTCGGCGCTTCCATGACTGTGGTGACAGGATCCGATGCAAACTCACTTTTACTGGCGCAAAAAATATTGTCAGGATGCGGCAAAACGCTAGAGCTTTCTGAGAAGTATTTTGATTTGGTCACAGCGGTCAGCGGCAGCGGTCCGGCCTACTTTTTTCTTTTAATGGAAGAGCTGATCAAAAGCGCTGTTAGTGAAGGCCTTTCTGAGGATAAAGCATCCCAGCTTGTGGTTCAAACCGCGTTTGCAGCAAGTCTTCTCGCCGGATCCGGAAATGTAAAACCCGGAGAACTTCGGCGGCAGGTGACCTCTAAAGGCGGCACAACCGAGGCGGCGCTTAAAGTCTTTGAATCAGGGCATTTAAGTGCCTTAGTTCGTGATGCAGTCAACGCAGCCCAAAGCCGAGGGCGCGAGCTCAGCCGCGGCTGACATCGGATTTAAAATAAGAAAGGAATTTTATGTTTATTGTTTCTCAGTTGCTCCAAGCCATGATCCTTCTTGTGAATGGAATTTTTCAAATCATTTATTGGCTGCTCTTTGCTCGTATCGTGATTTCTTGGTTCCCTGTGGATCCGTACAACAATATGATTCAAATGCTTTATCAAATGACGGAGCCGATTTTGGCGCCCTTTCGAAGAATTCCTCTACGAATCGGTATGCTGGACTTGACTCCGCTTCTTGCTTTTGTGACCTTGTTTTTTGTGCGCAATGTCTTGCTTGGAATTTTAATTCATCTTTATCAAAACACAGGTTCTGCCGCCGGAGTCTAACGGTTCTAAAGGATAACTTATGCCCATGAAACGTATGCCTAAGAAAAAATCTCTTCTGCTCGATCAAATTCAGGATTCGATCAAAGCCATTCGTAAAAAATCCAAACTCGTTCCTGATGTCGCCATTATTCTTGGAACCGGTCTTGGAAATCTTGCCAAGAAGATCAAGGCTGATGCTGAGATTTCTTATGCCTCGATTCCGCATTTCCCTCAGTCCACGGTGGAGTCTCATGCTGGCAAAATGGTACTTGGACATTTAGCGAATAAAAAAGTCGTGGTCATGGAAGGTCGCTTTCATTGTTACGAAGGATATTCTGCTCAGGAAGTCACTTTTCCTTTACGCGTGATGAAGGAACTTGGAGCCAAGGTTTTGATTGTTTCTAACGCGGCAGGCGGACTGAATCTTGGGTTTCGTAAGGGAGAGCTGGTTTTAATTGAGGACTTCGTCAATTTTATGGGAGTGAATCCCTTGCTCGGTCCCAATGATGAGCGCCTTGGCCCTCGTTTTCCTGACATGTCGGCTCCGATGTCAGGAAGGTTGATGAACTTGGCTGAGACTGTGGCTCGGGAAGAGAAGCTTTCTGTACGAAGAGGGGTGTATATCGGCGTTTTGGGGCCTAACTTGGAAACCAAGGCGGAATATCGTATGATGCGCGCTTTTGGAGCCGATCTGGTTGGCATGTCCACGGTCCCTGAAATCCTTGTCGGCGTTCACATGGGAATGGAAATCCTTGGGCTGAGCATTGTCACGGATGTCTGTGATCCTGATCATCTGCACCCCGTGGATATTAAAGAAATCATCAAGACCGCCAATGAGGCCGGTCCCAAGCTCGATCGATTGATTGAAAAAACGCTTCAAAAGATCTAAATAAATATTTTATGACGGAACAAAAAAGTTACAAAGATACGCTGAATTTACCCACAACTCCATTTCCCATGAAGGCAAGTCTTGCCCAGCGGGAACCTGAGATGCTCAAGGCATGGCAGGAGAGCGGAGTTTATGCCGCGATCCGGGAAAAATCAGCAGGTCGTCCCAAGTTTGTTCTTCACGACGGACCACCGTACGCCAACGGTCATATCCATATCGGACACTCCCTCAATAAAATTTTAAAAGACATGATTGTCCGCTACAAAACCATGAAAGGTTTTGACGCACATTACGTTCCGGGCTGGGATTGCCATGGGCTTCCCATTGAACATGCATGCCTCAAAGAAATGGGAAAGCGCAAAGAAGAGGTTGAGCGCGTTGCTTTTCGCAAACAGGCTAGGGCTTATGCGGAAAAATTTGTCCAGATTCAGCGTGAAGAATTTAAACGCCTTGGAATTTTCGGGGATTGGGAAAAGCCTTATCTCACCATGAATTTTTCTTATCAGGCAGCGATCGCAGAATCTTTTCTCAAAATCTATGAGCAGGGATTTATCGAACAGCGTTTAAAACCCGTTCCCTGGTGCTGGGACTGTGAAACCGCTCTGGCTGATGCTGAGCTTGAATACGAAGACAAAACCGACACCGCTGTTTTTGTAAAATTTCCAAAGCTTGATTCTGAAAATGTGTCCTTCTTGGTTTGGACTACGACTCCTTGGACACTGCCTGCTAATGTGGGTTTAGCGCTCAATCCTGATCTTGAATACGTCACTGTTGAGACAGATCAAGGGCGGTTAATAGTTACCCGAGACTTACTTGCAAGTTTGCAAGAAAAACTAGGTCTGCAACAAGTTAAAGAAATTGGAAGTAAAAAAGGAAAAGATTTTCTTACCGCTGAGGCGAAGCATCCTTTTTTAGATCGACATTGTAAAGTCATTTTAGCGGATTATGTTTCAGCTGAAGATGGGACGGGAATCGTTCACATTGCTCCAGGACACGGAGAAGACGATTACAAATACGGTGCCTTGGATAGCGGACTTCCCATTCTTTCTCCGGTGGATAGCCGAGGCAAGTTTACTCAGGATTTTGCAGATGCTGCAGGTCTCAAGGTCTTGAAAGAGGGAAATGAAAAGGTGGTTGAGATCCTCAAAGCAAAAGGGGCGCTTCTTTTTGAGGAAAAATATGCGCACTCGTATCCGCACTGCTGGCGATGTAAAAAACCTATTATTTTCCGTGCCACGCCGCAGTGGTTTATGAAAATCGATCATCATGATCTTCGAAAGAAAATGACAAAAGCCATCCAGAGCGAAATTCAATTTACTCCGGATTGGGGCAAAAACCGGATCGGCACCATGGTGGAGACGCGTCCGGACTGGTGCCTTTCGCGTCAGCGTTACTGGGGCGTTCCCATTCCCATGATCCAGTGCCAGGGCTGTCAAAAATATGCGCCGGCAGATATTTCCAAAGTGCGTTCAATTTTTCAAAGCGAGGGAGCGGATGCATGGTTTTCAAGACCTGCCAGTGATTTTACCTCTAACGGAAAATGTCCGAAGTGCGGATCTGAAAATCTCAAAAAAGAAAATGATATTTTGGACGTGTGGTTTGATTCCGGAGTGAGTCATCAAGCGGTTTTGAAACCAAATCCTGAGCTTTCTTTCCCGGCAGATCTTTATCTGGAAGGATCGGATCAGCACCGCGGCTGGTTTCAAAGTGCGCTGACTACAGGCACGGCCTTGGATGAGAGGTCTCCCTTTCGAGGCGTTCTTACGCACGGATTTGTGGTTGATGGGGAAGGAAAGAAAATGTCCAAGTCTGCCGGCAATGTGGTAACGCCTCAGGAAGTCATGAAAGAATACGGCGCTGATATTTTGCGGCTCTGGGTTTCTTCGTGCGATTATCAATTTGATATCCGTCTTTCCAAAACCATTCTGACTCAGCTGGCGGATTCATACCGAAAAATTCGGAATACTTTTCGTTACATGCTGTCCAATCTTTTTGATTTTGTGCCAGAAAAAGATGCGTTACCTCTTGAAAAACTTCATCCTCTGGATTTTTGGGCCATTCACCGGCTCGAACAAGAGATTCAGGAAATCGATCAGGCCTATGCCTCTTACGAGTTTCACAAAATCTACAGGTTAGTTCACGAGTTTTGCGTGGTGGAACTGAGCGCCTATTATCTTGATATTTTGAAAGACACGCTTTACACCGCCAAAAAAGATTCTTGGCTCAGGAGGTCGGCTCAAACTGCGCTCTATCATCAGCTTTCAAAAATGGTCCGCGTGGTGGCGCCGATTCTTCCCTTTACTGCGGATGAGATCTGGAAATCTTATCCTTGTGGAAGCGAAAAAGGCGGTGTTCATGCAGCGTCCTTTTCCACTCAGGAGCCGAGTCATGAAAATCTGTGGAAAGGAAAGGCTGAGCTTTTGCGGGATTGGAGCTGGGTCCGTCAAATCCGGGAAGCGGTCTTAATCCACCTTGAGAAGAAGCGCTCGGAAAAAGTGATTGGCGCTAACCTTGATGCCAAAATCCGATTGTTTACTCCTCATGCAGAAGTTTTAAATTTTCTAGGGAAGCTTGAAAAAGAACTGCCTCGAATTTTGATTGTTTCGCAGGTCGAAATCTTGAAAAGCGCGGAAGCTGGCAGTGATGAGTCTGCGGTGACTTTAGAAGGTTTGGATGCGCCGGTGAATTTGCATGTTCAGGTGGTGGCTGCAGAGGGTAAGAAATGCGTGCGCTGCTGGAATTATTCCAAAGGTGTTGGATCGAGCAACGAGCATCCTGATTTGTGTCCTAAATGTCTTGAAGTATTCCGTTAGGGGCTGGAATGAGTCTTTACCTTAAAAAACGAAAGAGACTGCTAAAAAAAGTTTTGATTGGTCTGAGTTTGTTTGGAATTGGTTCGTTCGTTTTTCTGCTAAGTTGTTTTCTGGGCTTGAATCCTTCGGAAGAGTCCTGGCTTT
>CAZOOM010000052.1:0-18210 GCA_964581425.1 uncultured bacterium | reverse complement strand
GCGGAGGTGCCTTGATCAACCTCGATGGTGAACTTGTGGGCATTAACCTTGCTGTGGTTCAAGAAGCGCAAAGTATTGGTTTCGCCATACCCTCAAAGAAAATCAAAGAGGGTATTGATTTCTATGATCAGAATGCAAAAACAAATCCTATAGCTGCCAATTCAAATTCATCTTCTGGAACTGTCATCCCAGTTAAAATCCAAACTCAGAAAAACCAATCCTGATCTGAGCTCCTGGAGCCTGATTTTTTTCAAAAGAATTAAATTCTCATAATTTTAGTTTAATTCTTGCTAGTAATTGTTACGAAAGATATCTTCTGGAGTGCTATTTGTGATAAAATTCATTAATATACATTAATGATATTCATGAATAATTACTTAATAAACTAGCCCCAGCGATCGATACTTTAGATACCTTATCATGATCAAAATCCTTGTAATTGAAGATGACCCCGAAACAAGAGACGTAATCGCCACCATTCTGCGCGATGAAAACTACGAGTGCGTAGAAGCTTGGAATGGGGAATTAGGAATCGAGCTGGCCAAGAAAAACATTCCCGATCTTGTGATTTGCGATATTCAGATGCCGAAAATGGACGGCTTCGAAGTTTTATCCCGCCTTGCTTCTGATCCGGAAACGGATGACATCCCTTTTATTTTTTTAACGGGCAATACTTCGCATGACGACATTCGAAAAGGAATGAAGATCGGGGCCGATGACTACCTCGTAAAACCCTTCAAGGTGGAAGATCTTCTCGACGCGGTTCGAACTCGCCTAAGAAAAAAAGAAACCATTCTCAAAAAATACCAAATGGCGATCGAGGAAACCAAGAAAGAATTTGCTCGCGTGGCTCATGTGGATCCCATCACCTCGCTTCCCAATAAACTCGCATTTAATGAGGAATATCAAAAAGTCCTTCGAAGAAATAACCCCGATAAAGGCATTGGCGTTCTTTTAATCGGAATTGACCGTATGACCAATGTGAATGAAGCCTTTGGACATTTCGGTGGAAACTTTATTTTGCAAGAAGTTAAAACACGTATCGCAAAATGTCTCGCACCGGAGCACATGCTGTTTCGAGGCGATTATGATTTCTTCATTGTCCTCATTCCTGATCTGGAAAAACAAACAGATTCAGAAGAGTTGATCCGAAAAATCAGGACCGAACTCCGCAGTTTATTTCATTACGAAAATCAGGAAATTCATATCACGATTAGCATCGGCGGGGGATTCTATCCCCCTCAAACTTCAGACGCCAATCTCGGACTGGCGCAAGCTGAAATGGCCATCCACTCCGTACGTTACAACGGCGGGAATGGATACCAATTTTATGATCCTGAAATGAAAAAATTTGCCTATGACCGTCTTACGCTTGAAAGCGCACTTGCTCGTGCCGCCGAGCGTAAAGAGTTTATGGTTTATTTCCAAGCACAAATTGACATGAAGTCAGGATTAATCAAAGGTATGGAAGCTCTTATGCGATGGAAAAATCCCGAGTTTGGCATGGTTTCTCCCAATCAGTTTATTCCGATTGCTGAAGCTAACGGAATGATCGTCCAAATGGGCGAATGGATTTTAAAAGCAGCTTGCTCAAAAGCCATTGAATGGCATTCTCATGGACACAAAAAGCTGAAACTCGCGGTGAATGTTTCAGGTAAACAGTTAGAGCCTGAAAATTTGACATTTATTGTAGATAAAGTTTTAAAAGAAACGGGATTTCCACCTTATTTACTCGAGCTTGAAATCACGGAGAGTGTTCTTATCAAAAACCCTGAATCAACGGCCCGACAGATTGCGGATTTAAAACGCAAGGGAGTCATGATAGCAATTGATGATTTTGGAAGCGGTTATTCATCCTTAAGCTATCTGCGTCAATTTGCCATCGATACACTGAAATTAGATCATTCTTTTGTGAAAAATCTGCCCGTCAATCCATCAGATGTGGAAATTGCCTCTGCAGTGATTAAAATGGCACATAGCTTGAAACTCGGCATTGTGGCTGAGGGAATTGAAACACCGGAGCAGCACGAGTGCCTTTTAAACTTAGGCTGCGATGAGTGGCAAGGATTTCTACACAGCCAACCCGTTCCGCCAGATTCGTTTTTAAAACTTCTTGAGAATCAAAACAAGAGCGCTTAGCCCTTCAAATCAATGATATGTGTCCCCTTGACACACCTTCATTTTATGGCATACTGATTCACCTCTGCTTGGAAACGCAATTTTAATATAACTCAATTAGAATCAATAGCTTATAAAGAGGATGTTATGCAAAAATTCAAATTTAACGACCAAGGCTTGCTTCCCGTCATTATTCAAGACGCTAAAAATGGGGAAGTCCTGATGCTGGCGTATATGGATCAAAAAGCCATTGAGCGCACGCTGAGCGAAAAGAAGACTGTATTTTATTCCCGCTCCAGAAATCAGTACTGGGTCAAAGGAGAAAGCTCAGGACATGTTCAGGAAGTCAAACAGGTCTTAACTGACTGCGATCAAGATACGCTGCTTGTCCGCGTTACTCAAAGTGGGGGCGCTTGCCATCTTGGTTTTCGATCCTGCTTTGTCCACGAAATTGATGAAAAAGGAAATACGATTCGGGTCACTCAGGAAAAAGTTTTTGATCCGGATGCTGTTTACAAAAAATGATTCTCCATCCGGACTTTAAAACTTTTGCCAAGCTAAGCCGCAAGGGGAATCTGATTGCCGTTTCAACCTCCGTGCCTGCGGATCTTGAAACTCCGGTTTCAGCTTATCTTAAATTAGCCTATCAAGAGAACCATTCTTTCCTTTTAGAATCAGCAGAGCAAAACGAGAGAATCGGTCGCTATTCCTTTATTGGCTTAAAACCGCAAGAAGTTCTTAGTGCTATTGATGCAAAAATCCTACTGGAATCCACTTCTTCAAAGAAGAAATTCTCGGGACGCATCCTTGATGTATTAGAAACAAAATTAAAATCAATGACGCTCGCTAATCCAGAAAGTCTTCCGGATTTCTGCGGAGGATTTGTTGGGTATCTTTCTTATGAAAGCATTCAGCAGTTTGAATCCATCCGCTTTGAACCACGCAAAGGCCCCGAGATTCCGGATGCGCTTTTTTTTCTGACTCGCGAATTTCTGGTCTTTGATCATTTCCGAAAAAAACTTTCGCTGGTCGTTGTACAAAACATCCCGGAAAAAGCATCAAAAGCCAAGCTCAAAAACCTTTATTCCCAGGCCTCGCATCAATTGTCGCTCTATCTTCATAAACTTGAAAAACCGCTTCATCTCAAAAGTCGTAAGCCGATTCTTTCTCCTTTAATGACCTCCAACATGACTCCGAATGGTTTTTATCAAAAAGTAAGTCGCATCCGAGAATATATCCGTGCAGGTGACTGTATTCAGGTGGTTCTTTCGCAGCGTTTTAAGACCAAAGCTCCTGCCGATGACTTTCAAATTTACCGTGCACTTAGGTCGATTAATCCCTCGCCTTACATGTTTTACTTTAAATCCGGGTGCATTCGGTTGATTGGATCCTCGCCCGAAATGCTGGTAAGGAAAACAGGGATGAAAGGGGAAGTGAGGCCTATTGCCGGCACTCGTCCGCGCGGTGCCACGACAAAGGAAGATTTCAAACTTGAAGAGCAGTTAAAGAAATCTGTTAAGGAATTGGCAGAACATTTGATGTTGGTGGATCTTGGACGCAATGACCTTGGACGCGTCTGCGAATTTAATTCAGTCAAAGTAAAAAACTATGCTCGCGTGGAACGCTACTCTCATGTCATGCATCTCGTCAGTGACGTCGAAGGCCATCTCAAGCCCGGGAAATCAGCTTTTGATCTTTTAAAAGCAACTTTTCCAGCTGGTACAGTTTCCGGAGCTCCGAAGATTAGAGCTATGCAAATCATTCATGAACTCGAATCCGAAAAACGCGGTGCTTACGCAGGTTCGCTTGGTTATTTCAGTTTTAATCGCAACATGGACATGTGCATCACGATTCGAACCCTTGTAAATGATGGAAAACATCTTTATCTCCAGGCAGGTGCCGGCATTGTTAAAGATTCGCATCCAAAAAAAGAATATGAAGAAACTGTCAATAAGGCGCGGGCGCTCATGAGAGCGCTTGAACTTCAGGAGAAATTCTGATGCTTCTTGTGATTGATAATTATGATTCCTTTACCTACAACCTGGTCCAATATCTTGGGGAACTCGGTGCCGAGCCTGTGGTTTATCGCAACGATCAAATTACGCTCGCCAAGATCCAAAAACTCAAACCCCGCCAAATCGTGATTTCTCCTGGCCCGTGTACGCCTAAAGAAGCCGGTATTTCCAATGATTGCATTCGAACCTTTAGCGGGAAAGTTCCTCTTCTTGGCGTCTGCCTTGGACATCAATGCATCGGCGATGTGTTTGGCGGAAAAATCATCCGAGCAAAACGCATCATGCACGGCAAAACCTCTCAAATTTATCATCGAGGCGAAGCTGTTTTTAAAAATCTAAAGAACCCATTTCCAGCAACGCGCTATCATTCTCTTTTGATTGAAAATAAATCTTTTCCCTCAAGTCTCAAAATAACCGCTTGGACCAAGGAAAAAGAAATCATGGGAGTTTCTCATCGTTCACATCCCACGTGGGGTGTGCAGTTTCATCCTGAATCCATTTTGACAACCGAAGGTATGGCACTTCTGAAAAATTTTCTTGAGCTTTCCAAGGCCTACTGGAAACGAAATCGCGGCTCATGAACCTGCATTCACTTTTTTCCACTTGGATTCGCGGAAAGTCTGCGACGCAAGTAGCATCGTCTGCTTTTTTTGAATTCGTATTTCGCAATCAAGCCTCAGAAGCAGATCTTAAAACAGCCCTCCTTTTACTTTCAAAAAAGGGAGAAACTGTCGAGGAAATTTCAGGCTGCTTAGAGGCTCTCCGTCTTTTTGAAAAGCAAGCCGACTCTCAACTTCCAGCTGTGATGGATAATTGCGGAACAGGGGGAGACGGGTCAAAATCCTTCAATATTTCCACCGTGTCGGCTTTTGTATTAGCAGGAGCAGGGATATACGTCTCCAAGCATGGCAATCGCAGCGTATCTTCACGTTGCGGCAGCTCAGACCTCATGGAGGCATTAGGAGTCAATTTAAATGCAAGTATGCCACTTCAACTTAGAGCCCTTCGAGAAGCTCGTATCGCTTATTTTCACGCGCCGTATTTTCACCCAACCTTTTCCAAAGTTCAGTCCATTCGTCGTAAGTTAGGCACGAGGACTATCTTTAATTTCTTAGGACCGTTAGCCAATCCACTCAAACTTTCTTACCAAATGATGGGCGTGGCACAAAAAGAAGTCCTTCTGCATTTTGCGGGTGTACTGAAAAACTTGAGCCTTAAGCGAGCACTCGTCTGTCACAGTAATGACGGGTTAGACGAGCTTTCAACTCAAGCAAAATCAGATTGCATTTTAGTGGAATCAGGAAAACTCCAGCGATTTCAAATAGATCCAAAGCGTTTAGGATTTAAATCTGCTAAGCGATCAGAACTTAAAGGCGGAGATCCCAGCCGCAATCGGGATTTAGCCCTCCAAATTCTCAAAGACGGTCACGAAGGGCTGCTTCGGGATACGATTTTGCTGAATAGCGGCGCTGCGATCTGGGTTGCCCAAAAAGCTGCCACTCTCGAAGAGGGGATTGAAAAAGCTACAGAGTCGCTCGATTCAGGACGCGCTTATCAAAGCCTTCTAGACCTTATCCGAATTACGCAAAATAAGAAAATGGAAATCTGACATGACCGTTCTTGACGATATCATTATCCAACGCCGAAAAGACGTGGAGGAAATGAAGATTCGACTGCCATTGAACCGGCTCCGCCAAGGAGCTGAAAATGCGGCCGCCTCGAATCGATCTTTTTTAAAAGCTCTGAGCAATCCAAAACACATTAACTTGATTTGTGAACTTAAAAAAGCATCTCCCTCAGAAGGAGTGATCCGGGAAGATTTCCAGCCTCTGCGCATCGCAAGTTATTATGAACATGCAGGAGCTGCGGCAATTTCCATTCTCACCGAACCACGTTTTTTTAAGGGACGGCCGAGTTATTTAAAAACCGTTCGCCAGGTCACCACCATTCCACTTTTAAGAAAAGATTTTATTTTTGAAAGCTATCAACTTTATGAAACCAAACTCCTGGAAGCGGACGCCTTTCTTTTAATCGCCTCGATTTTGACTCAAGATGAACTGGCTTCTCTCATTCGATTAGGGAAAGAACTCGGCATGGAGGCACTGGTTGAAGTGCATCAAGAGGAAGATTTAAAAAAAGCGCTTGGAGCAAACGCTGAAATCATTGGAATTAATAATCGCGATCTAAGAACTTTTGAAACCGATCCTTTCCGAGCTCAGAAGCTCTTACCTCACATTCCAAAAGATAAAATCGTAGTCATTGAAAGCGGCCTTAAGTCTCATGAAGAAATCATGGCCTACAAAAGCCTGGGAGTGCACAGTTTTCTCATCGGAACCTTTTTGATGCGATCACCGAATATCGTGGAATCCATCGCATCCCTTCTTGGGCCGGGATACAAACATACAAAGGGAAAAAAACATGCCTAAAGCTAAGATTTGCGGAAATACTAATGAAGAGGATATCAGGCTTGCGGTTTCCCTTGGCGCAGATTATCTGGGATTTATTTTTGCTGAAAGTAAGCGGCAAGTAAGCCTTGAGCGCGCCGAAGCACTTATGGCCGCGGCACCTCATTTTAAAAACTATGTTGGCGTGTTTGTGAATGCCCCCAAAAAGGACGTGGAAAAAACAGCCAAATTACTCGGCATTCGCATCCTACAATTTCACGGCGATGAAACCGCTCTTTATTGCCGCTCCTTCATGGATCAAGGATTTGAAGTCATTAAGACTTTTCGGATCAAAGATGCCATGAGTCTCAAGCGCATTGACGAATATAACGTGACTGCTTTTTTATTCGACACCTATCAAAAAGAGGTGCGCGGTGGATCAGGGATTCCTTTTGACTGGAAGCTGATCCAGCAAAAACCCTACGTCCACGAAAAACTTTTTCTTGCAGGCGGACTTACGCCTGATAATCTTGCTGAAGCGATTAAGGCTGTGAAACCCTTTGCCGTGGATGTCGCCAGCGGGGTTGAAAAATCTCCGGGTAAAAAAGATCCGGAACTGTTAGAGCGATTTCTCGCCATCGCAAAAGGAGGAAGCGAGTCCCATGCTCCGTCGAACACCGTTCGTACATAAACTTCTCAGTCGTCTCGATAAACTCAATCCTCAGGAAATTCGAAATCATTTTGAGGATCTCTCCAGCCGACAAGCGCATGCCGACGAGATTTTGGATGCTATTGAAGAAGGCGTGCTTCTTTTTGTTCCTCGTCAAAACTTAATTTATGCCAATCGAAACGCCAAGCTTTGGATTCTCGATCAAGGCAGAGCGCCCTCGGAGATGAAACCCATTGAAGATCTTATTGCGGACTCCCGGCTCAAGGCTTGGGTTTCAAGTGAGACCAAAGATCTTAGAAGTAAAGTGATTCGATCCTTTGAAATTCTTTCTCCGCGGGAACGAAAAATAAAAGCTGCGCTTATCCCGCTAGATCCGGATGCGCATCACTCACGCGTACTCATGCTTCTCTCGCCGTTAGAAGCGGAAAAAGCCTCAGAATCAAAAAGGGTTTTTGAGCATCTTGAATCTCTGGTCCGTTTGTCGGCAGGCATTGCACACGAAATCGGAAACCCTTTGAATTCCATTGCCATTCACCTCGAGCTCCTTAAAAAACAAGCAGAGGCATTGCCGGAAGTGAAACGCAGGTCTTTTGAAAAAAGCCTGTCTGTGCTTAAAGCCGAAACCGCTCGATTGGACGGAATTGTTCGCAATTTTTTAAAAGCCACGCGCAAGCCTCCGCTTCGTTTCAAACTTGAGAATTTAAATGAGATTCTAGAAGACGCCTTAGAATTTATGATGCCGGAACTGCGCCAAGCAAAGATCAAAGTGGAATTTTTTCAAGATGAATCACTTCCTCTTTGCCTCGTCGACCGAGAGCGGCTTCATCAGGCTTTCATGAATTTGATCAAAAATGCCATGGAAGCCTGCCAAGAAAAAGGGAAGGGAAGGCTGGAGATACGAATCACACACCGCTCGAAGGCGGTTTGGCTTGAGTTTAAAGATAATGGAGTTGGTATTCCAGAGGCCGATCTGCCTCATATTTTTGAAGCGTATTTCACCACAAAAAAAGAAGGCTCTGGATTAGGTCTTATGACGGTTTACACCCATGTGCGTGAACACGGAGGAAGAATCGAAGTGGAAAGCACTCCAGGAAAAGAAACTCTTTTCACCCTAATTCTCCCCATGCGGCAGCCTAAACTTCAAATTCCAGAAATGAAATCAAAATGATGCTGAGTCCGAGGATTTAAACATGTCTTCCTATTCAAAAATTCTCCTTGTTGAAGACGAAAAAAATACCCGTGAAGGTTTAGTTCAATTTCTTGAATCTCTTGACTATGATGTCCTCTCAGCTCAAAACGGTGAAGAGGCCTGGGGCCTCTATCAAAAAGAAAAACCCGATCTGGTTCTATCCGACATCAAAATGCCCGGGCTTGGCGGGATTGAACTCCTCGAGCGGATCAAAAAAAATCACCCTAAACAGCTTGTCATTTTGATGACCGCTTTCGGATCCGTAGAAGACGCGGTTCAAGCCATGAAAAAAGGGGCTTTTTACTACCTGACTAAACCTGTCAATCTCGAGGAAATGGAACTTCTGATCAAAAAAGCCTTTAAAAGCAGAGATCTTGAAGAAGAGAATCGAGAGCTCAAACAAGAACTCTTTTCGGAAAAATTTGAAAAAGGTGACATTGTTGGAAATTCTCCGGCACTTAAAGCCCTGCTCGCCAAAGTGGATCAAGTTGCTAAATCAAACGCTACTGTCCTGCTAGAAGGGGAAAGCGGCACGGGCAAAGAACTGATTGCCCACCGCATTCATGAGCTCAGTACACGCAATCAATACCCCTTTGTTGCTGTTCATTGCGCATCCCTCGCAGAAACCTTGCTCGTAAGTGAGCTCTTTGGTCATGAAAGGGGTGCTTTTACAGGCGCCAGTGAGAGAAAGATTGGACGATTTGAACGCGCGGATAAAGGCACGCTTTTCCTGGATGAAATTGGTGAGATTTCTCCGGACACTCAAGTAAAACTTTTACGCGTCCTCCAAAACGGCGAGTTTGAACGTGTCGGAGGAACCAAAACCTTAAAAGTAGATGTAAGACTTGTTTGTGCAACAAACAAAAATCTCAAAGACCTAGTGGTCCAGGGAAAATTTCGAGAGGATCTGTATTATCGTTTGAATGTGATCTATTTGATGTCACCTCCACTCCGAGAAAGAAAAGAGGATATTCCTCTTTTAGCCAATGCCTTCTTAAAACATTTCGCGCGACAAAATGCAAAACGCATTCATTCCATCAATGCAGATGCCATGGATGCACTGAAAGCTTATCGTTGGCCTGGGAATATACGCGAACTCAAAAATATCATGGAGCGTATGGTAGTTCTGAGCGAACGTGAAGTACTTACTTTGGATAATGTTCCGGAAGATATCCGACGCTTTTCTGGAGAAGCCATTCATTCGCCTAACTCCAATGCTACGGCTAATCCAAGTAGGGTTTCGTCCATTCCTGAAATGGAAAAAGAACTCATCCTCAAAACACTCAGTGAAGTCGATGGGAATAAGTCTCTTGCTGCCAAAAAACTTGGCATTTCCCGCCGCACACTTTATCGCAAACTTGATGATTATTCGGTAAGTTAATTTACTCACTAGGCAAAAAAAATCTTCATAGTTCTCAAAGTCATCCGATAATTGAGGCATGGAAATCAAGCCTCTCGACTTTAAAGAAAGCGGCCTCTACCTATTCTTTTCTAATGGTAGCACCTTAGCCTTGACTCCAAGGACGATCGAAGAACGGACCCATGCTATTCTTGGAAATCCAAAAAAAATGCCCCCGGAAATTTTGAAAGCTGAGGCCTTTCAGCTTTGCTCTGTTTGCCCGCATCACGGCAATTCCAATGTCACATGCCATGCCATCCGCCCCATGTTGGCTTTTTGGGAAAATATGGATCAGTATTTTTCCTGTGACCGCGTGACTGCGGTTTATCGAGGCACTGAAAAAGAAAAATTAATTGTGGCGGAAACAAGTCTTCAGTATGGCTTGCAATATTTATCCATGTTAAGCCTGCTTCATTACTGTGAAGTGGGAAAAAAATATTGGAAATATTTTTGCGGAGTTCATCCTTTAATGGAAAGCTCTGACTTAGTGGCTCGTGTCTATCTAAACATGTTTTGGTCATGTGGAGGAGACCGGGAAAAAGCGCGCAAGCTCATTAATACATTTCACGAAGAAATCACCATCACGACTCGCTGCCAAATGGACCGAATCCGGCTTTTTTGCCGCCATGATCCCTTTTTAAATGCCCTTGTGATTACTCAAATTGCATCAGAGTTTTTGGCAATCAATGCTGAAGAATTTGTCCGCCAACACTTCAAGGCCTTTGAGAATTCCACCCCCTGCTAATATGTGATTATTTCACCAGGATCTTCTGTTGCGTACAGCTTGAAATGATTTTCCCGCTGATTTATTGGAAACAGCACGGGATAAACAACTTCACGCTGACGACAAAATGACGCACTCTGTGAGACATATTGAGTCACTCGAAAAGCAATTCTCGCTAAAGCAAAACTATAAAAATTGTAACCACAGTAATTACAATAAGTTAGAGATTGCTATTTTAAAATGGATTCTGGCACGGCAATTGATGATACAGAGACAAATAGATCGTCATTAAAAGGAGAGCTCACATGTCAAAAGTACTTGGAATCGATCTTGGAACTACAAATTCTTGCATGGCCATCATGGAAGGGGGAGAGCCAAAAGTCATCCCCAATAAAGAAGGAAACCGAACCACTCCATCCGTTGTTGGATTTTCGAAATCCAAAGAGCGCATCGTTGGTCAGGCCGCAAAACGCCAGGCTGTAACCAACCCTGATAATACGGTGTTCAGCGCCAAACGATTTATTGGACGTCTGTTTTCGGAAACCGCTCACGAAAGTGAACTTGTTCCATTTAAAGTCAAACAAGGGAAACACGGCGAGGCTGTCATTAGTATTCCCAATGAGAACAGAGATTACACTCCACCTGAAATTTCAGCCATGGTTCTTCAAAAATTGAAAGCGGATGCAGAAGCCTATCTCGGTGAACCCATTACGCAGGCCGTGATCACGGTACCTGCTTACTTCAACGACTCTCAGCGTCAAGCCACAAAAGATGCGGGACAAATTGCTGGCCTTGAAGTGCTTCGCATCATCAATGAGCCCACGGCAGCTTCGCTTGCGTACGGGCTGGATAAAAAGAAAGATGAAAAAATTGTGGTCTACGATCTCGGTGGCGGAACATTTGACGTTTCCATCCTCGAAATCGGAGAAGGCGTTTTTGAAGTTAAATCCACTAATGGGGATACTCATCTTGGCGGTGATGACTTTGATCAAAAGATCATTGAGTGGCTGATTCAGGAATTCAAAAAATCAGATGCGGTTGATCTGAGCAAAGACCGCATGGCGCTTCAACGCTTAAAAGAAGCAGCTGAAAAAGCCAAGTGTGAACTTTCCAGTTCGCAAACTACGGAAATCAATCTTCCGTTTATTACTGCAGATGCGTCGGGGCCTAAGCATTTTGCCATCAGCTTAACCCGTGCCAAACTCGAGCAGCTGGTTGGAGATTTAGTGGAACGCACCACGCAACCTTGCTTGAATGCACTGCGTGACGCAGGTCTGAGCGCTAAGGATATTGATGAAGTTATTCTCGTCGGTGGACAGACCCGAATGCCTGCTGTGGTTGAAAAAGTAAAAAAGATTTTTGGAAAAGATCCACACCAGGGCGTGAATCCTGATGAAGTTGTAGCAGTGGGAGCTGCGATTCAAGGCGGAGTATTAAAAGGCGATGTCAAAGATATCGTCCTTCTTGATGTCACCCCGCTTTCTTTGGGCATCGAAACTCTGGGTGGCGTCATGACCAAACTCATTGAGCGTAATACAACTATTCCGACTCAAAAGTCAGAAATTTTTTCGACCGCTGCAGATAGTCAAACCGCAGTGACCGTAAAAGTTCTTCAGGGAGAACGCGAACTGGCTGGGGATAACCGCATGCTTGGGATCTTCAATCTCGAAGGAATCCCACCTGCGCCACGCGGCGTTCCTCAAATTGAAGTCACCTTTGACATTGATGCCAATGGAATTGTCCACGTCAAAGCCAAAGATCTGGGCACTGGAAAGGAACAGAAAATTCGCATTGAGTCCTCTTCAGGCCTTTCAAAAGCCGAAGTGGATAAGTTGGTCAAAGAAGCCGAAGCCCATGCCTCAGAAGATAAAAAGAAGCATGAGCTCATCACGGCACGCAATCAACTCGACAATTTGATCTACGCTACTGAGAAAAGTCTGAAGGATTACGGGGATAAAGTCTCGGCTGATGAGAAGAAAAAAGTCGAGGAAGCGCTTGAAGAAGCGAAAAAGCAGCTTACAAGTGACAGCACAGAAGCGCTTCAGCAAGCCACTCAGAAGCTGACAACAGCATCTCATACCATCGCACAAAAGGTGTATGAAGAGGCTGCCAAAAAAGCTCAAGCTAGCGGAGCAGCGGGCAAGCAGCCATCCGGAGAGAAGAGCGCTAAGGATGATGTTGTGGATGCTGACTATGAAGTTGTCGACGATGAAGGAAAAGACAAGAAAAAATAAATTTTTTGTCTATAATAGAGCGTTTTCAACTTGAGTCACTGCTCCGGAAATTCTTTCCGGGGCAGTGGCTTTTCTTTATGGGTTAAGTCGGCGGAAAATCATGAAGTCTCTGTCTTGGAAGATAGGTCTTGGGTTTTTCCTTTTGGGATTGTACATCCCGAACGCTACAGCTTTAGACACTCCTGAATTTTCATTTAAACTGTCCTCATCCAAAGTCCAAGCCTCTGATTCCATTACTCTTCAAATCAATGCAAAATGGCCCAAAGGGGATAAGAATTACTCTTTTCTCATGCCCTCCATTGCCACTGAGAATTTGACCTTGCTTCGAAATGGTGAATCTCAGGAAACGATGATCCAAGAGGGGCGCGAATGGATCCAAAAAACCTTTGAATTAGAATTCCAAGCCACGCGCGCGGGGCGAGGCATTATCCGAGCTTTTGCTCTCAATTATTTAATTCAAAATACGGAAAATGAATCGGGCGTCGTACCCCCTTCAGCTTCGTTTGAAGTGCCAGAACAGAAAATTGAGATTCTGCAAGCTCCAACGTCGAAAATCAGACTCTTGATTCTGATGAGTATTCCATGCCTCCTTTGTCTCATCTTTATCGCTGCACACGCAAAAATTGCCTCGATTAAAAAAAATAACCTTCTGGCAGCTCAAGAACAGACTCAAGAGGATCCGGCTATCTTAAAAATTTTATCTCTGGGTACAGATCTTTCCCGCACAAGCGAAAAAGATATCGTTTTTTTAATCTCTTCTGAATTCCGGGATTTCCTGATCCGTTATTTTCAGCTATCATCTCATGCTTACTCCGAAAAAGAGCTGGTGGACGCGCTCATGGAAAAGCAGATCCATGACCGTGAACTATTTTTGATCTTAGAGCGTCTCACCAACATGAAGTACTCCGGAGGCGGAGGTTCCAATGCGCTGGATAGCGTCCGGCGATTACGCGAAGATGTCGTGCAATTTATTCGTGGAAAAAAAGTTATGGAGGTAAAGCATTCGTCTTTGAAATCATAACAATAACCTGAAGTATTGGAGGATTTATGGATGTCTCAATTCAAGAAATCAACACCCGAGTCCGTGAAGCTAGCGCATCCCTCGTCGAAGTTACGCGAGAAATTGGAAAAGTGATTGTCGGTCAGCAGTATTTGATTGAGCGACTGCTCATCGCTCTTTTGGCCGACGGACATGTCCTGATCGAAGGCGTTCCCGGCTTGGCAAAGACCCTTTCTGTCAGGACCTTATCCCAATCCTTAAACACCAAATTTCAACGCATTCAATTCACGCCTGATTTGCTTCCAGCCGATATCATTGGAACCCTGGTCTACAGCCCCAAGGATGGCCAATTTACCATCAAAAAGGGCCCTATTTTCGCAAATATCATCTTGGCTGATGAAATCAACCGAGCCCCTTCAAAGGTCCAAAGCGCACTTTTAGAGGCCATGCAAGAGCGCCAGGTCACGATAGGGGAGACCACCTTCCTTCTTGAGAAACCCTTTCTCGTGCTGGCAACTCAAAACCCCATTGAACAAGAAGGAACCTATCCGCTCCCCGAAGCTCAAGTAGACCGCTTCATGTTCAAACTGATCGTCAACTATCCGACCAAAAAAGAAGAGAAAGAAATTCTGGAGCGCATGTCGATCGGAAAATCCATTGAGGTAAAACAAGTGCTCACACCTCAAAGACTTTTTGAGCTCCGCGATT
Organism: uncultured bacterium; assembly: GCA_964581425.1. Classification (GTDB taxonomy): domain Bacteria; phylum Omnitrophota; class Omnitrophia; order Omnitrophales; family Aquincolibacteriaceae; genus CAZOOM01. The sequence continues at coordinate 3,769 of CAZOOM010000052.1, read as the reverse complement.
TGATGAATCAAATCTATGTGGATGAGAAAGTGAAAGATTATATTTTGGATCTAGTCTTCGCCACGCGCGAACCTGAAAATTACAAACTTAAAGACATTAAACCGCTGATCAGCTACGGAGCTTCTCCTCGTGCCAGCATCATGCTCACACGCGCAGCCAAAGCGCACGCCTTTTTGCGCGGAAGAGGGTACGTCACTCCCGATGATGTGAAACAAATCGGCCTGGATGTTCTCCGCCACAGAATCATCACCACCTACGAAGCAGAGGCAGAAGAAACGAAGTCGGATGATTTGGTACGCAAAATCTTTGATCAAGTTGAGGTGCCATGATCCCGAAGGAGATCCTGAAAAAAGTCCGGCATATCGAACTCCGGACCACGCGACTCGTTAACGACCTTTTCGGCGGAGAATATCACTCTGTTTTTAAAGGTCAGGGAATTGAATTTGCCGACGTGCGCGAGTACGTTCCGGGCGATGATGTCAGAACCATTGATTGGAACGTCACCGCTCGCTCTCAGCATCCTTTTGTGAAAAAGTTTGTAGAAGAGCGCGAACTCACGGTCATGTTTGTGGTGGACATGTCAGGCTCTCAATATTTTGGCTCCGCGAGCCGTCTCAAATCAGAAGTTGCGGCAGAAATTACAGCCCTGCTTGCTTTTTCGGCAGTAAGCAATCACGACAAGACAGGACTTCTTATTTTGACCGATCAAGTAGAAAAGTTTATTCCGCCAAAAAAGGGACGCATCAATGTTCTTCGCGTCGTACGTGAAATTCTTTATTACAAACCTCAGCGACGAGGGACCCAGCTAAGCGCTGCGCTTGAATATCTACACCGCACTTTGACTCGAACAGCGATTGTGTTTGTGATTTCTGATTTCCTGGATGCGGATTATGAGAAAAGCCTACGGATTCTAAACCGCCGTCATGACGTGATTGCCATCCATTTAAAAGACCGTAGAGAAGAAGAGTTAGCCAACGTTGGACTTGTCACAATGGAAGATCCAGAAACAGGATCCATACAACTCGTCGACACCTCTGAAAAAAGTTTTCGCAAAGCCTATCATACTGAATTTCAAAAACGGCAAGAACTCTTCGAAGACCTCTTAAATAAATTAGGGATTGATAAAATCCCAGTGACCGCAGACCAATCGTACATTGAACCTATTATGAAATTTTTCAAACTTAGAGAACGAAGAGTTTAAGATGCGTAAGCGATTTCTCAATCCATGTCTCTTACTGGTTGTTTTTATTTTCGCTGCCGCGACTATGGCGATTGCCAAAGATAACCCTGCGAGCTCGCTCAGCGTAAAAGCTGAGGTAGATCATGCCTTTTTGACCATTGGAGATCCTGTGGTCTACACCGTCACCATCAAGCGAGGGTCGGATGTTCAAATTCTTTCCTCCATACCTCCACCCTCAAAAGATATTTTTAGCATCAAAAAATCTGAAGACATTCGAAGCAAAGACGGCCCAATCATCATTGAGGGACGCAAATTCTCCCTGACCACCTACCGTTTAGGAGAGTTTGTTCTGGATCCCATTTCGCTGGACTACAGGATCGGAAAAGGACCCATCCAAAAAATCCAGACAGATAAAATCTATCTCACGGTCAAAAGCGTGGCCGAAGGGGAGGATAAAAAAGATATTCGCGGAATTAAACCCGTGTTTACAATTCCTTTTGCTTGGCGCGTTCTTTGGATCAGCGGATTCATCCTCGCTCTCATTTTATCCGCATGGTTTGCTCTTCAATATTTTCGTAAACCAAAAGCCCAGGATCCTGAACGTGATCCGGATATTTCGCTTGAAGACAGCGCTCTCAATCAACTCACCCAACTTCTGGAATCTGAACTCTTGCGGCAGGGAAAAGTGAAAGAATACTACCTGGCTTTCTCAGAAATTCTGCGACATTACTTCGAAAATCGATTTCATATTTTAGCGATTGAATCTACCACCGACGAGATCATTCATGTCCTCAAATCTAAAGATTTAGATCCCGCTTTGCGCGATAAGATCCGTGATGTGCTTGAGACGGCTGATCTTGCAAAATTTGCCAAGTGGAAGCCAGAACCTGCGCAAATCCAGATGAATTATCAGAAAGCCCGTGAAATCATTGAGATCTCAAGACCAAAGGCTGATCATGTTCCAGTTTCAGCACCCTGAGTTTTTTCTCCTCATTTTATTGATTCCGATTTTTCTTTGGCTTCAGAAAAGAGGCTCAAAGCCCACGCTACTTTATTCCACTTCTTTTCTCTTTGAAAAACAAACGTTCTCATGGCGAATCCTGGGATCAAAACTGATCCCAGCATTACGCAGTGTCATCCTGCTTCTTTTTATTATTGCGCTTGCACGTCCGCAAAGCGTTACTTCGGAACGAGATTTTAAAACAAGCGGCATTGACATTGTCATCGCCCTTGATATTTCTGGATCCATGTTAGCCGAGGACTTTAAACCCGAAAATCGTTTGGCCGTAGCCAAGCAAGAGGCCTCAAAATTTATTCAGGGTCGTCAAAATGACAGGATCGGCCTTGTGGTTTTTGCACGCAAGGCATTCACCCAATGCCCATTAACCCTTGATTACGATATCCTCATTCAATTCCTTCGAGAGATCAAAATTGGAATGATCTCGGATGGAACTGCGATTGGAATGGGACTCGCTACTTCAGTGAATCGACTCCGAGAAAGCAAAGCCAAAAGCAAAGTCATTATTCTGATCACGGACGGTGACAATAACGCGGGGAATATCGATCCTGTCACGGCCGCAGAGTTGGCTAAGACCTTCGGCATTAAGGTTTACACGATCGGCGTTGGCAGGGGAGGCTTGGTGCCCTTTCCCGTAGATGACCCGCTTTTCGGTCGTCAATATGTTCAAACAGAAATCAAGATCGATGAAATGGTTCTAAAGCGTATTGCAGATATTACTCACGGACTTTACTTTCGGGCGCGCGATTCAAACGCCCTAGGTGAGATTTATTCCAAAATTAATCAGCTGGAAAAAAGTGAAGTTAAAGTGAAGACTTATAGAAATTATGATGAACTTTTTCACCGCTTTGCTATTCCTGCACTTTTATTATTAATACTCGAGATTTTCCTAAGTCAGCTTGTATTTCAAAAGGTTCCGTGATGCAATTTTATACCCCAGAAAACTTCGTTTATTTGTGGAGTATCCCAGCAACAGTTATCATCTTTTGGTGGGCTTCAAAGCTCCGAAAAAAGAAAATCTCTCAGATTGGGACGACCTCGCTGATTGAGCAAAAACTATTTCCTAACTTTAGGCCGCAAACACAAATCAGCCGTCTGATCTCGCTCCTTATTACCATAACCTTTTGCGTCTTAGCGCTTGCACGTCCTCAATGGGGTGATGAAAAGAAGAAAATCGAACGTAAGGGGATTGATATTATTTTCATGCTGGATACCTCTCTCAGCATGCTGGCCGAAGACATCAAACCCAATCGACTCGAGAAATCAAAAATGGAGATTCGAAGCTTTCTGAGACAGCTCAAGGGAGACAGAGTCGGCATGGTCGCTTTTGCAGGTTCAAGTTTTCTTCAATCGCCGCTTACTCTTGATTATTCCGCTTTTCAATTATTTGTGGATGCCGTTCAACCCGGTTACATTCCGGATCCCGGGACTTCACTCGCTCAAGCCATGAGGCTTGCTCTAAAATCTTTTCCAAGTGAAAACGTGAAACATAAAGCCATTGTTTTGCTCACCGACGGTGAAGATCACGAAGGCGGGATCCAAGATATCCTTGAACAGGCAAAGAAAACAGG
>CAZOOM010000051.1:0-18644 GCA_964581425.1 uncultured bacterium | reverse complement strand
GGGCATACATCGCCATCCAGCTCGTGGCATCAGACTGATCCAAATGCCCGCCTTCAATCCTGTCACTTCGGTTAAAAACACTGATATTGTCGAGTCCGAGAAATCCTCCTTCAAAAATATTTTTCCCTTCTGAATCTTTTCGGTTCACCCACCAAGTAAAATTAAGAAGCAGCTTTTGAAATACGCGCTCCAAAAATTGGCGGTCGGCTCTTCCTGTCATCTTTTCTTCGATTTTATACACACGCCACGCAGCCCAAGCCTGCACCGGAGGATTTACGTCTTCAAAATTCCATTCATAGGCCGGAAGTTGTCCATTCGGATGCATATACCATTCCCGCGTCAGGAGCATGAGCTGCCTTTTTGCAAATTCGGCATCGATCAAAGCAAAGGGCACACAGTGAAAGGCCAAATCCCATGAGGCAAACCAGGGATATTCCCATTTATCAGGCATGGAAAGAATATCTTCGGAATAAAAATGATCCCAATGATGATTGCGTCCGTATTTTCTTTCCTCAGGAGGTTGAGGGGGACGAGCATCTCCGTTGAGCCACTTCTCAATCACATAGTGATAAAATTGCTTGCTCCACAGCATGCCCGCAAAGGCCTGCCGCTGAATATTTTTGTGATCTTCACTTAAACCAGCGGGCATGGTCTCTTCATAAAATTGATCTGCCTGATCTTTCCGGTTCATAAAAATTGAATCAAAGTCAGCAAAAGGTTTTTCCGGAATCTGAGGTGTGAATCGCAATCGAAGCGTTTGGCTTGCTCCAGGATCTAAAGTAAGGAGAGTATGAAAAGCAGCCTTGGTCCCCTGCTTCACAGGATTCACAGCGCTTAAATTTCCAGAAATTAAATATTCATGAAAAGCATCTTTGACATAAGGACTTGCATTTTCAACACCGTAGAGTTTTTTAAAATTGGTTTCGTTCTCAGTAAATAGCATTTCTGAGACTTGATCCATCAATAAGAAGCGCTTCCCCAACTCAGCAATATTAGCTTCCACCCAATCTCCGTGCGCTTTGAGCTGCGGTTTAAGTGAATCCGCGCTCCAGGACCAAGTGTTTCGAAACCAAATCGTGGGAAGCACATGCAAGGAAGCACGTTCTGGACCGCGGTTAAAGACCTGAATACGTATCAAAAGATCCTCGGCATCCGCTTTGGCATATTCCACAAAAATATCGAAGTAACGGTTTTCAGAAAAAACACCTGTGTCCATGAGCTCAAACTCAGAAACATCCTGGCCGCGTCTTTGGTTTTCCTCAACTAATTGCGTGTAAGGAAATTTTTTCTGAGGATATTTGTAGAGCATCTTCATGTAAGAGTGCGTTGGTGTATTATCCAGATAGTAGTAATACTCCTTCACATCTTCACCATGATTACCTTCTCCTCCGTTCAGACCGAAAAATCTTTCTTTCAAGATCGAATCTTCGCCGTTCCAAAATGCTGGAGCAAAACAAACCCGCTGATGATTGTCAGAAATTCCAGCAATTCCGTCCTCTCCCCACCGATAAGCTCGAGAACGCGCCTGATCATGCGAAAAGTAAGTCCAAGCTTCACCATTGCCGCTATAGTCCTCTCGCACGGTGCCCCATTGCCGGTCGCTCACATAAGGACCCCAACGCCGCCAATGTTTTTTTTGGTTTAAATCTTCTTCTAGTCTTTGTTTTTCAGAATTCATCATGAACCTCAAAAATTTAGTTAAAAAGTAAGAACGTTCTATCCTCCGGTTTCAAACCCCGGATAAAGAGTCATACCACCATCTACAAAAATACTGGTGCCTGTCACATAATCTGCATCATCAGAAGCAAGCCACACGGCAGCACGGCCGATTTCTTCAGCTTCACCTATACGCTTATAAGGAATGAGTTTCATCAAATCCTGGTAGGCTTCGGGCGTGTTCCAAGCATTCATGTTAATCGGAGTGCGAATAGCTCCGGGGCAAACGCTATTGACTCGAATCCGGTAGGGCGCCACTTCCTGGGCAATGCTTTTCATCATCAACATCACACCGCCCTTGGATGCAGCGTAATTGACATGACCGGCCCAGGGAATCACTTCGTGCACTGAACTGACACAAATAATTTTTCCCGCTGAACAAGAGACTTCTTTGCGAACACCTCGACGTTTGAATTCCCGAATGGCTTCACGAGAGCAAAGGAACTGCCCTGTTAAATTGATATTCAAAACCAGATTCCAGTCAGCCAAGGTCATTTGATCAAAAGGCGCGTCTTTTTGAATGCCCGCATTGTTCACAAGAATGTCGATGGTTCCGAACTCTTGATACATTTTCTTGAACATGGTCTGCACTTGATCTTCTTTGGAAATATCCGCCCGGTGAAGATAGCCTTGACGCCCACAACGATTGACCTCAGCAAGCACGCGTTCCGCTTCTTCATCGTTCGAGAGATAATTCACTACCACATCGGCACCCGCATGCCCAAGAGCAATAGCAATCCCTTTTCCGATCCCGGAATTCGCTCCAGTCACTAGCGCTTTCTGGCCTTTAAGAACTTTATTGATAGGACAAGCCGGCATGACAGCTTCTGGAAACTTTTCTGTCTGAGTACTAGGAAAATTCATTGGGATTCCTTCTGTATGATTGAATGGGTTCGTCTGATCTTTAGATGAACCCCGTGGTTTAAAAGATTCATTTGTTTTCGATTTTTGCAGTACCGGCACAACGTTTGCAGATGAATTGATCCACAGAAACAGGCCCTGCACCATAAATAAACAGGGTAAAAAGGAGCACGAGATAATCGAATTCCTGAGCTCCAAAAAGATCCAAAGGACCTGTGAATTCTTTGAGCTTAGCTGTTAAGATCGCCACCACCATGGTCCCCATTAAAGGCAGGGCTGCAAGACGCGAAAAAAGTCCAAGCAAAACCAAAATCCCACCCCCAAATTCAACGCTCGCTACAAACGGGGCCTGAAGTTCAGGTGCAGGGATCCCAAGCGATCGAAAAAAATCCGTGACTTGACCTAAGCTGTGCAATTTCCCCCAACCTGTTTGGATAAATACGGATCCAATCACCATGCGAACCAAAAGAGGTGCTAACCAACGAAACTTTTCTGCGGTTCCAAGAACTAATAACTTTATTTTTTCAAGCATAAGTGCTCCTTTTGAATTTTAAGTTGTACGGTTTAGATGCAAATCATCATCTAAAAGATTCATTAAAGATGACAGAATTTTTTACCGCGTTTTGCCAAGTACTGCTGGTGATAATCCTCAGCTTTCCAAAAAGAGTTTGCCGGAGAAATCTCAGTAACAATGGAGGATTTCCACTTACCGGAGAGCTCCAAAGCTTTGAGGGATTCTCGTGCAGCTTTCTCCTGCTCAGGAGAATGAAAAAAGATGGCAGAGCGATATTGCTCGCCATGATCAGGACCTTGGCGATTTTTGGTCGTAGGATTGTGGCTCGACCAAAAGACTTTCAGGAGTTCCTGATAAGAGATCTCCTTGGGATTAAATTGAATTTCAATCGCTTCCGCATGACCTGTAGTGCCAGTACAAACCTCACCGTAATTTGGGTTTTTGGTGTGTCCGCCGGTATAGCCAACCATGGTGGATTTGACCCCTTTGAGTTTTCTAAAAGTCTCCTCGACACCCCAAAAACATCCTTCCGCAAAAGTCGCTGTTTCTAATCCCATTTTGGAAGCAGGCTTCGCTTGAACCGATTCCTCAGCTACATCTTTAGCATCTTGAAATTTTAAAGCCACCGAATTAATACAGTATCTTTTCCCTGTGGGAGCAGGGCCATCATCAAACACGTGCCCAAGATGCCCTCCACACACCGGACAATGAACTTCAGTGCGCGACATGAATAAAGACTTATCTACTTCATAGCCTATGTTTTCTGGTGAGATCGGCGCCCAAAAACTCGGCCATCCCGTGCCAGAATCAAACTTGGTTTCTGAACTAAAAAGCTGCGTTCCACAAGCGGCGCAACGATAAACCCCTCGAGCATGTTGATTCACGTACTCCCCTGTGAAAGGAATTTCCGTACTTTGGTTACGCAGCACATTGTATTGCTCCGGCGTTAATTCTTTTTTCCATTCGGCATTACTTTTTTCAATTTTTTTCATAGTCATCTGCTCCTTTTCTGAATTCTTAGCTTCAGCAATTCCTGTTAGAAGAATTGCAGAAAGCACCAAGACTAAAAATCTCCATTTCGCAGTGTTCATATCTCAATCTCACTTTCCCGTTTTCACTTAAAACGAATAGCGCACAACAAGTCCTTTAGGCCTCTGATAATCCCCTGAGGATACAGGGAGCTGAGCGTCGGGCTTGGCAAAATTCCAGAGCGTATTCACAGTTGAGCGAATTAACTCGGAAGCCTCGTGGGGCGAATAAGTGCTCTTTGGAATGCGCCCAATCCCCTCACCCAATCGGAGAATATCCTGAGGCAGCTGTTCAATAGGCTCCGCGGCTGAGTAGCCTGAGTGGGCGGCCATGAAAAGAGAAAGCCCCCAAAGAACGGTGATTAAAATAATGCGATGATTAAGTTGTTTCCGATTCATTTTCTCCTCCTGTTCACACCCATTTGGATGCAAATTTATCAGGAAAAGATTCAGAAACTTTGGGCTAAAAGATAAGAAGAAAACTAAGCAGGTCGAGTCAGAAAACGCAGAAGGGTCTTCTCGAGCTCTGCAGGCATCTTCTTTACCGAGAGTTTGCCGGTGAGCTCAATCGTTTTTTTGTAAGTATTGATAAACTTAACGCAGTTCACGCAAAGACCAATGTGATAATCCATCTCCTTATGGATATGAGGAGGCAGTTTTTTCTCCAAATAATCCAAGAGAAGATCATTCACTTCTTTGCACGTGTAGAGTCTCATAATAAAAGCATCCTTAAAAAGGAATTCCACGGCTTTTTGCCGAATTTTCTTTCCAATTTTTCTCTCAGCGCCATACGAGCGCGATGAAGTTTTGTCTTCATAGTTGCTTCATTCATGCCAAGCATCTGTGCCGTTTCCTCGCCGGAAAACCCTTCCACATCACGCAGGATTAAAACTTCTCGGTATTCTTCAGGAAGACTGTTTAGCGCTTTCTCGATTTCACCTTTTAATGCTTTTTGATCGGTTTCTTTATCCGGACGCTGGGACCAATCAGGGAATTCTTTTTTGTAATGCCCATCTTCCAAATAGTCAGGCATTAAGGCATCTATGGAATCGGTTTTTTCTTTTTCCTTTTTCGTGGATCGGATTTTCTCCAAACATTTATTCGTCGTAAGGCGATAAATCCAAGTTCCTAATTTACAATCCCCTCGAAAATCACACAGCTTTTGGGCAATCAAAATCCAGGCTTCCTGAATCACATCTTCCGCTTCCTTTTCGTGACGCATAAAACGTAAAGCAATACCGTACATCTTCCCGCCATACTGGCTGAGAAGTGCCTGCCAAGCCCGAGAATCCTGGGTCAGGGCTGCTTGAATCAAAGCGTCTTCGGTTTCTAATGGCATGCTCGATGGGTCTCCCAAACGTATATTTGCGACTAAGCCGGCCAATAGAGTAAAACCGCACACGATCTCTGTCCAGAATTTTGTTGAAACGCTTGGAACAATGAAGCGGATCATGCTTGCAGCATGGGTAGGCAAGACCATCACAACCGTCATTTATCCAGCTCCTGAAAAACTTAAGGGTGGAGTCTGTATCTTACAGCCCGTGATCAATCCTTTTTGAACCCAACCCCCGAACATCCGCGTCAAATCCTCAGGGTCGCTCAAAATTGATGAAAGTTCCTCTAAAACTTCCATGATGGTTTTCTGATTCTGCAATGCTGTTAAAACCGCATATTGAGTTTCGTCGATTAGCTCACAAAAAACCTCTACCCCTCTGCGAAAAATCAACACGCGCTGGGGAGAGGCTTGTCTAAAATCCTCGAATTTGTTTTCTTTTTTCCGCTCTCTCCAATAATTCAGGATGGGCCAGACAGAGGCCGCAATTTGAACCGAAGGCTGAAAATAAATTTTAGACATTGCAAATTCCTCAAGACTCATTTTTGATAGGAAGGCTGAAGCCAGCGGTGCTTTCTCAAACGCATGAAACGCCCGCATCACTTTCCATTCCAAATCAGCAAGGTCAGCAAGAAAAGGCCAGGCCCGGACCCCTGGCCAGACTTTTAGGAATTTTGAGAAATAAATCCCTGCATCATTTAAGTTTGAACTTTTTAAGGGATAATTTCGCGCATAATTGTGTACAAGGATTTGAAATCGCTCTCGGCCTAAAACACTCTGCACCCCTTCGAACGCTTCGGCTAATGCCTCTTCGCATCGGACTAGATACCCTTCCCGATAAACGGCCAAACGCTCTGACTGATTTTCTGTCTGGGGAAGAAGATCGTCGCCTATTTTCTCCCCGGTTATTTGATTTTCATAGGGAGCAATGTATGCGAGCATGGCTTCCTCATATTTTTTTAAACCAGGAGCATTCCCTCCTATGAAATCTTGAGATTTTATTTTGTTTGTCTGGGCTGTAGCGGTTTCAACTGAGATGGATGTTTCCTTTTTGGCTTTCTCATAATACACGCGGGCTTTTTCAGCCTCTTTCGCCAGTTCCTGAAAAGGCGGCAGATCGGCGTCCCACTCAATGAGCGCGGTGACAGGGCCATGACAAGCTAAAGCTTCCTGATAGAGGTTCCAAACCTCTTCAATCACTGGACGGTTATGCGTATCAAATAAAAAATCTCCGCGCTCGGTGTGACCGGCTAAATGATATTGCCCTACATACGCTGCGGGGATCGAGCGCACATACTCGCTGGCATCAAAGCCATGGTTTTTGGAATTCACATACACATTATTCAAGTCCAAAAGAATCCCGCACCCTGAGCGTTTAGCCACTTCAGATAAAAATTCCCATTCCGGCAAAGTCGAGTGCTTGTAAGTCACGTAGCTGGACACATTCTCAATTAAGATTTTTCTACACAAGTGCGTTTGAATTTCATCGATGCGCCGGCTAATATACTTCACCGCTTCTTCAGTAAAAGGCAGTGGCAATAAATCATAAAGCTGTTTTTCCCTAACGCCGGTCCAACACAAGTGGTCAGACACAATCGCTGGTTCAATTCTTCGGATCAATTTTTTTAAACGATGCAGGTAGCGGCGGTTCAAAGGATCCGCAGAACCTACAGAAAGAGAAACCCCATGCAGCCCGATGGGATAATGGGCGCGCACTTCCTCCAGCACATGAAGCGGTTTCCCGCCTGAATCCATGTAATTTTCAGTAATGGCTTCAAACCAATCCACCTTGGGTTTATCCTCAAGCACCGTTTGATAATGTTCACTACGAAGACCCACGCCACATCCCAAAAGCGGCCACTTAAAAGAACTCATGATTTCCCCTCTGATTGACCAAGGCGCTTCGGCTTTTCGCGCCGAAGCACCTTATCAATGATTGTCATTAAGCGTTAACCGGGGTAAGACTTCCACCCTGGATGGAAAGGCACGCTTCTTTGGAAACTTTGACAAAACCGTGTCCTTTGCAGGAATTTTTTCCCGCACAACCGTTCTTGCCAGCGCATGCACCCGCACCTTTGCACTTATTGATCCCGTAGCAAGACACCTCTTCGGCATGTGCCACAGGAGACAACCCCGCTCCTGCAAACATAAGAAGTCCGGCCATTGAAGCTGCAAGTAGTGTTCTTTTTTTCATCTGATTTTCCATTGCTTTTTTCTCCTGATTTTTTTTAATGAGATTTGAATTTCGCTCCCAGAAATTCGTATTTTCCTGGTTGCTTACAAGATTAGATGCAAAGCAGAAAAAAAAGATTCAACTATTTGTAGAGAGGTTTAACAAGATCCTGTGAAGCACATTCGATAACAAGGCTGGGAGTACCTGAAAAGTTTTTAGGTGAGAGCTCAAGATAGGAAATAGGAAAAATGATCTAGTAGATCCTTATTTTTTCCATTTGATGGAACAGCCGATTGCTTTTTTCTCTTCCTGAGAAACAGGCTGACCACTTAAAAGAGCATCCAAGGCGGCTCGTACGTCTTTACCCGTAGCTGCTTGTCCGCTGCCAGGACGTGAATCATCAAACTGCCCTCGGTAGACCAACTTTTGATCCGCATCAAAGATAAAAATATCCGGTGTGGCTGCAGCGGTGTAAGCACGGGCAACGTCCTGAGTTTCGTCATAAAGCAAAGGGAAGGTAAATCCTTCCTGAAGCGCCATCTCACGCAAACTTTCCGGCCCATCTTCAGGATATGCCTTCGCGTCATTGGAGCTGATGGCGACTATGGCAACATCCTTATCCGCATAATCCTGTCCGAGTTTTGCAAGGGCCTTTTTAATATGCTGCACATAAGGACAGTGGCGGCAAATAAATGCCACCACCAGGGCTTTTTTTTCAGCAAAATCCTTCAGCGAGAACTCGGTCCCTGAGGTTACATCCGCGAGTTTAAAATCAGGGGCCTGAGAACCGCGCGGCAAAAATTTTTTGGTCTCACCGCTCCCAGCAAAAACCGATGAGGTAAGCGTCATGATCAGCAGCCAAAATCCAATCTTTTTCATTGTGCTCCCGTTAATAATGGACTGTGAGGTAAAGATTTCTATCTTTCTTACCGCAAACTCAGTGTTTTTTTGATTTCTTGGAAGCTTTCTGCTTCGAGGGCTTTGTCAAAGTTTGAGTATTTGAAGACGACTGCGAAAATGACGCCGATGAAGCTATCGTCTGAGTTTGGTTGCGATTGGCCTGTTGTTGAGAATTCCCGCGGCGTTTTCCAAAACACTCTTTACAATAAATCGGACGCTCTCCAGTGGGACGAAAAGGGACCTGACAATCTTTTCCGCAGTCCGCACAAACTGCCTGATAAAGCTGACGCTCCCGGTGATTTTGATGCGAGTGTTGTGGGTGCTTGTGTTCATGATTCTGGTGTTGAGAATTTCCGTCTCCTCTTCTCTCATGTTGCTGTGAATTTTGAGGACGCGAATTTTGAAAATGAGGCGCGCGCTCAGGACGGTGCCCGGTTGACTGCTGAAGCACGATTTCCATTTTCTTTTCCAGAGCCTCAAGCCTTTCTGCTACTTTCATCATGACATGCACTAAATCCGGAGTCACGGGTTGATCTGCTGCAGAAGCTTTTTGAGATTTCTTGGCTTTTTTTATTTTCGGAGATTTTTTCATGATTTTTTCTTTCAAAAAAAGGCGTTAAATAAATGAGTAGTGGCGGAATTTTAACATGGAATAGCCGCTGGCACCATGGGGTAAAAGACCGGTGATCAAGAAATGAGCGTCCTTAAGCCCTTCGATTTCCGGAAGCCTCAGATCAAGTTTAGTGAATACTCGCAATGGCTTTAGCTGCCCATGTTTTGTAAAGCAAGTTTGGCCCTTCCAGAAGTCTTTGGAGGTCCGGAAGATCAGCCTTCGTGAACGTAATCGGAGTAAAGGTAACAATAATATCCGGAGCATGACTCCAGGTAAAATAGTAACGCGCCGTCAAAGGAATCGGATAATTTCCGTAAAGAAGAAGTAATTTCCCGACAACGGATTTCCTGGCAAACTCATTCCATCTGGCATTCATGACAACCATGGTCCAACTGTCTCCTGCCCATGTTGAATGACTCGGTTCGTCTACCATCGGAGTCGACAAAAGCCCCATGAACGCCATCACATGAGCCGGACTCATGGTTTCAAGGACAGAAAGATTTTCTATAAAATCAGGACTGTCAAAACCCAGCACAGGAACCGGATTTTTGGCATATGCACTTAAGGCATCGTCCGTCATATAGGGCCAAATGGTCTGAGCAGTCGCAACAAGCATTTTAAAGAGAGCCCGATCACGCTCGGAAGCAAATCCATACAAAAGTTCGCGTTCCGCAGGTGTTAATCCAACCAAACTTCTGAGAAATGCCTGGCGTTTTGAAAATGTTGCATTAGCATTTGGAGGAACCGAGGCATCCGCAAGAAGCTCTGCCAGGTTTTTAATCATGACCTGACCAGCCTCGGACCCGACATTTTTAAGCCAAAATTGCTGGATCGCCTCATTGCCCAGCTGATCACGCAAACGATATTGCACTTGAGTGGCTCCAAAACCTGAAAGCGTTAACTGCTTGGTTTGCGCAAAAGGCTCCCACTGCGTCCACCCGCCGCCATTGATCGAAAAAGACATGGCATCGACGCCTGATCCATCCTCGGCTGTAAGATGGAGCGTAACATTAGACGTCTGAGTGACCAGGGTGTTGCCTTCCAAAGTCAACGATCCGACAGGACCCCTAAAATCACGCGTCACGTTAACAATCAACGGCTCACTAGCAACGCCTTGCTCATTAACAACTACGATAGAAATTGTATTAAGTCCATCCTTAAGGGAAAAAAGCTTTTTCCATGTCGTGGGATCATCTCCGCCGTCGGACGTGACTACCAATTCCCCCTGGACATAAACTCTACTAAAGGCAGGCCTAGTACCGACAAGGTCAATACTGCCATTCCTTGTTCTCTCCGGAGGAAGAATATCCAGATGCGGGCCAGCTGGTTTTCCTATGCTCAATCCTCCGATTGAAAAAGAGAGCGCTCCTTGAAGGGTGTCAAGTTGAGTGCTCGTCGCATCCACAAAAAAATACATGGCCTGAATCTTTGAACGATTCACGTTTGCCGGAAGTAAGGAAAGATCAAGAGTCCAGAAACGTTCAGTTCCAGGAACGATCTGCTCTAGATAGAAATCTCCAACATGCCCGTCAACATCCATGAGACGAACCCGCACTTTCGGCGCAGCTCCGGAAATGCCGAGAGTGACTTTAGAAATTTTTGATAGATCGGCACTTTCCTTTTCAGAAGTCTCATATGCGTCAAAATCCACTGCAAAACCCGCAAGAGGATATTGTTCATTTATGTTGTAGTTGAGCTGAAGATGATTGTCGACATATTGGGTGGTGGTCCTGAAATCTGAAACGCTGAGAACATGAACAAGCGATGGACTTGGAAGTTCTGTTACATTCTTAAGCGAGAGACCGGGTGTAAAAGAAATCTTCACTCCGGGGTTCACCAGAGGCCCAACAGCTTTGAGTGGCACTGTAAAATCAACTATTAAGGCTCCTTTTGCATCTTGGTATTTTTCCGTAATGACCCCGCCCCCTTTTTTGACCGCAAAAATCCAGGCGCCACGAGATGTAATCTTCTTAACCTCCTTGCTGCCTAACCCTGAAAAGAAAGCATCGAGTTTGGATCTCAACCTTTCATTGGTTAATGGATCAGAGAATCCACCGCCAAGAGGGACGGCAAAAACTATGATACTTCCTTCCGGTTGCGATTGATAAAAATCAATAAGCGCTTGTGTGTAATCAAGCGAAGCATTATTGAAATAAACAATATCACGCATCCTTGTGCCGGTCGTTTCATCGAGAACTCCGACCTGAATGCCGCTCATATCCCCAGTTTCCGTGTGGACATTTTCAGGCCCGCGGCTAACTTTCATGGTAACCATTTTAGGGTCTGTTTTAATTGATACTTTAGCTTCATTCTGAACCAACGGACTATAATCTGGATTTAAATAACGATCCTGAAAAGCAAGATAACTCGTTTTTAAAACTGACAAGCCCAAGGCTGAATAAAACCCGCCAAGAACCCTCCCCTTTGAACGACTCGCAGATAAATCAAAATAGAGAGCATCCCATTGTGTGGGATTTTGAAACTCCGCAATATAAAAGGGTTTGGATGCAGCCCGAGCCCAGTTGGAGATGACTTCTGTCATGTCGTTTTTAATCTCAATCGCGATGACATCGGCATGCGAAAAGGCGGCATTAAGCGGTTTGTCCATCCACACCTCCTCGCTTGAAATCGCAGAAGCAGGTGTCAAGAAAGCCACAGCATGCTTGGAATCTTCCGCTTTGATGGTATCAAGAAGATCTGGCGAAGCGGTTTCCCACATCAGAATGGCCGGATGGTTTTTGAACTGATTGACAAGATACCACGCCACATCCTTGTTAGAACGTGCATCCAAGTTATAAATGCTATTTTCATTGAGCCGCATAATGACTTTGATGCCTTTCTTATAAAGCGCATCGAGAGCCTCAATAAGTTTCTCATTCGGCTCATAATGGTATTCAAATCTAACTGTATTGACACCTGAGCGCGCCACGGTCTCGACCCAGTCCAATCCAGCTGCAGAAAAGTATTGTGACCATAACATCCCTTTGATTGTATAAGCAGTTTCAGGACTAAACGTTCCGTCTGGGAGCCGGCCCTGAACGTACAGCCGAGGATCATCAGGTTTGACATAACTCCGGGATGCATTCGTTGAGGTGGAGCTGGTGTTAAGCTGCGTCAGTGGCTCAACCTTGAACTGCCAACCCTTGAAAGCAGATTGAAAGGACGTCTGCACTTCCTCGATGGGCTTTGGAGTTTTAATAACCTGGTACAACTCCCAAGTTTTCCAGTCAGGTGACATCCTGTAAATTCCAACCGCCTCAACAGGTCCTAAAGTTTCGATCTTAATTTTTGCATCAAGACGGTAAGAAGAGAAGGGAAAGCTAGCCGTCGGCCATTCATTCAAATTCACCTTAAATTCAACCGCTCGAGGACCATTCGCCTGATACTTCACGGCTGAAACTGTTTTGTAAAACTTCATGGGTGATTTGAGATTAATTTTCTGGCGAAAATAGAAAAAGGGATCCCCGTTCCCCGGGCTCGAGACAGCGCCCGATTCAGCAGTTGCTTCAAGAGTCCACGGACCATTCACGGAAGTTGAAGACCAAACTTGAATCGTGTGAGCTAGATAAATTGGCTGAAGAATTCTGAACAGAAACGGATAAAGGCTTCGGTGAACGAGAAGAATTTCGGTTTCCAACAGAAGGAAAACTTTCAACCGCTGTTGCCGCAGACAAAGGCGAATCAATTTTTGACTCACTCAATATTTTGGCCGGCACAGTCTGATTGACTGAAGCCACGTCAATCACAGCTCGCTCCTGAGACACGGAAACAGCACGCAATTCTTCAGGTGCGGAGGCAAACAAACCATTGGGAGTTGTGCTGATCAAAAGCATCGGAATCAACAAAATTTTAGCCATGAATTTTTTCATAAAATCACCTTGGGGTTAACGTTGATAGGAAATCATTGAAGAAAAAACAGAAAAATCATTGCGGCGTGAAAGAATCATGAAAGGTCTCATAAGTTCGTGTGGCCACGTTTTAAACCATTTGACCGGCGGGCATTATATTCCAAAAACAGACAGAGTCAGATGATTTTTTAAGCTCCACAAAATCCGCCGGAGCTCATGCTAACATCGAGGATCGATCACTAGCAATTTTGCGCCGTCCAATCGTTCCGAATAGGCCGAATCTAAACGGTACCGGGTACCAAAGGGACACTTACCTTTCTTCATAATTTCTGCAGTCGTCGGAAAAGCAGATCCTCGTAAGGCCGTGTCACCATCATCCGCTCCCGGTAAATCTCCTGCCGAATCGACGTGTCGCTTGCAAGAGCGAGATAGGCTACCGAGCTTTCAATTCCTTTCACCTCTCTTCCAAACGCATAAAAACCGTAGCTGCTGTAGGGCCAATCCTCGGGATTGGAGACCAGACCAGCGCGCACTGGATTTCTTTCCACATAGCGACCGCATTCCAGCAGATAGGCATCGTCTTCGATAGGAAAACTCCGGTATCTCCCCTGTGTCAAATGACCAAAAAGCGTGTAGGTTTTGCGGTAGTGATGATGATAACTGCGCTGAATGCTATGCATATAGCGGGCAAGGTGCGATTTGTTTTCACAGCGCATGACAAGATGCACATGATTCGTCATCAGGCAGTAATGATAAAGATGGATGAGCGTTGAATCCAAACGGGAAATCATGAGATCGATAAACTTCTCGAAATCCTGAGGCTCAGGAAACAAGGTCTGTTTATTATTTCCCCGGATAATAATGTGATAGCAGCCGCTGGACGACTGTTCGCGCGGAACTCTAGGCATAAAAAAACCTCCAGATGTTTTATATTCTGGAGGACAACCCGAACTCGATCTTTACGCGTCTGCCACAACCCCCGTGGATTTATGATGCGGTATTCAACCCCTAATCCGCACCCCTGTCAAGAATCCTTACCTGTCCCTTTGGTACCCGGTACCATTCAACATGACGTGTGTTTTTGCATCGATAACGATTGAATACCATAAAACTTCCGCCAAGAAGAAATAAGGCAGCACTGAGTGGCTCGGGCGTCACTATAGGATTTTGCATATCAAATTGAATTTGGGTTTGCGAAAGCGCCCCGTTATAAAATCGAGCCTCATCGATCATCCCTCTAAAATTTGCTGAATTCACTTCAGGATGATAACCAAGTAAAAGGTTCTCATCATTTCCAGCCCAAGGTGATTGATAAGCCTCACTAAAAACCTCTTCCCCATCCAGATAAAATTTCTGCACCGAATTATCAAAGGTCCATGCAGCGTGGTGCCATTCATTTAAAGGAACCACAAAATCCGATATCCCTTCAAATCCGCCGCTTGGTTTTTCTTGATTCATGGCACCATATAATTTCCCATCCACCTGAAAATGAAGCATATCGACCCTGTTATTTCGATCTGTTTTCCAAAAGATCGTCGTGTAATCAGGAAATTCAGTCGGGTAAATCCATGCGGCGAGAGTAAAACCATCGGGCATCGAGTCCAGACTTAAACTGTGAGGAATCAGAGCGCCGCCTTCTCCAGAAAGATTTAATCCAGCACCAAATTTTCCCACAGAACGACTTGCGCCGATCAGTTGTCCGTTATTGTGGTTTCCTGACAAATCAAAAATGGTCTCTCCACTTTCCTCATCAAAATTCCAGTACCCTGCGAGCTCCGATGCATGAACTGGAGCAGAAAAAAGGAGAAGCATTAAAACTGAGACACCAAAATTGTAAAAATTATTTTTTCTCATGATGTTTCTAAATCCATCCTCTTACATTAATAGATCGTGCCAGCCCCTAAGGCGGAGACAGAGATCAAAATGTCAGACATAAGAGGGAAGCAAACGCTGTGCTCCTGATCTTCCGATTCCCTGATTTGCTGATACTCTGACTCTCTATCGCTTTTCGCTCTGCGCTCTGCGCTTTGCACTTTGCGCTCTGCGTTCTTATTCTTGTGCTCTTGCTTCTTTTCCCATTCTTTAATTTTACTTTGAAAGCAAAACAGATTGGATTTTGCTTTTAATTTCCGCAGGGATAAACTCCTGTCCCATTTGAGGCGTAGCCACATTCACACTCAAAACAATTTGAGGATCATCCCAATTATACTTTTGGTCACGATTGGCATCTTGAACCACTTCAATGAAAAGCCGCTGAGTCTCTGAATCAAAATTCCAGGACCTCATCTGCGTATGATCCGGAGTTACCTGAGTGAGATGGGCGCCATCGATGCTGGCCAAAAATCCGGAAGAGGCGTCTCGCTCGTTAATCATCCCATCAGCGTTGGTATCCGTCTTTGAGATTCTCAGCAGCATGAAAGTCAGCTTGGGTTCTACTTCCTTTTTGCTATAGCTTTTCTCCGGAAAATAGATGCCGCTGATAAATCCCTTATCCGAGAGGAGCGGCCTCGACTCCCCTGTTTTTTTATTCATCATAATTAAATTGTAATAAGGCCCCCCATAGGGGGAGTAACTACTGTAATCACTGTCATAGCTGCTGGTTTTTAATGACATTTCGCGCCTCAACATCCCCCTTTCTTCTCCCTGCTTCTTTTTTTCTAAAGTAACCGGAATCATAAAAAAATCGCTTCCCTCGACCGCCAAAGGCAAACCATACTCCACAGTTGTTTTAAGATTGCCTTTTTCTTGTTCAGGGTCCAGCATCAACCCTTGAATGCGATGGGCCCTATATTGAAAAAAACCATAAATGCCTCCGAATAGGATTCCCGCAATCCCTAATAAAAATAAAATCCCCAATGCTAGCCCAACAATCTCCCAAATCTTATTCGAAATTTTTGTAAGGTTCATGGCTCTATTTCTCCTTTTAAATTTGTCCCTTCGGTACCCCGCACGATTCAATGTCGGAACAATTCAACGTTTGGGCTTCCGCTCATCTTTCAAAGCCCAAATTAACGCAATTATCCAACCGATTGCAGACCAGCCAAAGAATAGATTTACTAAAAAAATTGTATTCGCATTTTTCTTCTTATTGCCGATCAGCGATGGAAGAAAATAAAAGAACAGCCCAACAAATACAAATAATGAAACAATTAATATAGCGGCGTTATCACTCGACATAGAGCACCTGTAGCCAAATTATAGAAAGCCCCTTTCAATTTTTCCGGGTTCGGATTATTTTTTTTGGTTTCACGGTTTAACCCGCACTTCCGGAAGTGGTACCGTTTTTTCTGGTTTCACCATTTAAGCTGGCACGTATGGAAGGGGCAACTTTTCTTAATTCGATAATTAACTTTCTCATCTAAACCGAGATTAATTTGACGAGAAAACAAATATTAGCTAAAAATATTAGGATCGTAGCTAAGCCGACCGCTATTGTTATATGCTGCCATCCGGCATCAGAGGTTTTTAAAAACCCGCTCTGTCTCTTCTCGATTTCCGCATTTACATCATCCCATTTTTGATTTTTAGTCAATAAAAGCACAGATTTCATATCTTCTGCGCTCTCGTCTGTGTATTTTTTATAATGCAATGCCAGGGATATCTTGCTTACCATTGCTAAAATAATAACAAAGACAAATATCTCGAGCAAAAGCATAAGCAAATTAGGATCTGTGTTTTTCAGAAAGATTTCCTTCGTTGCTCCAATAAAAGCTATAAGTGCTGTTGAAAGGGTAATAATACTACTTAATAAGTCGGCAAAATATTTCTCAGCTTTTTCCATGCTGTCATTTGCACTATCGCTCAAATTTTTAAAATAAGGAAGAAAAACATATTCACGAAACCGTCTCACCTCATCATTCTCCATGTTTTAGCCTTTCCGTATTTTAGAACTCTTCCATAAACAAAAGAACAAAAGGCATTCCTTCCAATTGTGCCGGGGTTCGTCTAATTTTTTTGGTTTCACGGTTTACCCCGGCACTTATGGAAGGGGTACTTTTCATTCACTGACTCACTTATGCTCTGCTACTCTGATCTCCTGATCCTCTGATGCCCTGTTTTTCTACTGCTTGCCGCTCTGCGCGTTGCGCTCTCGCTCCTGTTTTTTTCCCATTCCCCATTCAGCGGGCCTTAGATACCCGGTACCATTCAACACCATTCAATTCAATACGTTCTAAAGGTCGAGACGAATAATCTTACCGGCACTATGCCGTTCAGCTTTAAGCCAACTAAAAGCATCTTTTTGAATCTGTGGCATCAAAACGCTGGCTGCTCCCAATTTTTTCTCAATTACTCCCAAAAAAACCTTCAGGTCGGACTCCTTAACTTCTTTTTGAGAGATCAAATTTAACGATATATCCAAAAAGGCTGTTTTTATCTCATGCGGTAATTTTTCTATATAGATAAGCTTTATAAAATCGGAAAGGACATTAATTAAAGATGCCTTTGTCGTTTCTTTCGATTCCAGGCTTCTAATTAATGCATTGAAATCCTGTAATTTGGAAAGTAAAAAATTGTTTTTCTCAACCGCCCTGAAAAGTATCGGAGCAGAGATAGATAAATAAAAATATCCCATATGCGCAAGCTCGATTATTTTGTCGCAATATTCTATCTCGGTTAGTAGTTTTCTCTTTAAGCAAGCAACTAAAAAATTTTGTGTATTGAAAGCCCTAAGACCATACTCGTGCGCTATGAGTTCTTTGAACAATGAATCATCGCAGAAAATAGGAAGGTTTTTACTTTGCGCGATATCTTGGACATAGACGTATTCTCTACCAAAAATACTTGCACGCTCTTCCATGGTTTTATCAAATACTGAATCCAGCCCAATTACAACCATACACTCATTTATTTCCGATTTAACTTTTTCTAAAAAGTCGATTCTCTTACTCACTTGGTCGCCACTTATATCCTCATAAAAAAATTGGCCGTTTCTAAATGACATTGTTGAATACCCTTGAGATTTATGGCCACGTTCTTTCATAATCTCAGCATCAATAACGTCTAATATTCTTCTAGGTACAAACACCCTCTTGAACAACTTGCAGGGCAGATTGATCATTTTCAAATGAGCCAAAGTCATTAACGCTATAGGTTCAAGTAAAATTTCATCTGAGCCATCGATGAGCTGTTGTTCTTTAGTTTGTTCTTCTATGCTTCCATTTGCAAAATATAAACGTGGCTTAGGCTGACAAAGCAACCCCATCCAAGTAACCAAAATGCTTCTATTAACAAGATTAGACATAACACCTATGGTTATTTGTTTGTTCAAATACATCTCTAAAATCTGCGCTTGTCGTTCTCCTAAATTTTTTATGTTTTTCTTTATCGATTCGGGGTCAAACTCCATTCTTTGAATGGTTTTATCATCTGGAAAATTGGTATTAATGTTGTCCATCACTTCCTGAAAAGCTTTCACGTAGATACTCTTTATTTCCAATATCTCTATTTCTTCCTTCTGAGGAGTGGCTACTTTTTCTCCAACTTTTTTTCCATAGAGTAGTTTGCCCAATCCGGAATCTTTGAATAATTCCCGCTTACTAATAGAAGCTATTGGATCATTCGTGATTAAATATTCATCTTCTCGACCACTCTTTTTAATTTTTACAAAGAATTTTTCTTTTACAGTTTCCGAATCCAAGAACGGATCTTTTTTATCGC
>CAZOOM010000050.1:0-19147 GCA_964581425.1 uncultured bacterium | reverse complement strand
AATAAGTATTCTGACCAAAGGAGAAAAAATTCCAACTCAAAAAGACCACCCAGCTGTTCTCGAAGGGCTTCAATTTTTGTCTTTTTTGGCCCAGAAGTCAGAGGTTCTTCACATCAGCGATCCCAACTTTCATGAGCGTCAAGCGCTGAGCGCCGCAAAAACCTTTTTCATCGGAACCTCATGGGTTCTTTTCGGTCTTGGGATGATCGGACTATTTGCCAGTGCTTTTTTTTCAACGTCTTTTGAAAAAACACTGGATGCAGACTTAATGTTTCGGTTTTCTTTAAGATTCAGTTTGCCCGCAGCCTGTCTTTTTATCGGGCTTGCTCTGAATTATCTTGTGGGCAGATCATCCACGCATCGTGAAATGCTGAAAATCAGCATGCTCGCCACTTTGGGTCTTGTTCTTTCGATTTATTTTGGAATGGATTTGTGGAATCGAGTTCAAGATCAAAGCGCACCTATTCGGCATCGTGTTTTAGTATTAGATGCCCAAATGGTAAGCGGGAAATCGCGAACTTATTATGCAATCACCTCAAGCTGGCGGCCGCAAAAACAAAACGAGAAATTCAGGATCGGATATGCAACTTATGAAATGTTGATTGCGGGAAAAACAGCCATGGATATTACGACTAAAAAAGGCGCGCTTAATTTTGAGCATATGGTGCGGTACGAAATCGTAATTGCTCCCACCTAGAAAATCGTTTCCATTCTTCTCTACCGCAACTTGGTAGATCTTTTCTGCGGCTGATGAGCGAAGCCAAAAACACTTCAATTTTAGATATAGCACTTACTAGCGATTCTCATCATCGAAATCCATTCGGGTTCATGCCAACGACATGCGTTTGTATTCTGCGAAAGATCAGAGTATCCTTATTAAAATTTTTACAGAAAAGGACACTTCAAAGATCCGAGTCATATCCTGCGGCCCCTCTTTGAACCCATATTAATGGTACGCAACAACCATAGAAGTTCCATCGGAACAAAAATCACCGCGATTTTTTTGCTCTTTTTTTTCACGCTTTCCGAAAACTTTTCGTATGCGCTTAATACAGGCATTCCAAGAAACCCATCACTGGTTTCCCCTAGTTTAGGCACGATAGAAGAAATCTTTCCGGGAAAATCGGGCAAAACCATTTTTTTTATTCAAGATGCTCACGCCTCTTTCGAAGCGCAGCTTCATATTTCAGGCATGATCCAGGAATTGGTCCAGAAACAAGGTGTGCAGACTGTTTTTGAAGAAGGATTTGAGGGGCCTGTTCCAAGCGACTCTTATTTTGGCTGGATCAAAGATTCAAAAACTCGAGATCGTGCCGCTTATCATTTTTTGGATCAGCTTTTGATTGGCGGAGCGGAATATGCGCACATTACACGGCATGGCGCAAAGCGCATGGCGCAAAGCGAAAATAATATTCCAGGCGGAAACACATCCGAACGCTTAGCGCTTAGCGCTATGCGCTCTGGGGATTTTAGGTTGATCGGAATCGAAAATCAGAGGCTCTACTTTAAAAACTTAGAAGAAGCTAAAACCTCTTCGCAAAATCAAAAGGAAATCGAGCGCGATCTTAAAGTGCTGCAAGCGACGCTGCTCAAGCTTATTCAGAAAAAAACGCCGCGGATGGTTCAGGATTGGCTCTCTCTTCGTTCCAAAGCCAAAGAACACACAGAGTTATACGGAGAATATTTAAGACGAACTGTCGGATGGATTAAAGCGACGTCTCCGACGAAACGTAAAACACCCAGCGCCGATTTTTTTCAGGCCCTTTTTCAAACTCAGAGACCAAGGGATCTGCCACAGCTCAAAATATCCGACCTTCAAGCCCTGATTGCGCAGTTAGAAGAGGAGTTTTTGAATGCCTGGCTACAACCAAAACAGCGACGACTCATCGAAACCTGGAAGACCCTTGAAGGCTTCGAGAAGCTTAGCGAGCTCAAGCTCTCATCTAACGAATATTTACAAATTCGAGAATATCTCCACGCGTTAAAAACCCCTGATTTGGCAAAATATCTCGCGCGCGAAAGCGGGAGGTCGCTTATCTTTTCGCGATCTTGGGAAAACGCA
Source organism: uncultured bacterium (assembly GCA_964581425.1). Classification (GTDB taxonomy): domain Bacteria; phylum Omnitrophota; class Omnitrophia; order Omnitrophales; family Aquincolibacteriaceae; genus CAZOOM01. Next base: position 17,085 of record CAZOOM010000050.1, on the reverse strand, counting down.
ATTCGATCCTCGTCGGATTTTTATGAAACCGCGGTGAAGAGGAGCGAAGCAGCGTATCAAAATTTAGAACACGAAATTTCGCAGAGCCGAGAATCTAAATTTATTCTTGTGTTTGGAGGATTCCACAAAGAGGATTTTTTACGTGAGTTTCAAAAGGCCGGGCACAGCTGTGTTCTGATTCAGCCCAACATCTCTGCTCCAGATTTCAAACATGAAACGCGTTACCAAGAGTTGATTGAATCGCCGGATCTAGAAAAGTCTGCGTCCGTTTCACGAGCCATGCGCGCAGCGAACCTCTTATTGCGAAAAGGAGGGCGAGAACAAGTAGCGAGGTATGTTGGATTACCGCTTCCATCTTTTCAGAAAATGAAATCAGGACGAAATGAGCTTCGAACCACCCAAGATTTTAGCGATGAAGCCTTTAACGCCATTCTCGAAGAAGGGGGTCGTTTAGCAGCTGCGTCTTTTGATGCCGCCAACATGGCGCGTCTTAAAACATTGAAGCGGCAATTTTATGAGTTTTTTATCCACGATATCCAATCAGGAGAGGCCGAGCGAATTTTAAGCAAAATCATTCCTGACAAAGAATTACCTAAAGACGAAAGCCCGGCCGCCTTGGCCCGAGCTCTTTATATTTCGGAAACGTCAGTTCGTGAGCGCCTGACCTATTATAAAAAAGAACAAACCGCATGGGACCCGCCCATAGTGACCATAAATCTAGTCGCGAGCACGGCGCGAGTACCCACGGCGGATGAGCAGCAAATCCTTCACCATGTGTGGGATTTTTTGAATATTCTGACCGGAGTCAAAGTGGCGATGGAAGGAATCAAAGAAGAACAAATATCCGGGAAAGAGCAAGTTGTTACCGGAGCCTTTTCCGACCTCTCAAATTACCGAGATTATCCCGCACGATTAATGGAGTTTTTTAGAGCCGTGGATGGAAATGTGGTCAGAAAAAGCTTTGGTCTTACCATACCTTACTTGAGACAACTTGATTTTGGAACCATGCAGGGCCCGCTTAATTTTTATGCCAATTTGTTTGTTGGCCTTAGCCCCTCGCTCCGATCAGACGTTGAAATTTTAGAAGCGCTTCCGTGGGTCACAGAAATTTGCTTGATACTCGCACAGCCGTTTAAAAGCGCAGATGGAAAGACGACCCAGCTTCTCAACCCACCGATGTTAGAGCTTGCTTTTGACGAAGCGCACCCTCTGATGGATTTGCCAGTTTGGCATCGAATGATTCAGAATCACGAACTCCGAAAACCTTTTCCGAGAAAGTCGATCAAACTCGTTTTCTTAACAGGGGAGTTTGATTTTGAAAAAGGCCGAGAAGCGATTCCGGACTTAGAAATGAACGCATCCGAACTTCAAAAGTTTGTTTTCAAATCCTCCGATGATCCGGCGGAAAAGCACGAAAAAATTAGAGCCCTTATGGCTCGGGCGATTGAAAGAAAAACTTTTGCGATTAGTCGGGCTCAGTTTTATTCGTCGGCAGGACGACAGGCTTTCGAAACGCAGTTAGGAAGAACGGACGCGCATCGCCAGGCGCTAAGAGAGCGACTGGCCTTCCAAATTCGATACTCTGAAGTGGCGGGGGCGCCCATTTTAAGCAGACAGCCCGCTCAGCGGGAGCGGCAGGAAAAAATTCTTAGAGAATGGGACAGAAGAAAGTTGGAATTAGATGCCGCAAAAACCTATCGCGCCACGTTAGGGGTCGATGAAAAAGACGTGGAAGATAAAAAACGCGCTGATCTCGCAACCCAGTATTATTTTCTTGATGCAGAAAATCATTTTGCGCCCCTTGCTCAATTGATCCGAGCAAAAACCGAGCAAGGCGTTTGGCAAATTCCCTCCAGAGCCTGGAATAAAAACTCGTCTCAGTTTTATAGCGCGATGAAAACTTGGACGGCGGCCGCACGTGCGATCGACGAGGTGACTTCAAAGCTTGATCCCAAAAGGAGACAAGTATGTTTTGCTTTGGCCTGCGCCAGCCTGGTTCGAATCTGGGGCGTTTTGGAGGCGCGATTTTACGAAAAAAACAACAACGAAGCCGCTGTAAAACTGGCGAGTAGAGCGATCGCTAACCATTTTCGCTTAGAGGATGCGGAGCGCGCCGTCGCAGAAAAAATTTTATTGGGAAATGGAAGCGCTCCTGCAGCCGCTGCTCCTAAGGCGCCTACCGAATTAAGTTTTGATACGATCGAAAAAAGTGAAGCGATTTGGGCGCTGGCCCTGAGCCCTGAAGACGATCAGTACTCACGGCTCGAGCAAGCCATTGAAAATGCGAGCACTCAAGTCACTCAATATCAAGATCAACAAAGGGCAAAAGAGCCACCCGCTTTTGGATTTTCTTCCGAGGCCACTTTACAAAATTGGCTGGCGGCGTGGAAGGCGTGGCAAAGCCAAACTCAAGGAGAGGAAATTCAAAATCTGGAGACGCGCGTCGAAAAACTTCGAAAAAAATGGGAAGCCTTAAAAAATTTCCGGCTTTGGTTTGAGAGCGATCGCGAAGAGTTGGAAGCAAACTTGGCGGAAATACCGGATCTCTCAGATCTTGGAGAGGAAGCGGATCGCGCGCGAACTTTTGTGACTCAAACAATCGAAACAGCCAAGCGAAACGCGATTCAAATTGCAATTCATCAAGCCAAAGATATTTTAAGACAAGCTCAAGGAAACGCAGACGCGAGAATAGCGAAAGCCAGAGAAGCCGTGAAGATGGTTAAAGCTGCCATCGGTGATCGCTCGGCAGTTTCTGCTGGGGCGCTTTTATTAGCTGATCAGTGTTTGATTGATCTTCAAGCAGCTGAATGGTCAGCTTCCATTTTGGGAGATTTTCAGTGGGTGCGAGTGGTTAAAGCTTATCAGAAAAATCCAAACGAAATCAGCTTGCCGCCGATTCTTGAAAAAATCTCAAAAGCGGAAAGGCTCACACCTAAGGAATATAAGACGCTTGAAGAAGCTTCCGTGCAGGCCAGAAGATCGATTGATCCAAGCGCTCATTTTAAAGGCGCTGTTGACCGCAACATCGCTCAGGCTGTTATTGCTTTGGCCGACTTACTCCGCACCGCGGCGCGAGCGGAACTGCGAAGGGATCTAACTGTCCTTAAAAATAAAACGACGAACCCGAAACTTTTTTGGACGCAAAGTGTTCGAGCGCTTTTACTGGCAAGTTTTGTGGGGATTGGATTTTTCTTGAAAGCTTCAGGTGAGAGTCTGCCCGCGAATCAGGAAGTGACGCAAAAAATAGATCCATCGGAATTAGCAAAACCACGCGACCCACCGATCTCAGAAAACACGAATCGCGTTTATGCGCTGCAAAATTACGCTGCCAAAGTCGGGCTCCCGGTTGAAATTTTAAAGCAAATTAACGCGACAAACATCGAAGCAAGTGTTGTCGAGTTTGATTTGAAAGAAACGCAGTCTCTTCCGCAAAGTCCAACCTTTGTGTCTTTGGGTGATAATCAGCTCGCGCTTTTAGATTTTTCGAAAACAGCGGCACTCCTGAGCAAAGCCGAGAAAGATCGCCCGTTGGCAGATTACCTTTTACAAAAAGCAAATTTACCCCAAGTCAAACTTCCAGTTATTTTTATTTTTCGCTCAGCAACCCGGACGCCCGACCTTCGCTTTGTCTATGCTCACGAAGTTTCTCATCTTCCTGATCCTGAAAATGAATTTAACGCCTCGGGAGCGATCAACACGCATCAATATTTAAAAAACCCGCACGAGATCAAATCGTATCTCACAGAAATTTTAAGTTTTCGTTTAATGAATCCTGCAAACTCGGTGCGTGATTTTGTTCGTGTCCGCGAAGGCTGGCCTCCGCAAAGCATGTCAGACAAAGAACTCGATCTAATTCTGAGCAATCCAAGTAACGCGCTGCCCAATCTTTATCAAGTACTCTGGCGCTTGGTGGATGTAGTGGAGTTTCGTGGACTCAAACTTAAAACAACTAACTTGCGAGAAGTACGCGAATCCGTGATGCAAATGGCCGCTCCAATGTTTGCGCCATTACCGGTGGCTCCCGGAAAAACCTCTCAAACCAATCGTCCGCGCTCGGAATTAAGACAGACTTTGCAAAGCATTCCAACCTCAATCCCGATTTTGAGTCGGTTTAATCCGACAGATCGAATGACAAAACTATCTGAAGCCATTGCCTATCGAAAGCGAACTCTCGAAAAAGGAGGCATGGGGCTCGACAAGGATCAAGTCGATCTCGCTCAATTACTGCTTTCGGAATTTGACATTCGAGATAGCCGGAAACCAAAAGAATTTCTTGAGTTTGAGGATCTGAATCTGTTTTTTACTGAAGAAGCCGGGAGACCTCTCAGAGTTTTGCTTTGGAATTTGACGGACGGTCCGACGGGATCTTTCAAGGATTACACACCTATTTTGCTTTACCACAAGGTTTGGAGCGCAATTCGACAAAGAGCGCATAATCTCATTCCTGACGAGGTCATTGTTGTTTCAACAGGGAATCATGCCATTGCGAACGCGCAAGCGGTCCAAAAAGTCAAAGACTACTTTCAAAGACGTACGGGAACGGAACTCAAGATCCGCCTTGTGGTTTACATGGGAGAAGATGCCGCGCCGCACAAAGTTGAGATGGTCAAAGGCTTGGGTGCCACGGTCATTCAAACGCGGCCTGACGGACAAAAAATTAAAAGCTATCGTGAGGCCGAAGAATTTGTCGAGGAAAAAATCGCTGAAGAAGTGCAAAGACTAAGACAAACTCAAGAGAAAAATCCAAAAATCATCCAAACGCGTCACGCCGATCCGTTTGTAACGGCGGGCTACAGCGTTCCAGGCCGAGAAATGGCAAGGGCCTTGAAGAAGCTTTTTCCAAAAGCGCATTGGCCGGGAGATAACGTAGCGTTGAGCTCGCCTATGGGTTCGGGAGGATTGCCAACAGGACTCAGCGAACTTCAGGCAGAGATGCCGGAAATAAAAACTTTTGTAAGCTCTGCTGGTCCCGCGAATTTAAGTTATCGAAGTCTTCTTGCCAGAATTCGTGGGGACAGGCATGCAGTGATCCGGGAAGATGTTCCAGCCAACATTTGGACCGATGGCAATGCCGCAACACCAGAACCGTATGCTTTACGCTGGCTCGAACAATCGGTGGAAGATGCCTTGCTGGTTCCCGATGAATCCACGGTGCCAATTTTAAGTTTGCTCAGAGATCACGGGATTAATGCTGAAGCGACCACCGCTTTACCTTTGGTTTCATTTTTGCTTCACCGCAAAAAATTTAACGGTATTCGGACAATCATTCTTCCGATCACAAGCGCTCATCAAAGTGAGCAGTTACAGGAAGAACTTACTCAGAAATGGCCCAAATCCGATCACCTGATTTCCGATCTTCATCAGTATTATGCAGGTCTTCGCTCAGAACTTCGATCTGTGATGATTGATGATCTAACCTCAACCACTCCAGCGACGGATTTAAGCATTCCTGATTTAAGTGCTGCTGTGCCACTTACTTATGACTTGCCTCTTTGGTTGGTTAGCAAAAAAGTTACTTTCGATGACACCCAAAAAGAAGCACCTAAGATCGCGAATTTTTTACAGGAGCGGATGGGATGGAATCAGCATCTTTCGGCACCGGAAAAAATATCCGACCACATCAAGCCTGTAACCTTTAGGTTTTATGTCCGCATGATTTTTTCTTCCCTACTTCAAACCAGAAAATGGATTCAAGCACTCATGATTACGGCTGTCGTAACATTTTTATCAGCAGTTATTTGGTTCGTCTTGACTCATCACTGGGTACTTGCGGCGGGTCTTTTGTGCTGCCCGCCCTTTTTGCTTCCGGCGCTATCCGTCAAAGAAAATTATGGATTTTGGTTTCATAAACAGCACAAGGACAGAAATGTGGTACTCAAATCCATCGTAGCGATTATGCTTCATTGGGTCTATCAAAGCTCCTTTTTATACGACTCGGTGAAATATTTAAGCGGCTGGAGTGCGGATACGGAAAATAAAGAGATTTATGTGCGTACGGGGAAGAGCGGTGAAATGACCTTTTATGCCACTATCCATGAACTTACGCATCTTCTTCGTCCCCAGGATAAGCAACTTGGAAATGCGGCGGAGTTGATGGCTCTTGCGGAAGTTTCGCTGCGCGAAGGCGCGGAAGCAAAATGGCGAGCTAAGCAGGCGACCGGAAAGCTGGAAGGAATGGCAGCGCTGACTTTGTACATTTCTCCCAAGACCGCGATGATGGGACACAACGCAGGGTTCTCGATTTGGCAATGGATCAAAGGCGAATATATGGAAGCTTTTTGGAAGGCGTACGATTTGCTTAAGCCAAAAGAAAATTGGGAAAGAGATCCTGCGCCCATTACTGTGGCTGAGTGGGGGCACGCTAAAAATTGGGCGGGTGATGATAAATATCTTTTGGTACCAACTTCGTGGCTTGAGGCGAATCAGGGCTGGTTTCAAAGCGAAGAATCGTACACCTGGGGGACGCACTTGGCCGGAATCGCACTTGCTCTTTATTTAAGAGCCCGCGAGCGAGGAGCGGATCAGGACAAAGCACTTCGCGTGGCGTGGGATTACATTAATCATCAGGAGTTTGACGGAGAAGTTTCAGACTGGGAGACGATAAGCCGCGCGAATCTTGAAAAACGACTCGCGAAATTTTCTTTATTTCCTACCAATACCACAAGTGTAGCAAACCGCACAGAAACAAGAGCGCCATCTTTAGAGACAATAGAGCTAAATGGTAAAGATGTTCTGCGAGAGCTTTTATTAGCCGCGGTTAAAATGGCTCAGCATATTTGTGATCATCCCCCGCAAATGATTTTATTTTCGGGAGCCAGCGGACTTCTGACTCGAGCGGTGATGGCCGCAGCATGGCAATCCCATTTCGCCCACCGGCAGACGCCGCCAGTGGGAGTCATCAGTCCAGAAACCAATTTTGATCTTTTCCATAAAGCGCTTCAGGAATCAGGCCTCCATAGCGGACTGTTGATAGGAGATCGCCGCGCACAAGCCTTGCACGCAATCGAAGCGCATGCTCAGCGCAACGCTGGCACTCTTCGAAATCAAGTTTTAAGCGAAACAGAAATGCGATGGGAAGATCCGCGAATTTTGCTTATCGATGATCATGCCAATAGCGGTTTTAAATATGAGGCGTTAAGGCGTGTTTTTCCTCTCCTTGGTTTTAATCAGGTTTCGTTTGGATTTTTGGTGGCATCGGCTTTTTTAGAACCACCTTTGTCGAATGATTTATTGGTTGCAACAATGACAAATCTTCCTTTGGTTTTAGCCATAGCCCAACTTGCTGGCATGACTCGGCATGTGGAGCTCGAAGAAATCGACGAGCACTTGGGACTATTAATCGAACAATTCATCGAGAAGCTCAGGCATTTGGTCTTACCTGAGGATTTGCGGCTCGATAGCGTCAAAAAATTAGCTGAGGCGCGGCGCACTGAAATGAGATCGGTGACAATGACCGCGCCGGCCCATCAGCTTCTGGTAAAACCTGCGGGGGCTACATTTGGTCACGAAGAAGGAGCTATTTTTGATTTTCGAAGTGGCGGCGATATTCAACCTGCAACAGCTACATCAATTTTAGAAGAATCAGAAATGCTTCAACCTCAATCTGTAAAACCTAATGAATCTGTGGCGATCTCTTTAGGCGATCTCCCTTATAAGACTTTATTTGCAGATCTCGACCCATGTACTTTTTTGGTAATCTACGTACCGGAAACAGGAAGGATTTATTTTGCTCATTCGCATGTAGAAAATTTTGAACCGATGGAAAATTTATGGAAGCAGTTTCAACAGGAGGCTCGTGGAAAACAAGCGTACGCTTTTTTAGCCGGAGGAACAAATTATCAAAAAGTCCGTCCTGAGATTATCAGCAGAATTGAAGCAAGTCGCAGGGAAATGATTTCTAAAATTCGAGCAGCAGAGATTCCCTTAGCTCTCGCGATTCCTGAACAGAAAGACTTAGAAGTGAATGCCTTTTTCGATCCCGTTAATCTTCGCGCTGCAGTTTATGTGGTTCCACGTTCTGAATTAAGACTCGACCTCACAAAAAAAATCTTTGAAGCTGGCTTTGATCTGCGCTCTCCTGATATTGAGAAAATCTTAGCCGAATATGTACAAACCAAAGATGCTGAACGGAGACAGCTGTTACGAGCTTATGCGGTCATGAGCTACCAGATTGTTCCGGCCAGGGAACGGTTTTTATGGATTCGAAGCCTTGTGACTTTTCGCATGCAGCCTGGCCGTCGTGACGATGCCAAGCAAATCACGGATGCTGCGATCGAGATGTTGAAAAAAGATCCAGCTCAAGAAGCAAAATTTCGTTTGGATTATTTGTTAAACCTGCTGGCTCCTCTTTTTCAAAGAGAGCGGCAAAAACCAACCAACTCAGTCACTCTCGAAAATGCGCAAGCAGCAGAAAAAATGATTCAGGATCTCATCAAAGATGAAGATTGGGCCGAGGTTATTTTAAAAATGCTTCCAAGATTATTTCAAGAAAGCGGCGGCCCGGCCATGGCGGAAAAAGTATACCGCATTATTTATTCTGAGCGACCCAAGCTGGCGGAACGCGGTACAAAATATTTAGTCAAATCAATGAAAAATGCAGCCGCTCAAAATGCGATTGAAAAAATGCTGGCCGTATTTTTATCCGAACCAACCTGGAGCGATTGGGTTCGAAAAGGAGGTAAAACCGCAGCCAAAGAACAACCTCTTGTCAAAGATGCTTGGAGCAGGGTGCGTCAGAGCGCTGCTAATCGAGCAGAGCTCAGAGATTTTTACAGGAAATTTTATGAGGCAACAGACGACCATGTTTTTAAACAGGGAATTTCCGGATTTCGTGCGCGCGTTGGTCTTGATGACTGGAGTCAGGAGGCTTTAGCCGCTTTTCGTCTTTATGCTTATCTTTATGCCAAAGATCAAGTCCAGCAGCTTGGGAAAAAAGAGCTGACTTTTTTATTGGCTCACGATCCGCGTCCGTCCTGGAAAGCGGTGCGCGAAGCTGTGATCCAAGGCCTTCGACTTGCTGAACAAGAATTCAAAGTCACACTTCATATTGAGGATCTTGGACTCATTACCACACCGATGGCAAGTCTTGCTGTTGGCTTTTTTAAAGCGGATGGAGCGATCAATATCACTGCAAGCCACAATGAACCTTTTGATAACGGGCTTAAACTTTTAACGTCCTTTCAGAAATCTTTAAGAAGCGTGGGGCCGGGGGCTATGATCGGCGAGGTCCAGCTTCAACGTATCACGGAAGCATTTAAAGCCATTCGTGAGTCACGCAAACAATTTCGAGATTTTGAAACCCGATGTTCCAAATTAGACACCGTGCCTGCAGAAGAGGTGGATTTTGAAAAGATCCGCAAACTTCGCGTGGCTTACATTAATTTTTTAAAAGAACAATTTCCATTTTTAGATAAATCCCTGCTTCACAAATTGCGTGTGCTTGTAGACACCAATGGAGGCGCAGGCGCTGGTAACCTCGGCGCAGATGATCCCGGGCATGTCGTTTGGGTTTTACGTGAGCTGGGGCTTGATGTTTTTGACATTAATCCAGAAATCGGAAAGCAAAAACACGCGATTGAACCCAAGGAAAAAGGACCTGCTCTCCAACAAATCCAAGAGGAGTTAGAAAAACTCAAGCGAACTCTCGGCGTTGTTTTTGATTGGGATGCTGACCGGGGGACCTTGGATCAAATGACGCCGCAAGAAATGGCGGCCTTTAATGTCGCTATGACCCTTTCAGCGATTCGCGCTTATCCGGAAAAATATCAGTTAAAACCAGATCAGGAAATCGTCGTGATCACGCATTCTACATCTTCGGTTCGTGTTGAAGAAATCGTCAAACGGTTTAAAAAAAGCGGAATGAACATTCGCGTGCGCCGCGTTGCCGTAGGAGAAGCGCACGTGATCAAGGCCATGAAAGAAGAAAGGGAGAATGGAGCCTTTGTTCCCATCGGAATGGAAGCAGCCAGCGGGGGATCTATTTATCGAATGGCGCTTTGCCGAGATGGTACGGCAACTCTTCTTCTCGCGGCTTCGGCTTTGGTGGATCCTAAAATTTATCAGGCCTGGTACCGTGTGCTGGGCCGCCAGTGGACGGCAAAACGCAGGCCTTCTTTCCGGGAACTCGCGCTTTCCATTCCAAGTTCGATGGAACACCTTGATCGGATCACTTCTCATGTCAAAGACAAGGCGGTTTTACGCCGCGAAATGAAACGAGTATTTGAAAACGCATGGCAATTGTCGCGAGCACGGAAAATCGGACCATTTGCGGAATTTGCCGCTTACGATTTGAAATTTATTCGCGGAACCAAGGTTTCTAACAGCATTACGCATCAGAGCACGGAAGCTTGGAATTTATTTCTAAGACATCGAGACGGAACCCTTGCTTACCTTGAGTTTCGTGCTTCCAACACGGAACCAATTTTGCGATATCTTGTGGATGCAGAACACAAAAAGGATTTTGATGCACTCCAAGAATGGTTTACTTCAAATTTAAAGAGCGCGGTTCAATCAATCTCAGAACGTTCTGAGAAACGTGTGCTTAAAAATGATTTCTCGGTTAAGTTAACCGAATATTTGACAGAATTTTTGATGAAAAAAAGACGGTTCCCGACCTGGCAGGAAATACGAAACACATTTGCTCATTTGCCGGAAGGGATGCCTGAGATCCCAACAGAGGACAAGAGGGTGGTTTTTGTTTGTATCGCTTGCAGCTCAGGGCTTGTTGGTTTTGCAAATGAGATCTTTAGAAATTCCGGAACTCAAACCATTGCTAAGCTTTTTTACGCATTAGAAATACGGCCTTGCTTTGGCGAGTGCGCTTCCGGGCCAGGGATCGCCATCGGAGAGAAAATGCATGCAAGATTATCAGAAAATGAGATGTTTCAAAAAATCGCAACCAGTATTTCCAAAAGGCTGGAGCGCATTTTGCCACGCTCCGAAATGCGTACGTATCCTCATTCTGTTCCAGGGGAGGAGGATCCGATTTTAGAAGCCAACCCGATTCGTGCAGAGGTGCGAAGCTACGGCGAATATTCCAGAAACCCAGGAACGCGCGATGGCAGAGCCATTCTCGTACAAAGGCTTAAAACCCTTTTTGATTCAGAAACAGATCCTGAGGAGAGTCAGTATCGCGATTTTATTGATCTCATGAACACCTCGAAGCTTATGACCCAAGCCGTTTCTTTTGTGTTTCAGGCGTTTCCTCATATTCAGCACCAATCCGAGAAACTTTTGAGATGGAAGAAAATTCTGGATCTTATTCGCAACTCAGAATTAGTCAGCGAGGGAGACGCTCCAAGGGAAGGCATTAAAGAGGTTGCAAGAAGACTGGCCTATTGGTTTGGTGAAGAAAAAGAGAATCATCAAAATCTGGCGTGGGACATTCGGGAGACTTTAGTCGATGAACCAGGGTGGGAAGAGCTGGACTCCAAATTAATTCGTTATCTGGTTGCGCATATCAAGGAAGTGCAAAGAAAAACAATCGTGAATGATCCTAGTCCGGCAGAGGTAATGAAAGCAGCCGCAAATCAGTTTGAAGCTCTGCTAACTCTTGCAGGTATAGCCGCTGATGGACATCTGAAAGTCGCTGAAAGCGTAGAAATGAATTTACGGCACAGTTCCGAACGTTTTAAAGATCAAGAAGCCGGACTTGCTTTTATTCGGTTGTGGCTCAAGCGCTCTCCAGGGGACAGAGCTTTACTGATTCAAACTTTTGAACTTGCGAATGCTCAACCAGAAACCGGAATGGATACGAATGGCGCGGCGCGGGTTTTGACCTTGCTGAATTCTTATCGCGCAGAAAATGCGGTTGAAGGGGTTCGTGCCGAGTTGCGACTGGAACTTTCTCCTAAAAATACAGAAGCGCTCCGCATTTTTAATGGATTATTTGAAGATCAACCGATCAACGGCATGCATATCTTTTTTACGGAAATATTTCTGTATTCGGATAAACATCAGCTAAATTTAAATCCTGAAAATTTTCTCCATCTTCTGTATCACAACCAAGGTTTTCAAAGTTACGTCATGAACGCGCTTCTCCAACGCAATCGATCTCAACGAGAGTTACCAGAACAGATTTGGGATGTGATCCGAACTGGAATTATTTTAGAGTCTCTTTTGAGAGAGCCTGCATTAAGCGGCTTGCGCGGAGAAAAACTTAAACTGAAAACAGTTCTTACTGCTTTTGAACAGCTCACAGAATTAGGGTTTTCAGATTTTGAAATTTTTGAAATCTTACGAGGCAGCAAATCCAAAGAGGGCTTGCCAGGGCTTCCGTCTTTCTTGTCTTCCATCATGACGGATGGAACTTCGCGAAGTGGAGTCGTGGCGATTGAGGCGATTATTCGTGCGGCGAAAAGACAAAAAACTTTGGTGCCGCGATCTGAAGTTCGAACAAGAGGAAGCATCAAGTCAGTAGAAGCGGTTTCAAAAAATCGACAACTTCGTTGGTTACTGGATGATTTCTTGGAGCAGGGCAGCGTGAACAGTTTACGGCATTTTATGGCTGAAGTGCGGGCATCGAATAAATATGAACAGGGCGCCACCTTGCTTCTCGAGGCATTTCCAGATCTCCAGCATGAAGCTGGGTTGACCGAGACGCGTTGGCAGCAAGCGCTTCTTTTTTATCAAGCCGACAAAAAAGGAGCTGCTGAGTTAGCCCACCGAATTGCGGCATGGCTTGCTGAAAACCATGGAGCTAAAGCGAACCATCATCTCCATGCGTGGTATGCGCGCGAAATGCTTGTTAAAGCAGGGTGGAAAGAGCTCGATGCGATTCTGGTCAGGGAAATCGTGCATGATATTTTAGGCCGTCGTCAGAAAGCCAGAGAGGCGAAGGGGGCCGGCAATACAGGTTTGGAAGAAGCTGTTCTTAACCGCGCCAAACTGCATCGTCATTATTTAAACTTGATCATAAAATTATCTTCACATCTTCTCATTGCTCCTTTGATCGAGGCGCTTAATGAACGCAGCCCCGAACTTATCGGTGAGCTTTTGAAGGAGCTTGTTTATCACTCGGGAATTAATCTTGACGCGATGGATCGAGAAATCAAACCACGATTAGCCAACATGCGACAAGCGGATTGGACCGAGGCCATGCGTGTCGCACGATCTGAAATGCGCCAATCTTTGATGACCTCTAAAAATCAGAAAAGCACCAAGCTTGTTCAAGTTGATTTTCGAGATTTTGTGGAACATTTTTCATACAAACAGCGCGCAGAGGTTGTGGCTGAAGTTGCTTTGCAAAAAGAAGTTAGCCTCGTGATTCATCACGCCGACCCTACGAATGATCACTATTCAGATTTGCGAGATCTTTTCAATCAGCCGATTTTTGGTGGACGGGCGAAATTGAGCGCTCAAGGAGCGCCTGTCCAAGTTTCACAAACAAAGAGGATCAACCTTGTTCTTTTTAAAAATCCTGAGTACCGTCCTCAGGGTGACCATCAAACCCTGATTTTTGGTTATCAAAATGATAGGGGCGGCTTGATTCATGAAGACGGAACCCTCGGAGTTGCTTTGAGCGCCGCTTCAGGCCTCAATGCGTCAGAGCTCGAGCGGAATCTTCCGGAAGGTGTTGGGTTGAATCGGTCCAATCAGACCTTGTATGCGAAATCTCCCAGCGCTGCTTCTTTTGCTCGTCTTCGAGAGATGCAAATGAGTGTGGCTTTTTCCTGGTTCGCTTAAAACCTCGGCACGAAGCACCTATTTATTTTCGAGGATTGCAAAGCCTTCCGCGATCTGTATAATTCCCTTCATCGTCATTCATGCATCCCCGCCTCCATGGGGAAGAAAACCTCTCTTCACGAAAGGGAATAGCCATTATGTTCAAATTTCTGCCAAAAGAGTTCAATTTTTTTGATTTGTTTGACAAGCAAGTTCAGCACGCGATCGAAGCCTCCATTTTTTTTAAAGAGCTTGTTTCGAAAAACGGGGTCAATGATCTTGTGGTTCAACGCATGCGTGATATTGAACATCAGGGGGATGATGTTGCGCATGAGATTATTGATCGACTCAATAAAACTTTTATTACCCCGATTGACCGCGAAGACATTCACAAACTTACGGTACAAATCGATGACATTATCGATATGATTTATACGATCGTGAACCGGCTTCGCATTTATAAAATTCATGATACCGATAAACACCTCATCGAATTTTCTGTGATGATTGAAAAATCAGTTCGTGCCGTTGCGGCCGCAGTGCGCGCACTTCGCAATCTCAAAAACCTAGACGTCATTCGCCAGGCGTGCGTTGAAGTGAATCGTCTTGAAAATGAAGGCGATACGCTCCGGGATATTGTTCTCGTTGAGATTTTTGAGAAAAAAAATGACCCGATCGCCATCATTAAGTGGAAAGAAATTTATCAAGATGCGGAAACGCTTCTTGATATTTGCGAAGATGTGGCCCACATCGTGGAATCGATTATCGTGAAGCAGGCCTAAGTTATGACCCTCGAAATCTTGCTTTTGATTGTTCTGGCTCTCGCATTTGATTTTTTGAATGGTTTTCACGATTCTGCTAACTCCATCGCAACCGTTGTTTCCACGCGCGTTTTATCTCCTCGTAAGGCGGTAGCTTGGGCAGCCTTTTTTAATTTTGTGGCCTTTCTTTTTTTTGGTCTTCATGTGGCCAACACGATTGGAAAAGGGATTATTGATATTCACATTGTGGATCAGGGAATTATTTTTGGCGCGCTCATGGGCGCCTGTATTTGGAATATTATTACCTGGTACTTTGGACTTCCGACGAGTTCTTCTCATGCTTTGATCGGGGGCATGATCGGTTCTGCTTTGGTCAAAGCTGGAACATCAGCCTTGCTCTGGCCAGGAATTCTTCGAACCGTAACCTTTATTGTGGTTTCTCCGCTGGTGGGATTAATGCTGGGCGTTTTGCTTGGAACGGCTGTTTTTTGGATTTTTCACAAAAGTTCGCCTATGCAAGTGGATCATCTTTTCCGCAAAGGTCAGCTGGTTTCGGCCGCGCTTTACAGTTTGGGTCACGGAGGTAATGACGCTCAAAAAACCATGGGAATTATTGCAAGTCTTCTTTTCAGCACCGGACTCTTGGGATCAAAATTTTATGTTCCCTTTTGGGTTGTTTTAACTTGTCATGGAGCGATTGCGCTTGGAACTATGTTTGGCGGATGGCGCATTGTCAAAACCATGGGGCAAAAAGTTGCAAAATTAAAACCAGTGGATGGCTTTTGCGCAGAATCAGGCGCAGCCATTGCTCTTTTTGGGGCCTCAGCTTTGGGGGTTCCCGTAAGCACGACTCACACCATTACCGGAGCAATCATGGGCGTGGGATCGCTTCGAAGAATCAGCGCGGTTCGGTGGGGTGTTGCGGGTACGATCATCTGGGCTTGGGTCCTCACGATCCCTTGTTCCGCGACTATTTCCGCGATTTCTTATTATTGCTACCGCCTGCTTCATCGATAGAAGTGAACCACCGGCTTTTTTCGCTCGTTGCAATCTGCTTAAGAATCCGTATAATCAAGCCCTTTTCCAGGGCTCCAGACAGCTATTAATAGTAAGCGAAGTTTTGTTTTCCCAAGATTGGTTTTCGCGCAGCATCGGACATGGCAAACGCCAGAAGAGCCGATGCAGTGCTAAATCAAAAGATTTAGCGCCCGCACTTGCACCGATGTGCAAGTACGGCGCTCGCACGGCTGAGGAAGCCGTGTCTCGCGCCCGTAGCTCAATTGGATAGAGCATCTGACTACGGATCAGAAGGTTGAATGTTCGACTCATTCCGGGCGCATTTTTCTCATTCTGTATTTTCATTAAAGATCCCTCGATTTCGCTCGGAATCAAAGAAGGCGTTGCGCTGATTTGACTTTCCTTAAGGTTATGAAATAATAAGCCCCCTATGAATCCCCTGAAAGCGATTTACCTCGATTTTAAAGCCTGCTTTGAACGTGATCCTGCGGCAAAAACCCCGATGGGATTTCTCGAAGTCATTTTTCTCTATTCCGGATTTCATGCCAGTGCTTTTCACAGGATCAATCATCTCCTTTATCAATGGAAGATTCCTTTTATCCCACGTCTTTTTTCTCAGTGGGCCAGATTTTGGACCGGCATCGAAATTCATCCAGGCGCTGAGATTGGCCCTGGTTTCTTTGTGGATCATGGCATGGGTGTGGTGATTGGAGAAACCACGGTTATTGGATCCAATGTCACGCTTTATCAAGGCGTTACCCTTGGCGGAACCGGAGCAGAGCGCGGCAAGCGCCATCCTACGCTGGGAGATAATGTGGTGGTGGGCGCGGGCGCAAAGGTTTTGGGCAATATCAAACTAGGCAATAATGTTAAAGTAGGAGCTGGATCTGTGGTGGTTCGTCCAGTGCCTGACAACTGCACGGTTGTCGGAGTTCCTGCGGAAATTGTGCGTAAAGACGGCATGCGCGTTGGAAAAACCAACCTTGATCACGGTGATTTACCAGATCCTTTGAAGGCCTTAAAAAATCGAATTCGATTTTTGCAGCGCGAGATCGAAACCTTGGAAGCTCAAGTGCATCCTAACTCTTCATCCCAAAAACCAAGTTCCAATCCAGATCCCTCGCTTGAATGAAACAGGGAATCCTTTATTCTGATGGCGGGGCTCGCGGAAATCCAGGGCCGGCAGCAATTGGCGTTATTGTCTGCAATGCCAAAGGTGAAATTCTTCAAGAGCACGGCGAAGTTATTGGCGAGACCACCAATAATGTTGCGGAATATACGGCACTAATTGTGGGATTTGATCTTGCCCGAAAACTTGGATTTACCGAGCTTAAATGTTTTGGCGACAGCCAGCTTGTGATGTGCCAGCTCTCAGGACAATACAAAGTTAAAACTGAGCATATCCGCAGTCTTTACAACCAGGTCAAGATTCTCGAAAAATCTTTTGAGAAAGTTTCATACTCTCAAATTCCAAGAACGCATGATCGTATTCGTTATGTGGATCGTCTTGTGAATCAAGCGTTGGATCAAGAAGGTTATTAAAAAAGGGGACAGTCTACTTTTAGGGTTAAATGCGCAAAAAAGTAGCCTGCTCCCTTTTTAGGTAAAATGTTCTTTTCGAAGTAATCTGCGGAGTCTATACTGT
>CAZOOM010000049.1:0-19199 GCA_964581425.1 uncultured bacterium | reverse complement strand
TATCAAACCTGAGGATTTAGCCGTTGGGCTGCTCGCGGGATCTCGAAAAAAAGAAGTACTGAGAATTTTCCCTTTGATGCTTGAAAGCGCCGTTGAAATTCAAAAGCGATGTCCAAAGGCCGTCTTTTTCACCCGACCCTCTGCGAATGTTCCCAAAACTGTTTACGAAAAATTACTCGCTAAACATCCAACTTTAAAAGTTCGGATTTTAGAATCCAATCTTCATGAGCTCATGGTTGGACTTGATTTTGCACTGATCGCCTCAGGAACCGCCACTTTAGAAACCGCACTTTTAGGAACGCCTTATTTTCTGCTCTACAAGGCGAGCCGATCCACTTATTTCTTGGGCAAATATCTCGTAAAGGTAGCCTATCTTGGTCTTGTGAATCTTTTGGCTAATAAGCGCGTGGTACCGGAATTTATCCAAAATGATATCCGCCCCAGCGTAATTGCGGATGAAGTAAAACGCTACCTGGATCATCCTGAATTGATTTGCGAGATGAAAGAAGATTTTAAAAGGGTTCGAGCAATGCTGGGTGAAGAAGGCGCGAGTGCTCGCGCAGCCCGGTCTGCGCTTTCCTATCTTAAAACTTCAAGCCAAACTCACTGAGCTGCTTTTTTAGTTTTAAGATTTTTTCCTGTGTTCCCTGCATTAAATTCATCGAGTTTTTGCCATGCAAACTCAGGCTGGATGAGCGGCTGATAATCCTCGGGCATCTGAAAAGGGAAAGTCAGTATTTCAAAAATACCAACCGAAGCACGTTCCACTGTTGCAAACGATCCTTTGCCAATTCCAAGCGCCCATCCCGGAGGAAAACTTTCCTGCTGATTTTCCTTTTTGATCGAATATAAAAGCTCAATCGGAGAAAAGGCAGCATTCAAAAATCCGCGCTGGAGTTTTCTGAGCGGTGTTCCTCCGGGTTCCAGAGATGCGGCAAAAGCGGGTGAGTTCAAACAAGAAATCGCCATGATGAGAAGCAATATTTTAGATTTCACAAAACCTCCTTTAAGGAACGGCTTTTCTTTTTAAATATCAAAATATAAATAAAATTCGTGCGGATGCGGCCTAACACGAATCGCTTCGATTTCCACTTCCCGCTTGTAAGCAATCCAGGTATCAATCACATCTTTGGTGAAAACTCCGCCCTGTAAAAGAAAATCATGATCTTTTTCAAGCGCGCTTAAAGCTGCCTCAAGAGACGAAGGAGCTGATTTAAGTTTCATTTTCTCATCATCGGTCATTTCCGCAAAATTCTTATCCATGGGCTGACCAGGATCTATTTGATTTTTAATGCCATCAATACCCGCCATCAAAATCGCTGAAAACAGAAGATAGGGATTCGCACTGGGATCAGGAGCACGAAACTCAATACGCTTTGAAGCAGGGGCATTGGAATAAAGAGGAATGCGGCAAGCCGCAGATCGGTTTCTGGAAGAATAAACAAGATTCACCGGAGCCTCAGAGCCCGGCACTAACCGGCGATAAGAATTCGTCGTCGGAGCTCCAAAAGCCAAAATCGCAGGAGCGTGCTTCAAAAGTCCTCCCAAGTACCATTTACACATCTGACTCAACATGGCATAACCCTTCTCATCGTAAAAAAGATTTTCTCCTTTACGCGCAAGACTGGTGTGGATGTGCATCCCGGATCCATTGTCATTAAAGATGGGCTTTGGCATAAACGTCGCGGTTTTATTGTATTTGCGCGCAATGTTTTTCACTACGTACTTCACCATCATGCAGGAATCCGCTGTTTTACTCAGCGTCGAATAATTAATATCCAATTCAGATTGTCCTGCGGTCGCGACTTCATGATGATGACACTGCACCGGAATTCCGATCTTACGAAGCGTAATCATCATTTCAGAACGAATATCCTGAAGTGTGTCATGCGGAGGTGTCGGAAAATATCCTTCTTTGTAACGCGCCTTGTAACCTAAATTCGGGCGTTCCTCTTTTCCTGTATTCCAATCCCCTTCCACAGAATCAATGTAGTAGTAACCAAAATTTTCACCCTGATCAAAGCGGATGTCATCAAATAGGAAAAATTCGATTTCAGGTCCCCAGTAACTGACTTCGGCAAGTCCTGTTTTTTGGAGATAGGCCTCGGCTTTTTTTGCCACAAATCTCGGATCCCGGCTGTAAGGCTCTTTACTGATGGGATCATAAATATCGCAAAAAATACTCAGGGTTGGAATTTGCGCCACGGGATCTAAAACCGCGGTCGTGGGATCAGGGACGAGCAGCATGTCATTTTCCTGAATTTTCTTAAAACCGCGGACTGTGGATCCGTCAAAACCAATGCCCTGCCGCCAAAGACTGTTTTCATCTTGAGTATTGCCAAGAAGTTCTTTGGCTGGAACTGAAAAATGCTGCCAGAGCCCCGGTAAGTCATTGAATTTAAAATCTACCACCTGAATATGGTGAGTCTCGATATACGTTTTGATTTCCTCAGGAGTCTGAGGGCGAGGATCGCCAGGATGATCTTGATTTAAATGAACTAAACTCGTCATGCTGCATCCTCCCTAGAAATTCAAATCCCTGAAACACGAAGTCCGTAGTTTTTAATTTTGTAACCCAAAATTCGCTCAGTCACACCTAAGAGCTGCGCCGCTTTGCGTTGATTGCCTTCTGTTTTCTGAAGCGCTTCCATGATCATGGCCTTTTCAACGCGTTCCACAGCTTCCGGCAGTTGAACTCCCTGAGCAAGCAGACTTTGTCCGCTTAAATCATTGTGTGGTCCGCTCCCCACATGCTCCAATCGAATTTTCATACCCGTAATAGGAAAATCCTCAGGCTTAAGCGTGTCTGCGCGGCACATCACCACAGCTCTCTCAACGGCGTTTTCCAGCTCACGCACATTGCCCGGCCAGGAATAATTCATCAATCGCTCCAGACCTTCATCAGAAATGCTTTTAATTTGCTTGTGATTCTCGCGATTTGCCTTCTCAATAAAATGAGCCACTAAAATGGGAATGTCATCTTTTCGATCACGCAGAGGTGGAATAAAAATCGGAACCACATTCAAACGGTAATAAAGATCTTCTCGAAAATGACCTGCACGAACTTCAGCTTCTAAATCTTTATTCGTAGCTGCAATCAATCGAATATCCACGCGAATGGTCTTAGTGCCCCCAAGCCTCTCAAATTCTCTTTCTTGAAGAACACGTAAAAGTTTGACCTGAGTGCTTGCAGAAATATCTCCTATTTCATCCAAAAAAAGCGTGCCTTGATGTGCCATCTCAAAACGGCCGATTTTCATAGCGGCTGCGCCGGTAAAAGCTCCTTTTTCATATCCAAAAAGCTCACTTTCAAGCAAATTTTCAGGGAGCGCAGCACAGGACACTTTGATAAAAGCATTGGCAGACCGATCACTGTTGTAATGAATCGCATGAGCAATCAATTCTTTTCCGGTTCCGCTTTCCCCTCGAAGAAGTACGGTTGCTCGAGTTTGACTCACCAGTTCCACGGAAGAAAGCACGTCTTCCATGCGCGTGCTCTCGCCTAAAATATTTTCAGGATGGAACTTTTTTCTAAGCTGATTACGAAGCTGCGCATTTTCATTTTGAAGTTTTTCGCGTTGCTCTTTAAGCTTGAGATGATTTTGAACTGCCTGGGTGATTAATGAGCCAATAATAGTAAGCAACCGAAGGTCTTCATCGAGCGAAACCCCTTCATGGAAAGGACGATCCACACTAATCGCGCCAATGGTTTTTTGATCAAGTTTGATGGGAACACAAATAAAGGAAATATTGTTTTTCTTGAGATCACCGCGGGATCCCGTCCGGTCAAGAAAAAGAGGTTCATCTTTCAGGTTTGGAACCACGATGGGTTCCCCGGCTGCAAAGACTTTGCCTGTAATCCCCTCGCCTAAACGATAGCGCCCTTTATTAATCGCATCTTCCCCAAGTCCGTGCGCCACCTCAATAAAAATCTGCTGCGTTTGATCATCTAAAAGCGTGAGCGTGCCGCGCTCCATTCCCATTTCACGTTGAAGCACGTCAAGAACACGGTTCATGACTTCTTCAAGATCCAGCGAAGAATTAATGGCATTGGAAATTTCGTAAAGAATTTTCAGCTCAGCAATTTTTCGGTCTGAACCTGTTAACGACCCAGGCGTTGATTTTTTTTCTGAAGACGTCATTTCATTTCCTTTTCATCCAAGGCAATCAGTATAAGATTATTTTTATCTGCCTCTTGTATCATTTTTTCCCTGTCCATCACAATGGTTTTGCCTGCTTCAAAAGCAAGAGCACTTGCGCCTGCTTGAATTAATTCTTTGAGCGTATTTAATCCGATAGCCGGAACATCAAAGCGCATATCCTGATGAGGCTTGGCTACTTTCACAACCGTAAACTGTCCATGGGAAAGCTCTCCGGCGCGGCGAATCGCGGCATCTGTGCCCTCAATAGCCTCCACGGCAAGGATCGCTTTTTTACGCACCGCAACCGTTTGTCCGATATCAAGCCCTGCAATCTGCTTTGCTAATTTCCAACCAAAACGGATGTCTTCCCATATTTCTTTTGAGGGTTTTTTCTTCCCTAAAATACCCGATTGGGGAAGCGAATCGCTCAAAAATGATGTTGAATCTAAAATGCGCAATCCTTTTTTCTCCAAATGGTCTGCAATGCCGCCTAACAAAGAATCGTCCTTAAAATCACGTGTTTTCATCAGGACCTTAAGCATCTCGAGATCCGGCCTCACATTCTCTTGAAAGAGCCGGACTTTTTCGACTTTGCCGGCCATGATCACCTGTTCTACCTGATGATCACGAAAACCTTGAATAAGCTTTGCAAGGGCGCCAATCTTTACTGAAAAAAAATGAGCCGCTAACGATGCAAGTCCTGGATCTGCTTCTTTTTCAAGTCCCGCAATGACAACTTGAAACCCCTGTTTCTTAGCTTCATCAGCCACAAGAAAGGGGAAACGTCCATTGCCTGCAATAATTCCGAGAGTTTTCATGATGGACTTCCGCTCAAATCAAGCGCGGGATGCGTCTTTTAACGACAGATACCGCGACTCGCATTGTTTAAAAAATCAAGAATCAAAGTCAGGCGCGGATTGGGGGGGAATTCGTCCCGGACTGATTTCAGAGCATTTTTTAAAGTTAGGCCTGATTTAAAAACAATGCGGTAAACCTTTTTGATCAGCTCCCGGTCCTCAGCAGAAAAACCAGCGCGCCCGAGGCCGACACTGTTTAAGCCATGAAACTGCGCCGGATGGCCATCTGCAATAATGAAAGGAGGAACGTCCTGGGTCACTTTAGAGCATCCGCCGATCAAAGCCAGTGAACCAATTTTTACAAATTGATGAACCGCACTCAAGCCGCCAATGATAGCGCCATCATCAACAATCACATGACCTGCGAGTGTGGCCACATTGGCGAGAACAGCACGATTTCCCACAATGCAATCATGGGCAATATGCGCATAAGCCATCAGTAAATTATCATTGCCAATGCGCGTCTCTGTGTCTTTTTTTGTCCCGGGATTGATGGTGACATATTCTCGGATTTTATTGCGATCACCAATCTTGAGATAGCTCACAGCGCCATCAAATTTTTTGTCCTGGGTGCGGCTTCCGATGACTGCACCTGAAAAGATTTCATTATCACTTCCGAGAGTGGTAAAACCTTCGATGGTGACTCGAGGGCCCACAATCGTTCTTGGGCCGATTTTGACTGATCCCGTAATGACTGAATAAGGGCCAATCTCAACCCCTTCTCCAAGTTCCGCATCAGGATCAACAATAGCAGTCGGATGAACGTTCACCGATCGACCACTGCGAACTTCACTTCCGCTTCGCATACCAGCTTGTCTCCCACGTAAGCCATTCCCGTGCATTGGCCGGTTCTTCCACGAATCCGGGTGACTTCAACTTCCATTCGAAGTTCATCACCAGGAAGAACGGGCTGCCGGAATTTGGCCGAATCGATGCTCATAAAATAAGCAATTTTGTTTCTGTTTTCAGGTTTACTCAGCATAATCACGCCACCCACTTGAGCCATGGCTTCGATAATAATCACACCAGGCATCACAGGATGTCCCGGGAAATGCCCCTGAAAAAAATAATCATTCATGGTCACTTGTTTGTAACCCACGGCTCGCGCACCCGGTTCAAATTTTTCAATGCGATCCACGAATAAAAAAGGGTATCGGTGAGGAATGATTTTCTGGATATCACCCACGGTCATGACCGAGGGTGGCGTCCAAGAAGCATTTTCAGCAGTTTGTCCATTTTCAAGCATCATTTTTACTTTCCTTGCGAATTCAATGTTCAGGGAATGTCCACTCTTGGAAGCAATCACGTGACCGCGCAGAAACCCACCTAAAAGGAAGAGATCCCCAATAAGATCGACTATTTTATGACGGCAGG
The DNA here is from genome assembly GCA_964581425.1 of uncultured bacterium. Classification (GTDB taxonomy): domain Bacteria; phylum Omnitrophota; class Omnitrophia; order Omnitrophales; family Aquincolibacteriaceae; genus CAZOOM01. The sequence goes on along the minus strand of CAZOOM010000049.1, from coordinate 12,826 downwards.
CCTCATTTTCAAAGCGTAACGTATTTTGCAAAGGCTGACCCTTTTCAAAGACGAGAGTATTACCCACATTTGCCCCTCTCCCAAACCCTTGCTGCAAAAGGGCTTCCGCTTCATTCTTAAGACAAAAAGTTCTGGCAGAGGCCAGTTCTTTTTCAAAGATTTCAGGCGTAATAAGAGTTGAGAAATATTGATCATGCAAATCATGATGGCGGTAACTCAAAGTGTAGGAAACCGAAAAATTGGGCTGCGGTATAATCACAATGGACTGATCTCCGCGGTCCACAAAGATGGGTTCTTTGACTTCAATGTACTTTCTGTCCGCGGATTGCTCAATGACCCCCGCAACGCGAAGTCCTTGTACAAAATCCTTAGAGCTTCCGTCCATGGCTGGAAGCTCATCGCCTTCCACCTCAATAAGCGCATTATCAATGCCGAGCCCATGAAACGCAGCCATGAGATGTTCAATCGTGCGGATCACGCCCTTCCCTACCACAAGAGCCGTTTGGCGAAGTTCGTCCTGACGAACTTTTTCTACCGTGGCTTTAACACGAAGTGCGGGGTCTAAATCTTTGCGGCAAAAGAGGATTCCACTTCCGGCATCTGCAGGTAGAACTGAGACGTGAACTTCCGCGCCAGTATGAAGGCCCCGGCCCTTGAAGATGGCCGGGGTTTTCAGAGTGTGTTGCTTCATTTTTTGCCGGACTTACTCCCTGGCTTATAATTCTTATTAAGATCTGCCAGAAGTGCCTCCGTAACATCTAATTTATTACTCCGGTAAAGCAGGGCTTTTTCATTAAAAATCATTTCAAACCCATTTTTTTCACCATATGTTTTGATGGCTGCATCGATATCGGTGAAAATTTCTCGAACCACAACTCCGCGCTGCTCCCCTAGATCTTTTTTGGTATTCCGGTCAAAATCCTGAAGTGCTTGGATTTTCTGCTCAAGCAATTCTTGTTTTTTGTTTTTCATGTCCCCGTTCATCAATGCAAGTTCATCTTTAAGCTGGCGGATGTCATAGACCAGCGTATCGCGCTGCTCTTCCTTTTTCTTACCCGCATCTTGCAGGACTTTATCCTGATCTTTAGTTTTTTGATAGGCATCAAAAATTTTAGCAACATCGACGTATCCGATCTTTCCGGATTCCGCCCAAAGGGGCGTTGATCCCCCGGCTGCCATAAGCATGATTACAAGCAAAGCTGAAGCACGATTCATTTTTACGTTCATTTCACTTCTCCTTATTGGTTTAGAATTTCAAAAATGAGGAAAGCACGATTAAAAATGCGGAGTCCTAAAACCCACGGCTTAAACTGAATTCAAAACGCCCGTTTGTATTTTCATCGTCTTTATTGGTCAGCGGAAAGCCGTAATAGAGCGCAATCGGTCCAAGCGGCGTCTTGATCTTAACACCAGGCCCCACACTAATGACTGTGTCGCTCAGTTTGAAAAAATCATAAGAATCTGGGGTAATATTCCCAAGGTCACAAAAAGCCGCTAATCTAAATGAATCCAAGCGCGGAACAGGAATAGTGTAATCCAGATTAATCACTTCCATGGTTTGACCGCCGACAGGGTTCCCGGATTCTTTGGGACCCACACGGCGATAATTATATCCGCGAACCGTACCCAAACCTCCCGCATAAAACCGATCAAAGACAGGAACAGAGGATGTGTCCCCAAAATCAGAAGAAGTTCCTAATTTGATGCGGGTTTCAACCACATGATTTTTAAAGAGCGGCCAATACTTGGCAGCGGATGTTTGGAGGATATAGTAATCCTGATCACCACCCAAAAATCCTCCGATGATTTCCCCGGATAAATTCCCCTGAAAACCTCGCGTAGGATTAAACACGTTATCGCGCGTATCAATTGAAGTAAAGGCTTTCCATCTTGAAAGCAAATTATCGCCACCTACTTGACGAATGGTATCCGTGGCGTCATCTGATATTTCATCGATATTTACATTTTCCAAAGTGTATCCAGTGCCCACTCTCAGAACATCTCGAAACAGCTTGGAAATCGTATTGGTTGCTCCGAGACGCGTTTCCGCAAAATCCACCTTAAACGGATCTTCATGGGTACGATAAAGATCCAAACCATAACCAATCGGCTTATTAAAAAGGTAAGGCTCTGCAAAATTCAAATTGAACGAGGTATTTTCTTGACCCACTCGAGCACGCAACGATAAATTCTGACCGCCGCCTGTAAAGCGCGGCCAATTCAGCAAATCAAAATTACGTTGGGCAATTTCAGCAAAACCAACCAAATTATCAACTGAACTGACGCCACCACCAAAAGAAAGTTCCCCAGTTCGTTTTTCCTTCACTCGGAAAACAAGATCTTTGCGATTTTGAGCCGAAGCTGTTGGCTCTGTGTCGTAGGTGATTTCTTCGAAAAATCCTAAATTTTCCAAGCGCTGTTTGGATTTTTTGATTTTCCCACCATCAAATTTATCTCCGGGACGAATTCTAAGCTCGCGGCGGATCACAAGATCCTTGGTTTTGGTATTGCCTCGCACCATCACTTTTTCGACAAAATAAAGGTCGCCTTCTTCAATCGAATACGTCACATCCATTTTCTGGGTGGTAGCATTCATCTTGGTATCAGGAATAATGCGAGCATCCATATAACCGCGGGTTTGATAATAATCGCGGATCTTCTCAATATCCTGGGAGAGATAATATTGTGAAAACGTCTGACCGGGAAGCATTTCCAGCTCCTGCCAAATTTCAGATTCAGGAAATACTTTATTACCTGAAATTTTAACCACGCCGGTCATATAGCGCGAACCTTCTTCCACCATCACCTTGATATGAATAGCCTGTTCTTTATCATCATATTGAAACTCTGGCGCAACTTTCACATCAAGGAAACCTTCTTTTTGATAAAAAAGACGAATACGCTCGACATCCTCATCAAAATTTTCACTCTTTAAAACTCCCGAACGAAAAAGCCAGCCTTTTGGTTTAGTCTTCATCATTTTTCTAAGCTGTTTTTCTTTGAAAGATTTGACTCCGTCGAAATCCAGAGATCGGATCTTAAATTTTCCACCTTCATTAATACGAACTATAACCGTCGTCTCATTCGTATTGCGGTCAATATTCACATCCGAAGCAATGTCGACATTTTTAAAACCTTTGTTGGCATAAAGTTTCCGGATACCTTCCACACCTTGCTTGACCGCCTTACGATCCAAAACCTGTCCTTCAACCACTTTGAGTTCTTTTAAAATCTTGTCTTCTTTAAATGATTTGGAACCTTCAATCACAATTTTTTTGATGACCGGTTTTTCTATCACCACTACGACCAAACCAAACTGTCCATTTCCCTTTTCATTCACTTCGATTTTGATATCTTCAAAATATCCCATGGTGTACAAGCGCTTGATATCTTCATTCACCGTTTCTTGAATAAGTTCATTTCCTTTTTGGGATTGTAGCTTGGCGAGAATCGTGTTGGTGCTGACAATGTTATTACCGCGAACCTCAATATCTGAGATGGTGGCTCGCTTTTTTTCCGGTGCAGGAGCTGGTGCCTCGACCGGAGCAGATGGAGAAGATGCTGCGGAAACTTCCGCAGCCGGCTCGGCAACATCAGATGCTGATTCAGGTTCCGCAATCGAGGCACTAGGCTGAGATGCTTCCTGAGAAGCAGCCATTTCTTTTACAGAAGGAGCCTCTACAGATAAAGAGGGGGATGTTTTCTGAACCTCAGCCGAAACTGCTGTGGGTTTTTCCTGCGCTGCAACTTTTCGAGACGTCGTTGCAACCGCCGGTGCTGGCTGAACAACTTCTTTTTTCAGGGCCTTGATGTCTTCTTCAATTTGCTTATCAAAACTGTCTTTAGAATCAGCGTCTGCTGCTTTAAGAGAAACTGCCGGAAATAAAAATAAAAAAATCACCGCGAGGGGAATGATTCGTTTCATTCATTCGATCCTTCTGTTTGGCGAAACTCGGGATTATCGAACCGGGTCCAATCTTTCATGAAAATAAGTTCTACGGAACCAATCGGTCCATTTCGCTGCTTCGCGATAATAGCTTCCGCTTTGTTCCGATTATCTTCGGTGGGATTATAGTACTCTTCGCGAAAAAGGAAAACCACAATATCAGCATCTTGCTCAATCGCGCCCGATTCTCGAAGATCAGAAAGCTGCGGACGATTACCTGTCCGGCTTTCTACGGCACGCGAGAGCTGACTCACCGCGATCACAGGAACGCGAAGTTCACGAGCAAGCGCCTTGAGTGATCTGGAAATTTCAGAAATTTCCTGTTGCCGGCTTTCATTCTTTCCCGAACCTTGCATGAGCTGAAGATAGTCCACCACGACGAGCTTAATGTCGTGCTGCATTTTTAAGCGCCGTGCCTTGGTGCGAACTTCAAGTATGGATTGTCCTGGAGTGTCATCAATAAAAATAGGCGCTTCGGCTAAACGACCTGCAGCGCTCGTCAGTTTAGGCCAATCCTGATGAGAAAGATAACCTGTCCTGACTTTTTGCGCATCGACCCTAGCATTCGAACACAGCATTCTCTGCACTAACTGTTCTTTACTCATTTCAAGTGAGAAAAAAGCCAGAGGTTCTTTGTTCGTTATCCCGATATTCTCACAGAGCGAAAGCACAAAGGCGGATTTTCCCATCGAAGGACGGCCTGCCACAATAATCAGATCCGAAGGCTGAAGCCCAGCTGTTTTGACGTCGAACTCATAAAATCCAGAGGCTACGCCGGTAACATGCTCTTTTTTCTGATAAAGTCGGTCGATCGTTTCCATGCTGTCATGGATAATTTCCTTCATCGAGAAAAATTTTCCCTCGATGCGGTCTTGGCTCACATCAAAAACCATTTTTTCTGCGTGATTCAAGACGCCCTGGACATTATCCTGAGATTCGAAACACTGCTGGACCACTTCTGAGGCATTTCGGATTAATTTTCGGAGAAGGGCTTTTTCTTTAACAATGTGGGAATAGTGCTCTACGTGGGCCGCTGTAGGAACAGACATCGTGAGTTGCGTCAGGGCTGCGCGGCCTCCAACTTCTTCAAGCTGTTGACGCGCTTTTAACTCGTCGGCAACAGTCACCAAATCCACTGGCCGATTTTTCTCAAAAAGAGCCTGCATGGCTGCAAAGATTTTTGAGTGATTATCATCGTAGAAAAATTCAGGGCGCAGAAGTTCAAGGGCACGTACCAGAGCATTTTCTTCAAACAGCATGGCTCCAAGCACGCTCATTTCCGCTTCGCGGTTTTGAGGTGGTACTTTTTCTAGAAGACTGGACGAGGTGGGCTCCGATGTCGCCACAGAATCCTTTCAACGAAGACGCCGGACAGCGCTTTGACTCTTATGAAAAAAACTTACGGCTTACGAGGCTTGAGCAACAACTTCAACCGTAATCGTGGTTCTGACTTCGGGATAAATCTCCACGACCACCGGGAACGAGCCAAGATTGCGAATCGAGTCCTTCAGCACAACTTGTTTTTTCTGAATCTTGTGACCTTGAGCCTGAAGAGCCTTGGCAATATCTTCACCCGTCACAGAACCAAACAATTTACCCTGTTCTCCAGCACGAGCTTCGATGGAGACTTTAAGCTCATTGATTTTCTGTGCAAGGGTTTGAGCCGCGGCTTTTTCTTTAGCCTGACGCGTTAGAGCGCGTGCTTTGTGCTCTTCCACAAACTTTAAATTGTCTTTTGTCACTTCGACAGCAAGACTCTGAGGAAAAAGATAATTACGCGCAAATCCGTCTTTGACGCGGACCACCTGCCCTTTGCGACCCACTGTTTCGATATCTTTTAAAAGAATAAGCTCCATGAATACACCCCGTTTAACTTAATCGATCTGAAAAGCAATAATTCCCGCATGGCGGGCCAATTTGATAATACGAGCAAGAATGCGCTGACATTTCGCGCAGTTTCCCGTGATACGACGAGGGATGATCTTGCCTTTTTCAGTCAAAAATTTGCGAAGACGCTCAGAATCACGAAAATCCAAGGTCGCTGTTTTTTCTGCACAAAGACGGCATGTCTTTTTAACGAAAACCCGGTTACGGCTGAAACGGCCACCGCTGCGTTCCCCGCGTTCGCGTGGCTCAGATCCTGCAGGCCCTCCGCTTGAGGATGGTGCGCGTCTAAAATTTCCTGTCTGCTGATACATAATGCTTAGCTCCTTTTTTCCAAATCTTTAAAATGGTACGTCTTCGTCTGGCTGAAGATCATCACTCGCAGGGGCAGAAGGTTTTTTGCCTCGACCACCAGAAGCGGGAAGACTTTCAACATCTTCAAAAATCGCATGATCATCCGCAGGGGCATCCACGCCCATAGCCGGAGAATCAGATCCGCGGCCTGAACCGCGTCCTAAAAACTGAACACTCTGAGCCACCACTTCCATAGAAGATCGCTTGGTTCCATCTTGTGCATCCCAAGTGCGGCTCTGAAGGCGCCCCTCTACAAAAACAGGGCTCCCCTTTTTCAAATATTCATTACAAATTTCAGCAAGACGTGCCCAGACAACTACGCGGACAAAACTAACTTCTTCTTTTTTTTCGCCTGTTTGTGAAGTGTAAGCACGATTCACAGCAACCGTGAATGAAGCCACAGGTTGACCCGAAGGAAGATAGCGGAGTTCTGGATCTCGCGTCAGATTTCCAAGCAGTAGGACTTTATTAAAACTAGCAGCCATAAATTATTGAACCGGAGCTTTCTCAGATGTTTTTCCTGAAGCTGGTGATCTCCGAGGCGCACGAGACGAAGGAGCGCTGTAGGTTCCAGGAGCAGAATGCTGAGCTGGCGCTGTTGCTGTTTTGGGTGCAACTTGAGGAAGATCAGGTTTAGGCACCTTCACCGTCACCATGTACTTCAAAGTATCTTCCTGTAATTCTAAAACTTTGCGGAGATCCTGAACCGAAGGCGGATTCATTTCAAAATCTACCACAACTTGATAACCTTCGCGGAATTTTTTCAGCATGTAGCCAATGGGTTTACGTCCAAGTTCAATGCGTTGAACGATTTTTCCACCAAATTTTTGAATGGATGTTTCCAGATTCGTAATCTGGGTTTTCCGCGCATCATTAGTCGCATCGGGCGGAAGAATAAAAAAACCTTCGTAAAGTTTCATGCAATAATCTCCTTAGAATATGATGTCCTGAATCCTGATTAAATCCGAAGATCTTCAAAGAAAGCCTTCGAGGGTCGAGCAGAGGATCCAAAAGTGACGAACACTTTAACATAGAATGCAGTGAGGCGCAAGCGCTCGTTTTTTAACCTAACCTTAAATAAAACAACAGGTTACGATAAATTCGACTAAACTGGATTCACTGCATTCATGGCTTGCTCAATGGGCTTTAAGAGCCAATCTCGGCAAGCCTGCTCTACACGCCTTAAAACTTCAGGCAAATTCTCTTGTTCTTTTTTAGTAAACGGCTGAAGCACGTAGGTTTCTAAAGGAACCCCTATTTGATCTATTGAAACCGCAGCGGAGTCCTCAGCCTGAGGAATTCCCACTCCGATTCGCAATCTCGCATAATCTGAAGTGCCGAGATACTGATCAATGGATTTTAGTCCGTTATGTCCCCCGTCACTGCCCTTGGCACGCAAACGTAAACGTCCAAACGGAAGCGCAACGTCATCAACTAAAATTAAAAGATCTGATGCCGGGTTCAAATCAAGATGCTTCACAAGTTTTGAAACGCTCTCACCCGATAGATTCATGAAATGATCGGGATAACTTAAAGTCACCGGACCTGAATCGGATTGCCAGAGCGCACACCAAGAAGCTTCTAATTTTTTTCGAGAGAAGGAAAGCTTTTCGTTTCGTGCGAGAAATTCGACGCCAAGACGGCCCGCATTGTGCCGGGTTCCGAAATATTTTTCTTCCGAATTTCCAAGCCCGACAATAAGCTTCATAGCATTCGAAAGAAAGACTAGCCCTGCTTGGGAGCAGCAGCTCCTTCTTCTTTATCTTCGTCTTTCTTACCCTTTTCAATGACTTCAGGCTGTTGAGGCTCTGTACCTTCCGCAGGAGCAGCTGCCACTTCTTCCTGACGAGGAGCTTGAACAGAAACCACCACCTCATCTGCAGGAAGGGTGCAAACAACACCTTCGGGAAGTTTCAAGTCTTTAGCATGAACCGACTCGCCCATCTTAAGAGCTTTAACATTCACTTCGATCTTGGCAGGAATGGCCGTTGGCAAGCATTCCACTTCAACTTCGTGATGCACAAGATCAAGCACGCCGCCCATCTTTACGCCCTCAGATTCATCCGCATGAGAAACCGCGATATGAACATTGACTTTGATCTTTTCAGTCATTGAAATGACCGTGAAATCAATATGAGCAATTTCATCAGTAACAGGATTATGTTGAATCGCTTTGATCAAAACCGTGCTTTCTTTGAGTTTGAGATCAGCGACATTCAAATCAATGATCACGTTAGCTCCGGCTTTAGTATGGATCGCTTTATGCAGTTCACGCGTCCCAACTTGAACAGCCACAGGCGTCATCCCGTGACCATAAACCACCGCAGGAATCAAGCCTTGACGGCGAATGCGGTTGGCAGCACGAGATCCATCCGTGCTTCTTTTTTGTGCTGCTAAAATTACTTTTTCCATGAAATTATTCCTCCTTAAAAAATCAGGCTTCTACTCCGGCCTGCTCAAAAAGTGAGCTGACCGAAACATGCGCGTGAATACGCGAAATGGCTTCCGCTAGTAGCGGCGCCACAGAAAGCTGTTCTATTTTCCCAATCTTCTTTTCATCCGAAAGAGGGATTGAATTAGTTACCAATAATTTTGAAATCACCGAGTTTTGAATACGCTCAATGGCTGGTCCTGCCAAAACCGGGTGCACCACAGCAGCATAAATCTCAAGCGCCCCTGCTTTTTTGAGCGCCATGGCTGCTTCGACAATCGACCCCGCAGTAGAGATCAAGTCGTCAACCATCAAAACATTTTTTCCTTTGATCTCACCGATAATGTTCATCACGTGAGTTTGTGTCGCACTTTCACGGCGCTTATCGACGATCGCAAACGGAGACTCAAGCATCTTGGCGTAAGCTCGGGCCATTCTTGTGCCGCCGACATCGGGCGCTACCACCACCAGATTTGGAATATTTTTCTTTTTGAAAAATTCTCCAACCACTTTGATCGAATACAAATGATCCACAGGAATGTCAAAAAATCCCTGAATCTGTCCCGCGTGAAGATCCATCGTAAGCACGCGATCAGCGCCCGCTTCGGTAATCAAATTCGCAACAAGCTTGGCCGTAATCGGAACGCGTGGACGATCTTTACGATCCTGACGCGCATATCCAAAATAAGGAAGCACGGCCGTGATGCGCTGAGCCGAAGCACGCCTCGCAGCATCGATCATAATTAATAATTCCATCAAATTATCGTTCGTCGGCGTGCAAGTCGACTGAACAATATAGACATCCTTACCGCGGACATTTTCGCGGATCTGAACCTGAATCTCCCCTTCAGGAAAACGTCCAACAAGGACATCAGCCTGCGGTCGTCCAAGCAAAGATGCAATCTCCTGAATTAGGGGTGTGTTTGAATTGCCCCCTAAAATCACCAAAGATTCATCCCGACTGAAATCAGAGTGGTAACTTTTCTTCATGACTCTCATATTGGGTCGATCGAAAGGTTCGTTTTAGCCGGTAAATCCGAAAGAATGTCTGAAGGCTAAAGGCGAAGTATTATATGGAAAAGGCCTTGGAAAACCAAGCCCAATCCTTCAGGAATTTTTGATTATCTTTTTTTGAGGGATAAAACTCGCGCCGGAACACCAACCGCGGTCATCCCTTTGGCAACCTTGGTTCCTGAACGGACTACGGATCCAGCCCCAGTTCTCGAGGCGTCTCCAAGCGTAACCGGAGCTACGAGTACGGTATTAGAACCAGTCATAACTCCTTTACCTATAATGGTTTGATGCTTATTTTTACCGTCATAATTTGCCGTGATGGTACCAGCCCCAATATTAGAACCCTCACCCACGGTTGCGTCCCCTAAATAAGCCAAGTGCTTGGCATAAACTTTCTTTCCTAACTTCGAACGGTTGACCTCCACAAAACTGCCCACAATGCAGCCATCTTCAATTTTTGTCCCTTTTCGGATCTTCGCAAAGGGACCGATTTGGCAATTTTTCCCAATCTGGACACCCGCTTCAATAAAGGTCCAGGGGTAAATGACAGTATCCGTTCCGATTTTGACGCCAGGCTCAATATAGGTCTGCTCGGGACTCACCAGAGTCACGCCGGCTTCTAAATGTTTATTCGCTTCCCGCTGATTCATCATTTGAATAGCCTCCGCAAGCTGATTTCGAGAATTAATTCCAAGCGCGTCCCCTTCACTGGCCAAAGAAAACGCTGCAACATGATGATTTTCTTCACGCAAAATTTGCAAAGTGTCCGTGAGATAATATTCTTTTTTCAAATTGTTAGGACGAATTTTTTTAAGAGAAGCAAGCAGCGCGTCACGCTGAAAAACATAAACTCCTGTATTCACTTCGCAAACTCGGCGCTCTTCCTCTGTGGCATCCAGTTCTTCCCTGATCGCGATAAACTCACCAAAATTTCTTAAAATGCGTCCGTATCCAAAGGGATTTTTGACCTTGGCAGAAAGAACACTTACCGCTGCTTTCGCTTCGTGATGCTCTTGAAAAAAATGACGCAGCGACTCGGTGCGAAGGAGCGGCATATCACCAGGCCAAATCAAAATATCATCTTTTCCTTTTTTTAAAAATTTTTCCGCCACCATCACCGCATGCCCCGTCCCATGCTGAGGATTTTGAAAAATCAACTGAGGACGCAATTTCTTTTGAGGATATCGGTGAGCGAGAAAATGCTCGACCTGATCCGAGTGAGCTCCTGCGACCACAGCGATTTCTCGAACACCCAAGGATTCCAAAGTATCAAGCACATGAGCAAGCATGGGATGGCCCGAGATTTCATGAAGTACTTTGGCTTTTTCAGAACGCATCCGCGTTCCTTTTCCAGCGGCAAGAATCAACGCGCGCATCTTAACCCTTTAACCCCGTCAGTTTGATGCCTTCCACAAAAAAGCGCTGATTAATAATGAAGACAATAAAAATCGGAAGAATGGTCATGACCGACGCCGCCATCAGAAGCGTCCAATTCGTCGTGTGCAGGCTCTGAAAATACGCAAGTCCTACCGGCAGTGTGAATTTATCGTGTGTGTTTAATACCGTAAGAGGCCACATAAAACTCATCCAGGTTCCCATAAACGTAAAGGTCACTAAAGTCGCAAGCGCTGGTTTTGAAAGAGGAAGAATGATCTTCCAGAAAATTCCAAAGAGAGAGCATCCATCAATCTTTGCAGCATCTTCCAATTCTTTGGGAAGGGTTAAAAAGAATTGGCGCAGCATAAATGTCCCGTATGCGGTAAAAATCCCGGGAAGAATGACGGCTTGATAAGTATCAATCCATCCCAGGTACCGGAGCAAAATAAAAACGGGGATCATGGTCACTGCGCCGGGAAGCATCATGGTTGCAATATATCCAAAAAAGATTTTGTCACGGCCCGGAAATTTAAGACGCGCGAACGCATACGCAGCCATAGAACTTGTCAACACTTGACCGAAAGTCACGCACACCGTGACAAAAATGGAGTTGAGATAAAATCTAAAAAAAGGAACCACATTCGGAACCTTGGCGTAATTCTCCCACACAAAAGAACAAGGAATCCATTCTCTCCACCAATGAGCAGAAGCCGTAAAAACATCTCCGGATTGTTTCAGCGAAGTGGTCAGCATCCAGAGAAAGGGAGCAATCATACTGATGGAGCCTGCGACGAGAATGAAATAAGCAAATCCCTTTTTAATCAAGATTTGGCGGCGATGACGTTTTTTAAGCTGTTCGAATTCCATAGGCATCAATAGTAGTGAACTTTATTTCCGTAGAAACGCCACTGTAAAATGGTAAATGAAAAGATAATGATGAAAAGAATCCAGGCAATGGCCGCAGCATAGCCCATCTGACTCCACTCAAATGCGTTCTTGTACAAATAATAGAAAATGGTCGTTGTAGAACCGTTCGGCCCGCCGCCCGTCATAATGTAAGCAGATTCAAATCCTCCCTGAAACCCTCCGATCACACTCATGATCAGGATAAAAAACGTGGTAGGAGAAATTTGCGGCCACGTGACGGCCCAAAATTTTTGCCACGAGTTTGCGCCGTCTACTTCCGCAGCGTCATAAAGATCACGAGGAACGCCTTGCAGCGCAGCAAGATAAAGAATCATGTTGTAACCACCCACCGACTGCCAGACGCCCATAATGATGAGCGCGGGTTTGGCCCATTTTTCATCCGTCAGCCAGCTTGGACCTTGAAGCGTCAATCCGATCATGGATCCGAACTGAGAAATCAAAGTATTGATCACACCATAATCTGTATTAAGCATGATGCGCCACAACATGAAGATCGCAACCCCGGAGCAAATCGTAGGCAGAAAATAAATCGTACGGAAGAAAACAATCCCTTTTAACTTTTGATTCATGGCAATCGCCAGCAACAACGAGCCTGCCATCCCGATGGGAATTCCGAGCATAAGATAAATCGTGTTCCAGGAATATTTCCAGAAAAACGGATCTTTAAAAAGCGCAGAAAAATTTTTAAGTCCGACAAATTGTGCGGGAGAAAGAAGGTCCCATTTCATAAAACTCAGAATGAAGGAAGAAAAAACTGGAATCATGGTAAAAATCAAAAAACCGAGAAGATTGGGGAGCAGAAAAAAATACGCGGTCAGCGATTCTGTGGTCGCGTTATTAAGCGAACGTTTCATGCGCTTTTCATCCATTCATTTCGGCGGATCAACTGCGGG
>CAZOOM010000048.1:0-19435 GCA_964581425.1 uncultured bacterium | reverse complement strand
GCAATGTCCTCACCATTGCCGAAGCCAAAGAAATCGCTCCTCTTTATAAATGTTCTTTCTTGGTAGCTATCCGTACTTTAAATCCGTATCTTCTTAAGGAAGCGGTTCGACGCGCAAAAGCCTTGGGAGAAAAAGCGATTTATCTGGATTATGTTCAAGCCGCACCACCTGCGCTTGAGCTTCCTCGAGAATTAGAACCTGACCTAAATGCGCTTAAGCTTCTCAAAGAAGCGCAAAAAGAAATCGAAGACAATGGCATGACCGGAATTCCTCTTTGGCAATTTGGAATTGATGCTGGAAGACAGATTGCACGTGCAGCAGAAGAGCTTCAGGTCAATACGGTGATGATTGGTTCCTCGCGGCGAAGTGAAATTATCACGCTTTTACGAGGTGACGTACTTGTCACCTTGGCAAGATCCCTTCCAAAGCAATGCCGCTTAATTATCACCGGCTGAGCTTACCGTTATGATGATCACGACCAAAAAAGTTGCGAGGCCTCGTGAGCTTAAATGGTATCAGGCTGGGGCCATGCTCTACGGCGATTGGGGCACAAGCAAGGCTTACACGCTGGGGATTGCTTTTGCACTCGCAGGTCATGCTTCTTGGTTTTTCCTTGGTCTCATGTCTCTGCTCACGATCTTGGTTGGATTTTGCTATCTCATTGTCTGCAAAATTTTCCCAGATGGCGGAGGCGTTTACTCCTCAGTCAAAACCCGTTCTCAACTTTTAGCTGTTTGTGCTTCTTTACTTTTAGTCGCAGATTACGTAGTCACAGTTTCTCTGAGCGCGCTGGATGCATTTCATTATTTCCATGTCCCCAACCCTCAACTTTGGGCCATCGGATCCATTGTCCTGATTGGCATCATCAACTGGGTCGGACCCACCAAGAGCGGCAGTATTGCCACTTGGATTGCTGTAGCCGCCACAGGCGCTGCTTCCATTTTATTTATTTCCACCATTCCGAATCTTCCGCACGTGCAGCTCACCATGCCTGAACCCAACTTGCCGCGCAATTGGAGCGTTTTTGTTGGAATTGTTTTAGCTCTTTCAGGGGTTGAAGCTGTGGCAAACATGACCGGAATTATGGTGGAACCCGTTGAAAAAACTTCTGCCAAATCCATCATCCCGGTCATGATCGAAGTTTCTGTCATTACTTTTTTACTTGGCGTTGCCATGAACGCCATTCCGAATCTGACGGGACATACAGAAGACATGCTTCGAGCATTAGCCAACCACTATATTGGCCCATGGTACGGTCATGTGATTTCGCTGATTTTTGGACTCTTGCTTCTTTCCGCCGTAAACACTGCCATTACGGGTCTTGTAAGCGTCCAGTACTTACTTGCTAAAGACCGAGAAATGCCTTCTGTCTTCAGCGATCTCAACCAGTACGGCATGCCTTGGATGTCTCTTGTGGTAGCAGTAGCCATTCCTGTTCTGGTTCTTTGTATGGAAGCTGATATTGTGGGCCTGGCTTCTCTTTATGCCATTGGAGTGGTGGGCGCCATCACCATGAACCTTGGAGCTTGTGCCACCAACTTTAAACTCAAACTCAATCCATGGCATCGCCTGACACTGGCTATTGCTGCCGTTATCCTTTTGGGAGTTGAAATTACGATTTGCTTTGAAAAGCCAAATGCCTTTTGGTTTGTAATGAGTATTTTGAGCATTGGTCTTACACTTCGATTCATCACCAAAAAAATTCTTCCAGCACCTGCACCGGCTTTGGCCACGGAATCCACGGTACTCACTGTCGATGAAGCCAAAGAGCTTTCCGCTTTATACAAAAGTACTTGTTTAGTCGCGTTGAGAGGAGTCAATCTTTCCTTGCTCGAAGAAGCAGTGCTTCGCGCCAAGGCTTTGGGAGAAAATGCGGTTTATCTTGATGTGGTCGACTCCTCGATAGCGCTCCGAGATCTTCCGGATGAAATTGAGCCTTCGAAACAATCCGTGGAAGTGCTTGAGTCGGCACAAAAAGAAATTGAAAAACTTGGTTTGGTTGGAATTCCTGTGTGGCAGTTTGGTGGTGACGTTGGGAAACAAATTGCCCGAGCAGCGCGCGACTTAAATATTGAAACAGTGATGATCGGAGCCTCTCGCCGCCTTGGCATCGTCAATCTTTTGCGAGGTAGCGTGATCAAAACACTCGCAAAAAATCTTCCCCGCGATTGCCATCTTTTAATTACCGGATAATTTTCATTTTCAGGACTCTCTCTTTCAAATTCCTTCAAGATCTGGTACGATTTATCAAGATTTAAAAAATTTCCTCGGTCGCCGCGGACTCGCAGAGGTGCCTCAAGCACCACGCGAGCAGTCCCCGAAGCAACCAACGGAGGGGATAGCAAATTTGATGGTCCCCGCGCTCGACCCTGCACCCATGTACAGGGTCGGCCAAGTCGACACGTAGAAGTTCGACAAAAACTTCACGTGTCGCACCCAAAGCATTTGCTTTGGGTGCTGAAAGATCAGAGCAAAAATTTATTCGCGCCCGTACTTGCGCCGATGCGCAAGTACGGCGCTCGCACGGCTGAGGAAGCCGTGTCGCGCGCCCGTAGCTCAGTTGGATAGAGCAACTGCCTTCTAAGCAGTAGGTCCCGCGTTCGATTCGCGGCGGGCGCGTTCTTTAAATGCAGAATAATGATGGATGAGGATTTCGGAAGGACAAAAAAACAAATAATGAATAACCTTTTACTTCATCTTCTTCCCCCTCATTCCCTATTCTTCCCTTGCAATAAAAGCTATGGCTTTTAACCGTATATCCCTCCTCAATAATTCCATTCTCTATTACGCCTGGGGAAAACCCGGCGGCATTTCAAAACTCCTGAATATCAAAGAAAAATCCTCAAAACCCGAAGCCGAACTTTGGATGGGCGCTCATCCCAAAGCCCCTTCACAAATAAAGGTCCAGCGCCAAGCGATGCGATTAGATGTTGCACTCCAAAAATATGCACCAGACATTCTGGGACCGAATGCATCTCACGGATTCCCTTTTTTATTTAAAATTCTCAGCATTGATCAGCCTCTTTCGATTCAAGCCCATCCCAATGCCGCACAGGCTCGAAATGGCTGGAGACGTGAAAATCTGTTAAAAATACCTATGGATTCCGATCAAAGAAACTTTAAAGACCAGAATCCAAAACCTGAGATTCTTTGCGCAATTTCCCCTTTTTCAGCGCTTTGTGGATTCAGACCAATTTCTGAAATCATTGCTTTGGTGAAAAAAGTTCCCTTTTTGGCTCAGATCCCGGTTTTTAGGAACTTACAAAAAAAGCGTTCCTTAAAAGAATTTATTTCAGGAGTGCTTACGCTGTCGGAAAATCATAAGTGCGATGCCATTCGAGAGGTTCAAAAAGCGGCGGCTAAACGTTCAAAAGAGAAAACCTTTGCTTTGATTTTGAAATTATTAAAAATTTACCCCGAAGATATGGGTGTGCTGAGTCCGCTCTTTCTCAACTTGATTGAACTCAAACCCGGGCAAGCGTTCTTTTTAAATCCAGGAGAACTTCACTCTTATCTTTCTGGAAATGGTGTTGAGCTCATGGGAAATTCTGATAACGTTTTACGCGGTGGGCTGACACACAAACATGTGGACAGTAAAGCACTTTGTGAGATTTTAGATTTCAAACCGAAAAAACCAACCCTCCTTAAACCCAGAAAAATAACAACAACCGAATGGATCTACCATTGCCCGGAGATGCAGCAACTGCGGCTTTCGCGTCTTCAAATCACACGCTCCAAATCTCACCACGAACCTGTTTCTCACGGAGTTCAGATCATGATTTGTCTCAAAGGGTCTGGCAAAATCAAAAGCGCAGGGTTCTCTCTAGGGTTTAAACGAGGTGATTCGTGGCTCGTACCGGCAGCGGTAGCAGCTTTTAAAGTGGAAGGTTCCTCGGTAATCTACAAAGCATCCGCACTTTAGCCCGTATTTCTCATTGATTTTATTTAATCAATAAGAAATACGCTTTGGCCGCTTGTTTTGCGGCCTAAGTTTGACGCACTGTAAAGATGACAGTGCGTCAAAGACAACCCCTGCACTCACTGAAGCTTCACGCTTCAGAAGTGCGGCACCTGCTATAAGCAATCGCAGGTGCTCGTGGTACAAATGTTAAAACTTATTTGTACCACAGCACTTCGCGCGCAATTCTCTTTATAGGAATGAGAATTGCGGGTTAGGTCAGAAAAACTAAATCAGGCTCCCAAAGACGAAATATAGTAAAGCTTCCCGAGTTTGGATTTAAGTCGCTGATATTTGTACTCAACCTGCAAACGCCACTTCTTGCAGGCAAAGTATATATCTGAGCGGACATCTCCAAAAACCTGATAAAGGTGATTCAGGTCCGTGATCTCCGGATTTTTCTCATATTCATCCACCTGGAGGCTCATTCCTTCGAGCTGATGGATTTTTTGAGCTATGAAGATCTGGAGGTACACACTCGAAGAAACATCGTAATATTTTAGATCATCGAGAAATTTCTTATTTTCATCAATAAGAGCTTCTAGTTCTTCCCTAAATAATTTGATAGTAATCATTTCATGCCTCTTTCCTCTTATTCAAAGAGTAATAGAAGTCTTGCCATTCTTCAATGATGCGTCAATCAAATGAACAAATTTGACATATTTTTGCATTGATAAAAAGTCTGGATTCTGCAAAAAACTAGCATTTTCTAGTCAAATAAGGATTGGGAAGAGTTTCTGAGGCAAAAAAACGGAAGATCTCAGTCAAAAAACCATCAATATTCTTGGCCGCCCATGGGAATATCGCCGTATTCGCATTCTTTAGGATGCGACTGGCAATAAATAGCGTAGAGTTCCTCCCAGCGGGCCGTGGCTTCCTGATTTTCAGCGTTAGAACAGGTCAGACTCGCTTCCTCGATACGAGGAGAGTTAAACAGATGAGGCGCCTTATCTAAAGCCGTTAAATAATATTCACAAGCTTTTCGGTAATACGGCTGGCGGGCTTGAAAGGAAATTCGGCTGGATTTCATCTGAACGTGGGTTTTCCAAAAAAGCTGTTCCGCTTGAAAAAGTGCGATTCTTCCGCCCCACTCTGCTTTCGAACATCCGCAAAATAATAAGCCTGTTAGGAGAAGTCCCGGAATCAAAGATCCGAATTTCATGATCATTGATTCGTCTCGGGTACAGAGGCAAGTTTTTTTAATCGGCGAAGGGTCTCCAAAAATTCCTCAGGACCCACGTATCCCATCATCCGAAGTTCTTCTGCCTCATTCCCGTCCGGTTTTAATAGAACAACGGTAGGAACTCCTTCGATTTGATACTGCTCAGCCAATTCCGAATTAGGCCCCTGATCCGCTTGAGTCAAATCAACCTTGTAGCGATCCAAAGACTGCATGGCTTCCACAACTCGTGGATGGACATAAGTCACATGATCCATTTCATGACACGGAATACACCAGTCCGCATAAAAATCTAAGATGACCGGATGATGCGCTTGAATGGATGCTTGAAGTTTTTCTGGCGAATACTCCTGCCAATCCACACGCTGCTTTGGTCCTGAAAATGACAGTAAGAAGGCCATGAGTAACGCCGCGCAAGCCGCAGCTTTTCGGAAGAAATCAAAAACTTTCGAGTACTTCACAGACTGCTCAAGAAATCCAAGATAAATTCCTCCGAGCACAAGCGATACGGGCAAAACCCAGCGCAGCAACAAAGGAGAAACCGCAAGTGCGAGATAAAAAAAAGCAAGCGAGATTAAAAGTACACCGAACAAACGTTCAAACCAAACAAGCCATGATCCGGACCTAGGAATTTTGGAAAGCACTCCAGAAAACGCGCCTAAAAGCAGATAAGGAAAACCCAGCCCCATGGAAAGCACAAAGAAAACAGCCACGGCAAACCAAACATTTTTCATGGTCGCAACCCAGGTCAAGAGAGCAAGCAAGGCTGGGCCAATGCAAGGCGCTGCAAAAACCCCGACGCAGATCCCGGAAAAAAAGAAACCCAAGACATTAAATTTTCTGGCTCCGGAAACACGATTTACGATCCAGGATGGCAATTGAAAGGTATAAACTCCAAACATGCTCAGAGCAAGGAGAAAGAGGAAGACAGAAATTCCCAAGAGAACCACAGGATGTTGGAGCGCAGCTCCGAAAAAAGCGCCTGTCAATGCGGCAAAAACTCCCAAAGTTGTATTCGTAAAAGCAATGCCCAGCACATAAAAAATAGCGCGGGTCAAAGACTCCAAACGTCCGTGAGATTTTTGAGCAGAAAAAAGAGAGATGGTCACGGAAAGCATGGGATAGACGCATGGCGTAAGATTAAGACCCAACCCCACAAAAAAAATGCCCACCCACGTAAACGGCGATTCTCCGGATCCCATAGGAATTTCGATTCTCTGTCAGGTTAAAAGAAAATAGGCGCTCATCTGAACGCTAGACTGAAAGTTCGGAACCTCGGGAAACAGCTAAGGTTGTCAGGCGCTGCATATAAACCGGATCCGAGCCAAGCGTCCCGCTCAAACGCTCAAGATAAGCTGCGGACCGCGCGTTTTCCAGATGCTTTCGTGCGCGGTCAAGACGCTCAGCAATTTTTAAACGCTGCGCTTCTCCGGAATAATTCGGATTGGCCAAAAACTGTTCCAAATACTGAATATGACGCCGCCACAACTGAAGATCCGAAGCCTGCTTGATGCGAAGCCGTTCTTTGTACCATTCGCTTGCCAACAACGACTCTCGGGTAAACAAAGCCCGAATGTCCGGATGCTGCGCATCTTTTCCTTCAAAATGTCCGTAAGCCATGATGTGTAAAATCGCCTGGATCGGAGGACACGCAAGCTCTGCACTCCCATCGCGAAAATAAGCCTGCGCTACACGCTGCTGAGCTTCCACCACATTGTTGACTCCATCCACAAATATTTCCAAATTTTGTTTTTCTGGACGCAACATGTCTTCACTAAATACAGCAGACGGATTGTTAAATACCCGGCCCAAGAAAGCATTCACAAATTTTGCCGTGATGCGGTATCCCAATCGGCTGGCTAAAACTTTCTTTCCCTGATGTTCAAAATCTTGCACTTTTTCCAGGTAATGCTCGCGGAGAAGATACTTGGCATCACGTTCTTCGGACTGCATCCGGCACCAAATCTCGGGGATCAACAAACTCACATCATGATCCACACGAACATCTGGCCCCACAAACCCCGCTGCCGTAGTAAATCCGTCATAACCCGTTAAAATAAATGAAACGAGCGCATTATTCAGATCGGCTGTTGGCAGCAGTGCGTTAAAAGGTCCTTTGGTCAGCGCTCCCTCAGACCCAGCTCCGGTTGTTGAAGGTGAACGTCCCGTAAGCGAGCAAATCAGATCCATAAAAAGTTCAGGAAGTTCCTGATAATGAATCGGGCTATAAACACAAAGCGCTCGCACTCCAGATTCCGGCGGATTATTTCTCCGTCCGGCCAAAACCGCGCTCACAGGAAAGAGCACAGGCTCTGAAGCTGGAATTTTTCGGTGAAGCCTAACCAGTAAATGTGCCAAATAAGTTCTGAAAGGAGTCACAAGATCCGGACGATTTTGCAAAAATCGAGGATTCTTAGAAGGCTTCCCTTCAATCATTCGCGGATGCGCGGTGGAGACAAAAAAATCAGTTTTTCCCTGATTCGCATAATCACGAATCATGCGCTTCATCGGCTCGGTATATTGATCAAAGCGCGCGGCATCTTCAATAATCAGCTTCGCATCCTGCTTGGTGAGCGGTTCATAATTAGAAACAAAGTTATTAGGAAGCGTGAAATGCTCCTCGGTTTCTTTATCAAATCCACGAATGATCGCATCATCCGGTCGCTGAAAAAGACGGTACTCGCAATTTTGAGCCACTTTGAAAGATGTCCGGCTTTCACTTAAGTTTTGCTGTTTTAGCGCGGAGGCAGGCACCACCACAGAAGCCGAAATATCATCCTCAATCTGAAGCTTGGTTGCCGAATTAAAATCCGGTCGAAGTTGATAAAGGCGCCATGAGCCATCTTTTTCAAGTCCCACACGCAGATAGTTAGCCACCATTGGCGTACCGTGATATTTGAGTTCATATCCCGGAAGCCCATTAATGATGTCCACACTGAAGTGAGAACGCCAGTCTTTCCCCCATTGAGGCTTGTAAAATCGTTTGACGATCAAAACCAGTTCCTTGATGTAGCTGGGAATATTTTTGATCCAGGCGTTGTAATCATCCGAATATTCGGGAAGCGGAGTAAAAAGTTTGATCACAGAACCAAGCGATCTCTGAGCACTCAAAATGCTCCGGCTCTGTTGTTTCTTTGCAAAAGGCACTTTGAATCGGTTGCCAAAATCCTTGTTCAGGATTTCATCTACCAAATCTAAATCCTTGTCAAAGTCCGCGGTAAAGATCGGACCCGTGATAATGGCATTGGCAAGCGGTTTTGAAATCTCTGATTTTCCTCCGCCCGAAACAGTAGAGGGTTTGTGACAGACAGTTCCCTCACCCACGGTTCCAATTAAGCGCCAGTAACGACCGCCAAATTTTTTCTCCATATTCATCATGTATCCATTGGGATAAAGATAAACTTGGGTTGGAAGCAGCTTGATTTGCTGAGGCTTGTCCCCCGATACCCAGGAAATAGTTTGCGCATTCAAATCAAAAACCGCATCTTCAGGCACATACAAAATGCGGGGATGCTTTTTGTCGACCCCGTATCCCTCAGGTTTAAAGTCGATCATGTCCGGAAACATTTTTCGCAAATCAGAAAAATGATGCGGCACTTTAAGCGCCAACTGGGCTAAGGAAAATTTTTCCGTAAGATCATAGCGCTGAAACGCAACCGCGCCTCCGGCATGCTCCTCTTCACAAAGGCCAAAAAGATTGGCTGACATGCTGATCTGGGTTTTGACTTCTTTTTTGCAGTACCCAAAATAATTATCAGCAATGAGCGTTACCATGATCCCGCGCTGGTCCCGGCACGTGACCTTGAAAGAATTTCCACCGTTATATAACTCCTTGGGATCTTTCCAACACATCCCGTCTTTTCGCTGACGCTCGCTGGCGTCATCCCAATGAGGAAGCCCTAGTTCTTCTTTCGTGATTTGAGTCAGATGCGGAGCAAGAATGACGCATCCTGAATGTCCGGTCCAGTGCTCGGAATCCAATCCCGCATCATTTTCAGGAAGATAAGGGTCCCCAGCATTGCCAAAAATGGATTCCACAAAATCCAAATTGCTGACCAGACTTCCAGGCACAAAGAAACGAATTTCCATGGATTTTTTTTCAGTAAACCCAGGAATCTCAGGACAAACCAGGGGTCTCAGTAAAAGCGAGACAAAAATCTCAAGCGGATTCGTTTCTTCAGAAGTAAACGGGAGACGCAAAAGCGATTTAGGCGGCGTCAGTGCATGGAGAAGCAAACGACCAAAAACAGATTTAGGAACCGCTCGCTTGTCATCCGGAATTGCAAGCCCGCCTTCTGCAATATGGAAAGAACCTTCGGTGGTTCGGCGGTCACTACGAGGATTATGAAGCACGCCTTGATGAAGACGGTAAGAGGAAACATAGTCGGATTCAAAAAGATCTTTTCCGTGCGGCAGTGAAAGACAGCGTGAAAGTCCGTGCTGATCCAAAATAAGAGTATTCACCGGAAGCTTGGGCCGATCCTTGAGCCTGGCATCTTTCAAATAATCATCTAAAAAACTTTGGATCCGGAAATCCACCGGGCATAAATAATCAGAAAGAAGACGATTCTTTTCCTGAGTATTTTGGAAAAGAGAGTTCACCATCTCCATAAACTGGGAGTCTTGCTGAGTGTGGGTCATGCGGTACCCAAGCGCCATCAATTTAATTTGGATATAGCGGTAGAGATCGTTTTGGCTGGCAAGATATTCTGCCGCATCCTGGTAGTAGCCTAATGACTTTTGTTTATCCATGGAGACACTTCTTCCTGAGGTCTTGGACCTCTCCTGCAAAAGGTTGGTATTTTATCCCAAAGCAACCAGAAGGCTCAATGGGAATTTTGGACCTGACCATTCCCACTTTTTCTTTTAAAAATAGCACAGAATTTCCCAGGATTCTGAAACACGCTCGCGAGACTGAGTGGGCACGGTGGCAAGAGACTTCGACTCTGCCATCGGCGGTTCATCGGCTCCAGCGGCCGAGTGACCGCCTGCGCTCTCGCGCTTCGATCCCGCTGCTTTGTATTGGATACAAAGCAGCGGGAACCTAGCTCGAAGCGCTCCGAGAGCTGGCGTCGTCGAAGTCTCTTGCCGAGCGAAGCCGAGCGCGCGAGCGAAAATTTTCACGCTGGGAAAATTTGAGCGGTGGAGAAGAATCTCTGGGAAA
Source organism: uncultured bacterium (assembly GCA_964581425.1). Classification (GTDB taxonomy): domain Bacteria; phylum Omnitrophota; class Omnitrophia; order Omnitrophales; family Aquincolibacteriaceae; genus CAZOOM01. The sequence continues at coordinate 9,133 of CAZOOM010000048.1, read as the reverse complement.
TTCTGGGCGAGACTTAATTCATAAATCCGGGAATGACTGGGAATTTTGGACACACGAAGGAACGAGCTGAATGCCCTTGATCGGTCGATTATAAGCAAAAGAGAGAGGTCAGGCTTTAGCCGCTTGATTCAACTGTGCAAGTTCATTAAGAAGAACGTCTCTAGCAATGGTGAGTTTTTTATCCGAACCTTTAAAATAAATGATGTCCTTGGTCTCTGGAACGCGATAGCAGTTCAGCTTAAGCCACGAAGCAGCTGATTGTGAATTCTGAAAATGCTGCGCTAAGTAGCGTTTGGCATACCGGGATGATTCCTCTGCCGTGTATTCATGATTTCCAAAAACCACAGTCACATTCAATTCTTCAAACCGGTCAATCAAAAATACCAATTTTGAAAGTTCATTGAGCGGCCGCTTGGTAAATTTCTGATAAGCCTTAGAGCTGTCCAAAGCCGCGCTTCCATAGGCCCAAATCGTGGAAGCCGCCACAGCAAAAAATAGAACAACGACAAGAAAATGAGAAAGGAGAGATCTTCGTTTCATAACAAGAAATATCGGCTCAAATGATCAAGGCTAAAGACAAGATTTTTGAAAAATATCAGGTTTTTTTCTTGACCACGACAATCGTAATATCATCGTGCTGCTCCTGATCATCCGCAAAGTGATGAATCTTACTGTAGAGATGGTGCAAGATCGAATCTGCATTTTGATGCGCCACGGATTCAATTTCCTCTTTAAAGCGCTCGACTCCAAACATTTCGTTTTCCTTGTTCCTAGCCTCAGTCACTCCGTCGGTGTAGAGGATCAAAACATCATTGGGTCCAAGATCCACAGATTCTTCAGGAAAAGACTGATCCGCAACAATCCCGATGGGAATACTGCGAGACTTGAGCGGTTCACAGGTCCGAGATTTTGCCCGGTAAATAATAGGAAGATTGTGTCCCGCGTTGGAATAAATTAATCGATTGGCTGCGCTGTCAAAAATTCCGTAGAAAAGAGTAATGAAAAGTCCGGTCCCGGAAATTGATTCATTGGCAATCACATTATTTGTTTTTTCAAGCACGACCGAAGGCGAAGATTCGCCTTGAACCATCAAATGAAAAAGACTCCGGGACGTGGTCATGTAAAGTGCGCCGGAAATCCCCTTGCCTGTAGCGTCAGCAATCACAAACCCGGTTTGATTTTCAGACACCCGAAAAAAATCATAGTAATCACCACCCACACGGGCCGCGAGATAAGATTTTCCCGCAATGTCCAACTGAGAAACCATGGGAACCGAGGATGGCAGCGCGCGCGACTGGAGTTCTGCCGCAATTTCAAGTTCACGCGAAATGCGCTCCTGGCGTCTCACGGTTTCCGCAAGCTGTGTCATGTTCTGTTTAAGGGCTTCTGCCATCCGATTAAAGTAGTGTCCGATCCGGTCAAATTCAGACATAGGCGAAGGTTCCAAACGAAAATCCAATCGCCCTTCACTGATTTTTTCCATGCTTAAAATAATCCGCTCCAAAGGCTGCAAGAGCCATCCTGAAATAAGAAAGCCCATGAGAAGCGACATGGTCATGATCAGAATCATAAAAAAGGTGTAGCGTTCAAACAAATTTTTTTGAATTTGCTGAATCGTCCCCTCCGAGACATCCATTCCGAGAAGTGCGTAGGGGCGACCTTTCGTATCTAAAATCGGAGCATAACCTGAGAACCACACTCCCCATTTATCGCGAACCGGATGTCGATCCGCAGACGGCACGGAAAAACCCGACTGGATTTCCAGATAATTGGAAACATCAAATTTTTCTCCGCAGCCCACGGGCGTTAATTCACGGTCTGCATTTGCCACAAACCTCAAAAGATACTTTTGTCCGGACGGCACCAAAATATAAACATCCGCAATGCGCGCATCGATTTTGACAATGGCTTTCAGCGTTTCCACCATTTTCTGGTGAGCTGGATGTTTTTCACATCCGGCCGTCAGAGGAATCGCCTTCACATCCTCAGCGGAAACTCTCGAGGCAGCCATTTGTGCAAGGTTGACCAGTTCTCCGCGCAGCCAATTGAAATGATCTTCCAGCGTTTGCTTATAAAAATATTGGAAGATAAAAGTAGAAGCAAAAGCAGTCACAATGAAAAAAGCGATCGAAATGCGGAGTTTAAAATCGAGACGAAACGTTCCTAGAATTTTTTTTACCAAGAAGAGCTCTCCTCTTGAGGCCAGGAAGTGATTTCAAGTTTGTTTCCATCAGGATCCAAAAAATACACAGACCATGACTTGGGACGTTTTTTTACAAAAAGAACCTTAACCCCGCGATTCTCAAGGGCTTTAACCGTTGCATCAAAATCACTCGCTTTAACACGAAAAGAAAGATGATTGGCTCCCAGCCCTTCCTGCTGAAAAGGATGATGCGGATTTTCAGAAGCGGCTTGAATCAATCCGATCAGCGAAGTCCCGGCATCCAGGAAATATTCAATTCCTGGTTTTTGAAACTCACGCGCCGTGATTTTGAGTCCAAGAATTTCTGTATAAAACTGAAGTGACTCGTCCAGATTCTTGACATTGAGGGCAACGTGATCAATCCCTTGAATGGGTATCATAGATTCCTTATGTGCTGGTGATGGATGCGGTTCAACGAAAGCGCCAATTATCCGACAAAGGATATTTTTTCTTGATTAAAAAAGTTCCGGAGCTTCATCCTCCGGTCTCCCGACAGCTCGATCAGCCCCTGTTTTTTATCAATGCGGTAGGTGCCTCGAACCTGACACTCGGTGGAGAGTTTCCTAAGCATGGATTTTAAATAAGACTCGGAGGCCGGAAGCTTTTCAATGAGCGTAATGACATCATCATGCCCGCCCCTAGTTTCAACGCTCAAAAAGGCCTTGTAGGTTTCGGTTTGAAGATCCACTTGAGAATCGCAGTTGCAAACCGATCCCAAGAGACCGCACTGGGGACACTTCGTATCTTTTTTCAACTCTGCAGCAGATCTGACATTCATCACATCAACCATTCTTGCCTTGGTCCTGAAAGTTTTTTCAAATGCAGTTTGAGTGAAGAGATATTTTACAATAATTTTAATCGTTGCACGACTAAGATTTTGTGTCTATTTAGCGGATTGAAGACACCACAGATCCGCACAGATAAAATGCCGCAAAATCATCGCAGATTTCCTACTCATCTGCGCCATCTGTATTCTATCTGTGATCCTCTGCGGTATCTCTTTCACTTCAAAGAGCTAAAGAGATACAAGATTTTTAGCTTCTATTTTGAGAAAGGCAGATGGTTAGAAAAGAATAAAACTTTTTGATCTCTGAAGAAACGTCTCGAGCCGTCCCGACAATGGAATGGGCGGGACGAGCGAGAGCCGAATGAGTCACGCTCAAACCGGAGTTCATCCCCGCGGGACGAATGATTTCGGAAGAGAACAAAAAGTTTTACCTTTTCTCAGGCAGAACGCTAAACAAACACTTTCAAAGTCTTGGACAAAATTTCAAAAACATCTTTTGAGAGCGCTTTCTTTCTCAAAACCCTTTCGATAGCAGATTTCATGCAGGACCGGTGCGGCTCCCGAACCTTCGGATAGTGTTTAAAACTTCCAGCCAGGCGCGCGGCAAGCCCGGGATTAAAATCATCGATCTGAATCATTTTCTCCGATAGAAAATCATACCCTTTTCCGGACGGGTCATGAAAATGGATCAAATTCGAAGCAAAAACGCCGTAAAGCGCGCGTGCCTTATTTGGATTTTGAGGATTGAAAAGCTCATCCTTCTCAAGATGCTGAATGCGGTCCAAAACCTCAGGCGAATCTGAGATGGCTTGAAGTGCAAACCATTTATTCATGACCAGCGTATCTGATTTCCATTTTGAATAGAAATGCGAAAAAGCCTCTTCCCGCTCAGGCCGCTCCGAGTCGGTCAAGATCGAAAGCGAGGCAACTGCATCCGTCATATTTTTGGAACTGAAATATTGTTCAGCCGCTTTTTGAGAACCCCACTGGCGGTCATGCAAAAAGAGAAAACGCAGCAGAACATTTCTGAGCATTCTCCGGCCCACGGACCGCGGATCAATCGCGTAAGCGCCCTTGTCTTTAAAGGTATCGCAAAGTTCTAAAATCACAGGCTTTAAATGCAAAGCAATCTGACTCATCCAAAAAATTCTCGCCTGATGAATTTTTTGAAACTCGCAAAATGAAAGCTGTTCATTGAGAAAAGATTCGCTCGGAGGAATCAAACACTCGGCCACAAAAGCAGGATCCGAAGCACTGGCCTGAAGAAGCGACTTCAAAGCGCGGATCACGGAAGGATCCATTTTCCAGCTCGATTCCCCGCGTCCATTTCTGACCCAGTTTAAAATATTTGTCTCAGCAATGGTTTGAGCTGCTTCGTAGCGGTTGACCTCATCGGTGTCATGCGCCAGCAAAAAGAGCTGATCCTCACGCGATAAATCCGTTTCTAATTTCACAGGCGCAGAAAATCCTCGAAGCAAAGAAGGGACCGGACGGGAACTGACATTGTGAAAACGGAAAACCTGGCTTTTTTTAGAGATCACAAGCGTTTTTTCTTTGGATTTTTTAGGACTGCCTTCCAAATCCAGCAAGATGGGTTTCTTTTTTTGATCCAGAAGCGCGACACGGAAAGGATAAAAAAGAAGCGCCTCTTTTTTCGTATCCCCACCGGACTTCAAAGGCTTCTGCGTCACCTGCATTTCAAAAAGTTTTTTTGCCGGATGGTACTTGGTTTTGATCCTGCAAACAGGCGTTCCGCTCACGTCATACCAATTCCGGAACTGCTTGAGATCCATTCCCGACGCAAGCTCCATGGCATGGACAAAATCATTCGTGGTCACGGCCTGACCGTCAAAGAGTTCAAAATATTGAGTGATCCCCTTTTTAAAATTGTCTTTCCCGATCAAGGTTTCAATCATGCGGATCACTTCCGCACCTTTTTGGTAAACCGTGGAAGTATAAAAATTATTGACCTCAAGATAGGCCTTGGGCTGGATGGGATGAGAGTTCGGACTGGCATCTTCTGCAAACTGAACGTCTTTCAGGAATCGCACATCTTCGATGCGCTTCACACTGCGTGAGTTCATATCCGCTGAAAATTCCTGATCGCGAAAAACTGTGAGTCCTTCTTTAAGCGTGATCTGAAACCAATCGCGGCAAGTCACACGGTTTCCTGTCCAGTTATGGAAATACTCGTGACCAATCACTCCCTCGATGGCTTTAAAATTCTGATCCGTGGCCGTGCTGGGATTAGCGAGCACGTACTGAGAATTAAAAATATTGAGGCCCTTATTTTCCATGGCCCCGAAATTAAAATCATCCACTGCCGCAATCATGAAAAGATCCAGATCATACTCAAGCCCAAACGTCACCTCGTCCCACTTCATAGCTTTTTTCAAAGATTCCATGGCAAACGAAGCCTGGGACTCGTGCCCTTTTTCCACATAAACCCGAAGCTCCACTTTGCGCTTGCTTCGCGTGATAAAAAAATCTTTGATCACACCCAGATCGCCGGCCACCAGCGCAAAAAGGTAACAAGGCTTTGGAAACGGATCCTCCCAAAGCACGCGGTGTCTTCCGTTTTTAAGATCCGTTGATTTTTTGAGATTTCCATTGGAAAGAAGCACGGGATATTTGCTTTTGTCTGCCTCGATTTCCACGGAAAAACGGCTCATCACATCCGGGCGGTCAAGAAAATAGGTCATGCGCCTGAATCCGTGAGATTCACACTGCGTGCAGTAAATGCCCCGGGACTGATAAAGCCCCATCAGAGTTTTGTTGGCTTCAGGTTCAATCTCGGTTTCCACTTCAAGGATAAAGTGATCAGGAACCTTATGAATCTTGAGCGTTTCATCATCACACTGATATTGCGAGCTTTTCAGCTCTTTCCCATCCAGTTTGAGGGAGATCAATTTGAGTTGGATTCCGTTTAACACCAATTCTTTTGAAGCACTCGCCGACTGCGCGTTTCGATGAAATTCAAGTTTGGACCGGACGCGGGATTTTCCTTCTTGAAGATCAAAATAAAGTTTGGTTTTGGAAATCAAAAAAACCGGGCGCTCATAATCTTTAAGCCGAATGAGTTTATTTTTCACTGGAAATCTCAAGCTTGTTTTTCTTCGTCTTTTGAACTTGAATGGGAATATGGATATTGATTTGAGAAGCGGCTGAGGATGCGACTACTTGAAAAGGAATCACTTCCGAGAGAGTACGCGTCAAACAAATCTTGGAAGATTCACGGCAAAAATAAACCTGGCCTTGAATTCTAAGATTGCCTGATCCTTCCTTGGTCTTTAAAGCAATGGGAATAGTCGCTTTTAACACTTCTCCTGACCAGGACGGAGTGCCCACCACTTCAAGCGCTGGAGAATCAGAAGACCAAGAGACTTCAAAAGGAGCACCCTCTGTAAACTCATAGTCATGAGGCAATTCAAAATTCAACATGAGTTCCACCTTACCTTCAAGGCAATTTTGGGATGGCAGTACTGTTTCAGGCTTAGATTCCACTATTTTTTGGGATGGAGACTCCTGATCAAAGGTGATTTTAAGGGTTGTTACCCCACCGGACTTAAGATCAAGAACGCGAATCAAATGATTATTCGTGTCCGCAACATAAACCTTATCCTTGAAGACCGCAAGTCCTGCAGGTTCAAAAAATTCCGCCTGCTCTTTAGGCCCGTCTGCTTGCCCGTGTTTTCCACTACCGGCAAAAGTGGTCAAAGATTTTTTTTCAGGATCCAGGATTTTAATTTTTGAATTGTAAGTGTCTGCCACATAAATTTTCCCCTGATCAAAAGCCACCCCCAGCGGATGCTGAAGCCTGGCCGTGGCTTGACCGCCATCTTGATCGCCAAACACAAAAAGATCTTCGCCAATCAGCGTGCGGACTTCCCCTTTTTCATCCAGATCAATGGCTCTCACCGAACTCACCTCAGAATCAGCCACGTAAAGTTTTTTACCATCCGTGGTGATTCCGCTTGGCTGAGCCAGCGCAGCCTGATGAGAAGAGCCGTCGACCCGAGCCTCGCGTCCGGAGCCCGCGAAAACCCGAACCTCAAGCGTTTTTAAATCGGCCACCCAAATTTGATGCGCCCCGGCCATGGCCATAAAAAGTTTTCCCTCGTGCACCAAAAGATCCCAGGGTGAATTAAGCCCAACATTTCGGCCCGAACCACGCGGACGAAAATCGTGCGACTGCTCGCCCGTTCCCAAAAGTGTGGTCACGGTGCGCGACTTAAGATCCGCTCTTCGCACCAGATGATTTTCAGTATCCGCAATGTAAAGCTGATTTCCATCCAAAAAAGTTCCCTGGGGACCGTGAAAACTGGCCGATTCAAAGCTCCCGTCTTCGGCACCCATTTTCCCCGAGCCGATCCGCTCAAGCACTTCACCCGAGGGCTTGGTGATTAAAATCTGGTGGTGATTGGAATCTGAAATAATGAGTCGATGATTGGCGTCATCGGCAGAAATTTTTCCCGGAAACGCGAGCCGGCCGGTATCCGCCGTTTCTTTTTTGTTTAAAAACGGAGCGCTTTTGAGCTCGCCCTTTTTGGAAAAATAATCGCGGGTTTTTTGAATGGCCGGGTCCAGCACCTCAAACGCCCCTTCTCCGGAATGGACTCCGACAATTTTTCCCAGCGGATTAATGAGCACCAGCGTGGGCCAGGAACTCACGTCGTACAAACTCCAGATCTTCAGTTCGTGGTCATTGACCACCGGATGCTGGATGCCGTAGCGGAGAATGGCCTCGCGAATCGATTCGCTTTGTCTTTCATTGGAAAATTTTGCCGAGTGAACGCCGATCACCACCAGGTCATTGGGATACTTGACTTCCAACCTTTTAAGATCCGGAATCACGTGCATGCAGTTGATGCAGCAAAAGGTCCAAAAATCGAGGAGCACGAGTTTTCCGCGGAGCTCGGAGAGCGCCAAGGGCTTTTCCGTGTTCAGCCACTCCATGTCCTTGGGAAAATCAGGTGCGTGGACAAGGCCTTCCAATCTTGCGTCATTCATCATCATCAGTCCTGATTTTTCCTTCCAGGCGGCTAAAGCCGAACGCATGGTGAGTCCGCCAAAGGCTGCGAACAAACACAGAACCAGCAAAGTCCATTTTTGTTGCGAAGATAATTTGATCATAAATATAAGGCGAGTATTCTACGATCAGGACTCAGGTTTGAAAAGAAGTATGAAAAAGCGGAGAAATCAGGAGAGGAAACCGATCTTTGGGTTCTGCTTCATTGACTCATGCTCTGATTCTTGATTCTCTGATGACCTGATTAGCGGCTGTTCTGGTTTCCGGTTAACTCTTACCTGTCCCTTTGGTACCGGGTACCGTTCAAAAGAAGGAATACTTGAGGGAGTTTGGGAATCGGGAATTTCTCGGATTGGCGCGAGCTTGCTCACCTCTTCTCTTAATATGGGGCTTGCCCAGAGAATCTGCTGATTCATCAAGGCGAGGACGGTATAAACCGCGATGAAACGCATCCATGGAGAAAAACTTTTTTCAAACGATCCGGATAATTTCATTAAGAAATCTCCAAGAAACCAAATTTTAGCGGGTGAAATTCTACATTCGCTATGGGGCGAATTCAACGAAAAAGAAGGAATATTGAAGTAAATTTCTCGTCTGGTTTTCAAACATAAATTTCCAATACTTATTAAACCAATTTATTTGTCAGTCATGTTAGAAAAAGAAGGTGGATGAATGCTTATGCGCTTCGCGTGAGACAATGATCCGGAAGATGATACAAGATGAAATTTTTCAATCAGGACTCAGGTTTGAAAAGAAGTATGAAATGGAGTGGACGAGGAGGAGAAAAGCCCGACCTTTGGGTTATGAGCGAGCCTTAAAAGATTTACCAACATTGACCAAATTTATCCGATATGCCTAAAAATACGAGAGTTAGAAGTATTTTTTTAAAATTTATTTGTCCGAGTTTGACCGCTTTTTACCACTATTTGCCATCAAAAGTGTTAACAACTACTGTTAACATCTGAATAGTAACTTTCAATATGCTTTCCGCTAATAATCTTTGGGGTAATTCTCAAGAATCAATCTAAGTTTGTCAGATTCATCTCGGCCATCGTCCAATAAGCGGAACAGATTGGTCTCGATTCGAGGTAAGGAATAAATACTATCCTTTGCG
>CAZOOM010000047.1:17729-19538 GCA_964581425.1 uncultured bacterium | reverse complement strand
CGTCGTGCTAGGGCTTTCCGGGGGAGTGGACTCATCGGTCGCTGGTGTTTTGATCCATCAGGCCATTGGAAAAAATCTTACTTGTATTTTTGTAGATAACGGACTTCTGCGAATGAATGAAGCGGACCAAGTGCGTAAAACATTTGGAAAGCACTTCAAGATGAATATTCGGTTCGTCGACGCACGCAAAGAATTTTTGACCGAGCTTGCGGGAGTGACGGATCCTGAACGTAAGCGGAAAATTATTGGCCGAGTCTTCATTGAAGTGTTTGAGCGTGAAGCCCGTAAACTCAAAGGCGCCAGTTTTCTTGGACAGGGCACGCTTTACCCGGATGTGATTGAATCTGTTTCGGTCCACGGCGGTCCCACGAGCACGATCAAGAGTCATCATAATGTGGGCGGGCTTCCGGCCAAACTGAATTTCAAACTCCTCGAGCCGCTCCGCGAGCTTTTTAAAGATGAAGTGCGTGCGGTTGGCAGAGTTCTTAAAATTAATTCTGAACTAATTGAGCGGCATCCTTTCCCCGGTCCTGGACTTGCGGTGCGTATTATTGGTGATGTGACAGAAGAACGGTGTGAGCTTCTGAGGCGTGCGGATGCGATCGTGATTGAAGAGATCAAAAAAGCCGGACTCTACAAAAAGATCTGGCAGGCATTTGCGGTGCTTCTGCCGATCAAAAGCGTAGGAGTGATGGGGGACGAGCGGACTTATGAAAATGTCGCTGCCGTACGCGCCGTGACTTCGCAAGATGGTATGACGGCTGATTGGGCACGCATTCCTGACCATGTGCTGGCCAAAATTTCTAATCGTATTATCAATGAAGTGCGTGGAATCAACCGCGTTTGTTACGACATCTCGAGCAAACCTCCTGCGACGATTGAGTGGGAATAATTATTATTTGATCGAATGTTAATTTATAAAATTCCAAATCACAAAATCCAAATTCCAAACGAATTGGGATTTGGGATTTGTTTTTTGGAATTTACGCCGAATGGTTACTGTGCATTCTGATTTTGTTCACCTTCACTGTCATACCGAATACAGCCTTTTAAACGGCGCGGTCAAATCTGACGACCTCGTGCGTCGGGCCGTAGAGCTTAAATTTCCTGCCATTGCAGTTACAGACCACGGAAATCTTTTCGGGGCGATCCACTTTTACGAAGCGGCCATGAAAATGGGAATCAAACCCATTATAGGAATTGACGCCTACATTGCACCTGGTTCCCGTTTTGAAAAGCAAACTCACGGAATTAAGGACGCCTCGTTTCATCTGACGCTTCTTGCCATGGATCACGCGGGCTATAAAAATCTGATGAAACTTGCAAGTATTGGCTATCTTGAAGGTTTCTATTACCGTCCGCGCATTGATAAAGAGGTTCTCAAAGAGCATTCACAGGGAATCATTGCATTAAGCGGAGACTTGAAAGGTGAGATCCCTTACTACCTTTTGAATGATCAGCCGGATGAGGCTAAGCGTGCGATTGAAGAATTTATCGCGATTTTTGGGAAAGACCGATTTTTCCTCGAAATGATGAATCAAGGATTAGAGCCTCAGGCCAAACTCAATCATCTTCTCACCAAGCAGTCGAAGGATTTTGATCTTCGGTTAGTGGCCACTAATGATGTGCACTACAACTACCGCCAACACGCTTATGCTCACGACGCCCTGGTTTGTATCGGAACCGGATCAACTCTGGACGAACCGCACCGTCTCCGCTATCACGGGGATAATTACTACCTCAAATCCGCGAAAGAAATGCAGGAGCTTTTCAAAGAGTATCCGGACGCGCTTCGTGCCACTGTGGATA
>CAZOOM010000047.1:2604-17719 GCA_964581425.1 uncultured bacterium | reverse complement strand
CCTCGCGCTGTAATCTCACTTTGGATTTTAAAAAAACACATCTTCCTCATTTTGATCCGCCGGCAGGTAAGAATCAGTTTGATTATTTAAAAGAGCTTTGTCTGGAAGGTCTCAAGAAAAAGAAAGGTGAGATTTCTGAAGATTACCATAAACGGTTGAAATACGAACTCGAAGTCATCCACAAGATGGGCTACACCAGTTACTTTTTAATTGTGTGGGACTTTATCCATTTCTCGAAGCAAACAGGAATTCCCGTGGGGCCCGGCCGCGGATCTGCTGCAGGAAGTTTGGTGGCTTATGCGCTTGGCATTACGGCGCTAGACCCCATTCTTCATGGCCTGATCTTTGAGCGGTTTTTGAATCCTGACCGCGTCAGCATGCCGGATATTGATATTGATTTTTGTTATGAGCGCCGCGATGAGGTCATTCACTACGTGCGAAAAAAATACGGTGCTGACAATGTGGCGCAAATTATCACCTTTGGAACCATGGCCGCTCGCGCTGTGGTGCGTGATGTAGGCCGCGTGATGGGGCTTTCCTATCCTGATGTGGATAAAATCGCAAAGACCATTCCCGCGGAACTCAATATCACTATCGAAAAAGCCATTCAAAAAGAGCCGAAGATGAAAGAGCTCATCGAAACCGATACGCGCGTGGCTCAGTTGATAGAAACTTCAAAAGTCCTTGAAGGATTTGCGCGTCATGCTTCGACGCACGCAGCCGGTGTCGTGATTTCCGACGCCCCTCTTACTGAGTATGTGCCGCTTTTCAAAATGGATGAACAAGTTTCAACTCAGTACAACATGAAAGACCTGGAGAAGATCGGTCTTCTTAAAATGGACTTTCTCGGCCTCAAAACACTGACCGTGATTTATGACACGCTCAAACTTCTCAAGAAAAGCCTGAATCTTGATTTAGATATTGAAGCGCTTCCTTTGGATGATGCCAAGGCCTACGAACTTCTAAAAAATGCAGATGCACTTGGCGTGTTCCAGCTTGAAAGTTCGGGCATGCGTGATCTTCTTAAAAAAATGAAGCCTTCGCAGTTTGATCACCTGGTTGCTTTGCTTGCACTTTATCGTCCGGGTCCGCTGGGAAGCGGTATGGTGGATGACTTCATCCGCTGTTTGCACAATCCAAAGCAAATTAAGTACGACCATCCTGCGCTTGAACCGGCTCTTAAAGAAACGTACGGAGTGATTCTTTATCAGGAGCAGGTCATGAAGATCGTGAGTGATCTCGCGGGTTTTACGCTCGCTCAAGCCGATTCGCTTCGCCGCGCGATCGGTAAAAAAATTCCTGAAATCATGGAAAAAGAGAAAAAAGGATTTCTCGATGGCGCCACTCAGCGGAAAGTATCGCTCCCTATTGCGGAAAAAATCTGGAACTTGATCGATTACTTTTCAGGTTATGGATTCAACAAATCGCATTCTGCAGCTTACGCCATGATTTCTTACCAGACCGCGTATTTGAAAGCTCATTATCCTTTGGAATTTATGACCGCACTTCTGACTTCAGAAATGGGGAACTCAGATAAAGTGGTTCAATATATTGAAGAATGTAAACGCATGGGGATTCCAGTCGAGCCGCCGTCGGTGAATGAAAGTTCTGCCATGTTTACCTGCGCCAATGGAAAAATTCGCTTTGGTCTCACTGCGGTCAAAAATGTGGGGAGCACTGCCATTGATTCCATTCTTCAGACCCGTGAAAAAGATGGCCTCTTTCAGTCCTTTGCCGATTTCACCCGCCGCGTGGATTTGCGTGTTTGTAACCGTAAAGTGCTTGAAAGTTTAATCAAGTGCGGTGCTTTTGACACGTTTGGTCACCGCCGTGCTGCTCTGATGTCATCTTTAGATCAAGCCCTTGATCTTGCTTCCAGATTCCAAAAAGATCAAAGTCGCGGACAGCTTTCCTTTTTTGGAGGGGGAGGGGATTTTCGAGATAGTGGATTGGATATTCCTGACATCCCCGAGTGGCAGGAAAATCAACTGCTTGCTTACGAACGAGAGCTGCTTGGTTTTTATGTGACCTCGCATCCGCTTGCAAAATTTGTGGGAGATCTTAAAAAATATGCCAACGCGGCGAGTGACACGCTTTCTGAAATGCGGGATCAACAGGAAGTCACGATTGGCGGTGTGGTGGGAGCAGTTAAGGAAATCATTACCAAAAAAGGTGATAAGATGGCCTTTGTGACGCTTCAAGATCTGCGCGGTGCTTCCGAAGTGATTGTGTTTCCCGAGACCTATTCCAAAAATTTGAATCTTCTTCAGCAGGATGCCGTGCTTTTTATCAGCGGGAAAATCTCTGCACGTGATGAAATGCCCAAGATTATTGCTGAAGAAATTGTTCCCATGACTGAAGTGAAACAAAGGTTTACCCGTGGAATTACGATTCAATTTAAAACTACGGGCATGGATCCTGAAATCCTCAAGCAAATCCGCAGCCTTCTTCTCCGTAATAAGGGCGACACGCCGGTTTATCTCACCTTTCAAGATCCCAATGGAAAACTTGCCGTCCTTAACACAGGGGATAATCTCAAGGTCAAGACGACGGACGAGCTTTTAAATGAGCTTGAGACTATTGCCGGCGAAAATTCTGTGAAGATTCGGTAGCAATCTCAAGAAAGAGATCAGAATAATCTGCGATCTATTTGACTTTTCTGCTGAGTTATTTTAAGGGTTTCGAAATCCTTTCCGAGAGAGGCCAGCATCCAACGAAGTCTTTGGATGCGGTCATCCACATCACTCATCTTTGATTTCAAGTATTGCTCGCGATCTGATAATTCCTTTTGAAATTGACTCAGTGACAGATCAACTCTTTTTTGATTCCGCTTGGAATCTTCAATGACTTGATGCACAGATTGGTTGAGAGAGCGCATGCTTTGCTGCATTAATTTTAATTCAGTGCTTAATGTGAATATTCCTTGTTCTGTCTGCTGAGTAAGATGAGCGCTGGACGATAATTTTTCAATTTGTGCCTGGTCCTGTTTTTCCATATCAGACAGATTTATCAATCCGCCGATCAAAAGAAGTATTCCGAAGAATTGAATGATTTGGAATGGAATCAGCCATCTTTCCAAAAAAGGAGCACGGACGGGCTTTTCGATCCGAATTTTTTCAGGAGAAAGAATTTTTTCAACCCGAGCTGTGGAGGAGGAACGAGTTTCTGGCAATACCTCTAATTTGGCGACCTCGCGTGCATGTGTAGTTTGATTGGCACTTGTGAGAGTATCAGGTTCAAGAAGGGCCTGGGATGTCATGAGATAAAAGTCTAATCAGACACGGTAAAGAGGGCGTCAATAAAAGGTCAATTATTGGAAAATATAATCAGGTCTCAGGGCTTCTTCGATCTTTCTTTCCTATTTTACCCAGAAATTACTTGCCATCGCACTTGTTTTGACTCGATTTTAATACTTTACTCACATGTTTAATAAAGGTTTTTGTTGCTCCAAAAATGATTTTCAAAAAAGTCAGAACGTTAAAAAATATTTTTTCTTGCGATTTGTTTCGATCTTTTTCTTACCATTATATGTCTTCACAATTCTGATGGGATCTCCGGAAGCTCAAGCTGCTGAGATTTTATTTCAATCAGCATCATTTGAGGATAAGCCTTTTTCTTTAGACTTACCTATGGGTCTAGGGGAGTACCGGAAAATATTTCGTGACGTTGCCAAAAAAAATCAGCCTCAAATCATTCTCATTGAAGATGCTCATGCTTCAATAGCGGCTCAGAACCGGATTTTTGAAATATTGTCCTATCTTAATTCGCACCAGAAATTAGATGCTGTTTTTCTCGAAGGCGCTGCAGAGAATCTAGGAGCTACAAATTTCACACAAAAGGACGAGATCCTTAATCGCCTGATGGCCGCAGGTTTGATCAATGGAGCGTCCAAATTTGTTTTGAAGTATCCCCGAATCTCAGCCTGGGGTTTGGAAAAGCCGGATCTTTATCGTCGAAATCTTGATCTTTATCGAAAAGTAACGAGCGCTTACGAAGAGGAGCCGATTCTGGCTCTGATTCGCCGCCGCGTCGTTCGTCAAGCCGAGCAGCGTTTTTCTAAAGAGGTCCGCAGTATTTTAAAAGCCCAAGAGGATTATCGGGGAAACTGGGACCTGAAAACTTATGCCAACTTGCTTTTTGAAATTTCTGAAAAAAAATTAGGGATACAGTGGACCAGCCCAAGACTCCAGCAGGATTGGCCTTTTTTAAGCCGCTTTTATCAGGTCCAAAATCTCGAAACAAACTTGAATGTGGATCGAGCCCAAGCTCAGTGGAGGTCTTTAAAACTCATACTGCGCGGATTTTCTCGTGATCAGATTGAATGGATGGACCTCCAAGTCCATCAATTTTTGAACGGTAAAAATCTGGATCAGGCAGTTTCGTTTGACCCGCGATATTTTGCGGAATCGCTGATGGCATTCTCGACGAAACAGGGTGTTATTCTTGAGCAGTTCCCGGATTTTAATCAGCTGCTGGCGATTTTGGTTTTTCAAAACGAGATAAAGATCGATGGCCTTGAGGGGGATGTTCAAAATCTCGAATCAAAAATCTTCTCAGCACTCATCACCCGTTTTGAAGATCAAAAATGGCTTGAAATGTATCAGGATTGGCAGCGGCTTAAGCGTGCCTTTCGCTTAGAACTGAGCCGTAAAGAGTATGAGAGCTTTGCGCGGGATTCGAACCGGTGGAGCGAATCTTCGCTTGTGAAAAGTTTTCAGATTCATGAGGCAGGAGAGGTTCGCGGCTGGAGCGTAATGCTTCAAAGGATTTCAAAATTTTACCGATCGGCTCAGACTCGCGAATCTGTTTTTGTGCAAACACTGCAAAGCCAATTAAAAACACTTGCGTGTGCTTCTTCTTCAAAACCTTGTGTGGTGGCGCTTGTGGCAGGAGGGTTTCACACAGAGGGGGTGCAGCAACTCTTAAAAGAGCAAGGTTTGAATCATTTGGTGATTCAACCCCGATTTCAGCTTGAGGAAAAAGGGCTTCATTATGATCGGATCATGATGGGGCAGTACGCAGATTCAACCTTGGCAGCAGCGCAGGCTGTTTTGATGCGAAACGAAAACTTGGCTGTGAAAATGATGGGCCGTGGAGCCTTTGAGCGTTATCAAGCATCCCTTCATCAAATACTTGGAATAAGACAAAGTTTGCCTGCACCTGAAAAAAGTTATGCACGGAATGAAGTCCGAAAACAATCACGGCCTGCAAAAGTTTGGACGCGAAGAGCAGTATTACAGTCTCTGATTTTTGGATTTGCCGCGGCAAGTGAAGCGGCATCGCATTTAAGTCAGGCGATTAAGGCTTATCAAGAGCCGATTGAGACAGCTCCCGCTCAAATCAATCCAGAAAAAAAGAAAGTCTTGGATTACGAAGCCATTTGGGATCTTTTGAGTAAAAATAATCTTGCGATCCGGCTTGCCAAGGAAAAAATCCGCCAGGCCCAGGCGTTTGCCAGAATTCGAACCGCTTCTTTTTTTAGTTTTGCGGCAGGACCGAGTATCAAGGACGGAAAAGTGGTTTGGTCGGGATCGGTCACGGGTTCGAATCCTTTAGGTCAGGCAACGGTCGGTCTTCAGGGTCCCATGGGCGAAGGGGCACGGTTTACTTTTGAGATGGCACTTCAAATTTTTCGGTGGATTAAAGGAGAGGTCAAACTTAAAGATATTCTTGGAGCCGCAGAGATTGCAATTGCTGCTTATCAGTATCAAGAAGAAATGGACCGCCAATATCGGGATGCTTCTATCCGGCTTGTGGAGATTGCTTCTAAGGAAGAAGAACTTCGGCTTTCCTCAGAATTGTTAGAGACATTAAAACAAACCGTTTATCCGCTTGCCGTAGAAAGACAGCGCGCAGGTCGTGAAACCTTTGCGATTGTGAGCGATATTAAAACTGCCATTCTTAATCTTACTCATCAAATCGCAGCTTTAAAAACCGAACTTAATGATTTAAGGACCACCCTTGCGCATCAATTGTGGACAAACGAGCAGGATCAAGCGAGCTTGAATTTCCAGGTCAAAATTAGTTTCCCAGAACCTCCTGAGAATCTTGATCTCCCCAGCCTGAAAGAAGCTGCAACACGAAAAGAAGGGGACATGGCACCCAAAAACAGGCCTCTTGCCGCGGCCTTTACTTCCGTCTATGCCGCTGCGATTCAGCTTGAGCTTTTAAAAATAGATCAATCGCTTGATTTTACCGGAAGTTTGCTTTCCTGGCTGGATGTTGGAAGCAGAAAAGATCAAAGTGCGGTCGGCGGCAGTGTGACAGGCAAAGGGGTTTTTGGAAAGGGTCCCCGTACCCAAAAAGAACTTGCGTTATCCCGCCTTGAAGAAGCACGGATCTTAACCCTGCAGGCTTTGTCCGATGCTCGTGAAGAAATTCAGAAACTCGTTCTGGAAATTCAAAACGATCTCAAAAAAGCCCAAGCCCTGCAAGAAGAACTGACCGAAATCAAAGAACGTTTGAAAAATCTTAAGGACAATGGAAATACGACAGAAGTAGACCGTTTTAAGGATGAGATGAATCGTCACAACACGGAAATTGAATTGATTCTTATCCGGTCCCGAATTGAAATGGCGAGACTCAGACTTGAAGTTTTGGGTGCCTTGTCGACTTCACGATGGGGGCCGACTCAAATTGTAAAAAGAAGATCAGAGCTCAGGAAAACAGGTCTCAGTCTTGTCAATAAATGGATGCTTTCTGGAGTTCTTGGAATGATGATTTCTCAATCCGCAGAGGCGAGTGTCTGGCCCTGGAAATGGAAATTTCATTCGCACGGCCGAGCTCCTCGAATGGAACAAGTGGAAACTCAGGAAGTTTCTGCTCCAAAGAACTTCTATCGTGCGTCTGGAAAAGGCGCGGAAGCTCTTCTGAATTCGATGAACAAACGCGCGGCTCAAAAGTCTGAAAATTTCAAGCAGCCTCCTGAATTTAAAATCACGCCTCTTCCATCTTTGGATCAAACGAATGGTCATGATGTTTCAATGCCAGTCAAGCCAAGCATTACAAATCCTTGGGGAAACTCCACGAAGTCTCTTGCTGACGTTTCAGGATCTATTCCCGAACCAGAGCAAGTGATCTCTCGCGATTTACCTGTGACTTCTCCGGTCAAGGAGGTCAAAGACGAAAAAACAAGCTCTGACGAAACTCAGTCACCTGTGAATGTTCCAAGAGTATTTGCCCCTGAAATAAAATCAAAACCAACGGATTCTGCTTGGCAAGGTAGTCCAATCAGTCAGCATCAAAATTTAAACGAAACACAGGCTACTGGGATTTCAGATTCAACGGAAGAAGGTGGCTCAAGGCCTTCATGGTGGATGAGGAATGTGGGATGGAAACCGGATTGGAGCAAAACTTCAAGGACGGTTTCAAAACTAAATCCAGCCACGTGGTTTGGAAAATCTAAGGCTTCGGATGAAGTGGAAACAGCGGTAGCCGAGAAAGACAAGAAAGGGAAAAAAGAATTTCAGCAAGAAGCACCTCAAAAATTATCCCTCGAAGAATGGAAAAAACTTCCCAAAGAAGAGCGGTCCATGGCCCTTATCGAGGGAAGGTTTGATGAAGAAGATATTCCAGATCCGTTGGAAGAGATTAGGAAAGCTCAATTGAAATCAATGTCTGGAACAGCCAATCGTTTTTCAGCAGCAGATGTTCCATCGCCTACTGTCAAAACAAACTCGAGTGATGAGAGAATCGTAAATCCCCGACCAGAAGCAGAAAGTCGAGCAGAAAAACCTTCGAGATCGGTACCTCTTGTTTCTTCTTCTGCGCCAAAAGCTCCTAGTTTCACGCAAACTCGGCCAGCTCATGAATTAAACAAGCACCTTGGAACGATTTCAACTTTATCTCCTTCCAATTCATCCGAAACGTCGGTAACTCAGTTTCCTCAAGAAGCGAAACCGCTAGAATTCCAAGAAAGGACATGGCCCGAAATCGGAATGGAGACTTTGAGTGTGACGAATCAAGTTTCATTTGTAGGGTACCGTTCAGCGGAAAGTGCATTAAGTGGACAAGTGATGGTTCCCGGTGAGATTTTTAAATTTCCTTCTAAGGGAAATGTGCGTTTTCTCAATCCTGAAAAAAAGGTTTATCAAACAGGTGAGCCGATTTTGCAAATCACACATCCATCAGTAAGCGCAAAGCATGCTCAGGTCAATCCTGAAATGGGAAATATAATTCGAGCCCCTTTTCCTCTTGAGATCGTGGGGCCTTTGCCTCCTACGGTGGCGGAAATCGGAGACCCTGCGTTTGAATATTATCCTCTGAGATATGTCCGAGTCCAACTTGAATTGCCACCAGATTTTAGATTCGAGAAAAATCCTGCGGTCAAAATGTTTGTTCAGTCAAATCAAGGTTCTCGCGAAGTCAGCGGTCGTGTGCTTTCAGTTGAAGCGGGCGCGTTAGATCCCAACACGAGAAAAATCCAAGTAGTCTTGGGGATGGAAGTGAACCGAGATCTGGATATTAACGCTTCTATTTTGAAATTAGCATTTCATCCTTCGGCCTTGCAAACATCCTCAAATCTTCAACCTGATTTAGTTCCGCCAGTGAAGCCTGTTTATCACGTTCTGACTTCAGGCCGATTTCGGACAGTTTTGAAATCTCCCATGGAAGGAACCATTCATTTTATTCACAGTGAAGGAGACGTGGTTCAGCCAGGAAATGTGGCCAGGGTCCTTGATTTTCCTGATCTTTATGCGGATTTGAAGGTGGATCAGGCCGGTGCGTTGACTGGCATACGCTCTTTCCAAAATCAATTTGTTTCACGGGGCGCGAAAGTGGGTGAAATTGCGTCGCTTAATGTTCAAATCGGAAATCCTAATGCGTCTCACCTCAATGAAGTGCTTTTAGTCAAAGCTGGAACCGTTCATGAAGGTTCTCCGGCATTTGTGATGCTCCCGGGCGGGGCTGTGATTGAAGGTCAAGTGACGCATGTGGTATCAGCTCCTGCTAGGTCTGACTTTGAAGTGCGCGCGCTTGAATCACTCACCGTGAGTGCGCCGATTCCCTTCACACTCGGAGTTGATCAAGGCATTGCTGTTTCTGTCGCGTTTCCAAGAGTACCATCAGATCTTGAAGTGTGGAGAAATTTTGTTAAAACCTCAAGCGTTAGCAATTTTTCTCAAGGCCCATGGATTCGAGTTGCCTCAACTCCCAATAACCTGCCAGCTATTCCAGTTTGGGTAGCAAGCTCGAATGCGGGGGGAACCGCGGAAGAACTCAGTAAGAGAACGGCTGAGGAAATTTTAAATGAGGGAAATCCAATCGTGGCTTTGGAATCGCTTAAAACGTTTTCCGAGCAAAATCATACTCAGGATTTTTACGCTCAGATTGAAAAAATAATTCTCCAGGGTTCACCGGCTCTCGCGCGTGCAGGACTCAGAATATTAATTCAAGATCAGGCTTTAAGCCAAATAATTGGCATTTGGGCTCAGTCAGGAGATTCGGCGTCGAGCCCTAAAAATTTACTTCGAGAAGAAACGTATCGTATGATCCAAGATCTTTTGACTGCGGATGCAATGCATACCACAACAATTCCTGCGCGGTTGAGAACCGAAACAGAATCGGATCCGGCTTTGAAAAAGCAGACATCAAATTTTCTTGTTTATCTTCTTGAACATGAGGATCCGAATTCTTGGGCAGTCCTTTCTCTTTTACGTAATGGATTTCTCGTGGACACGGATCTTGTCGCATTCATCAAAGCCCATCAAACCGATCATCCTGTTGCAGCTCAGATGCTTTACGCTGAACTTCTCAGGCGAGAAAACGCAAGGCGACTTTCCCAGACCAATTTAAATCCTTCAACGGATGCCATTGAAAAAGGGGGTTCTGGCCGATCGCGTCCTTTTGATCTTGAAGTGGATAATCGCAATGTGCGGCGCATACAAGACGCGGATCGGCAATTGGCATTGACTTCTCCCACTTGGAATTTCGCAGATTGGTCCTCGGTGAATCCTGAGGCCTCGCGCAATTCTCTTCGGAGTGTAAGAGCCCAGTTGCCAGACTATCAAAGTCCGGAGGCGGTTCATCGGACTTCAACCCAAGAGCAAGAGGCTCTTTCGGTGTTAGATTTTGAAATGCTGAGTCCTGATCAGAAGATTCAAAAACTCAAAGAGCTTTCCAGTACTCGAGATTTTGCGGAACTCGCAAGGATTTTTGAAAAAGGGTATGCCCATGCCATTGATGATGCTGCGCTTGCAGCTCTCGGAGCGAGTCCCGAGGGAAGAATGTGGCTCATGGGCATCTTAAATCGAGTTTCGGAATCAAAATCCTCTTCTATTCTTGCCTGGCATTCCGGGAAAGTTTCTTTTGCAGATCTGATTTTGCAAGATGCTTGGAATCTTGAGAGGACATTCATCACTGGAAAGTTTTCTGTCTCACCCGCTCAGATGGACACTTTTTCAAGAACGCTCCAGCGTCTTTATGATCGTGAAACTGACCGCAATCTTCGCGATCAGATTTTAGCGACTTTGATTGCTTTGAAGTATGCACATCCGGATCAAATGGCGCATCTTCTTGAAGCCGCGTCGGGGAACGCAGGTTGGCAAAGCGGGCTTGATCATTTTTCTCTTCAAGATCGAAACCGGGTTTTAAATCGTCTCATTCGTCGACATGCCTACCGTTTTTCCGTAAACCACTATCGCATTATGGATGGTGTCCGCTTTTGGGGAGATCAGCACGTTCCAGGTGTTCAGAGTTCGCTTTGGGACCGGATCGACCAATTGTTGGATTTGAGTTTATGGAATCGTTATGGATTCGCTTTTGATTCTTCAGAATCTCTCGAGTCTGCGCTCCAAAAGGAATTTCCCGGATTCAAGGGGGGAGAATTTAGAGCGGGTTGGAAATCTATTCGCAATCTGGGAGATAAAATATTTCGTCAAACACTGAAGCACAAAAGGCCCTACGTTCCTTTCTGGAATCATCTCTTATCTCCGGTCACGTACTGGGTGGGGGGATCCTTTACTCTAGCTTTTTTGATTGTGACTGTTCCAAGGCAGTGGAACAGATTCCGGAGGTTTTTGGCCGCGCGCAGGCCAGTGGATCTTTCTGAAGAGGCAACAGATGAATTTGTCCGTCAAGCCGGAGAGCTCATGGATAAGCTTGAGGAGAGAAGAAGTCGGCCGCGCCGATCTCCTCGTTCCGAAAGCCGAAATGAAATGCGGATGACGCTTAAAGATCGATTCAATATTTTGAAAGATTTGGCTTCAAAAAAAGAATTTTCTCCCAAGGATATCAACTTAGCATTAAACACCGTGAAATTGATTATCAATCATGAAGACATGGTTTTTGATCCTGCAACGCTTGTTCACTTGTCAGACTCTCGAATCGAAGGGCAGAAAGAAAATTTTCATTTTCTGATGATGTGGGCGCGAGCTTTTATGCGACGTTTGGTGGTTGACCTGGAACATAGGGCCGAACGCATGACGGCTGAAGAGGTCGGAGATTTTAATGCGGCAATCACTTACCTCGCGGATGTGATTCATTATGGGGCTGGCTTTCGAAAAGCCATTCATTTTCTGGGCTATTTCCCAACGATTTCTAGCAACTATTTTTACGAGCATGTGGACGTTAAAAAGGATTATTGGCTCAATCGCGTTAATTTATGGCTTCATGATGTCATATCAAAATACTACTATCCTCCGCTTCGAGCTGTTTTGAAGATTGATCGCTCAAGGGAAGAAGCCACTGAGCTTTTCTTGCGTTATCTCCAAACAGAAATTATTGCACGTGGAAATCGTTTGGAAGAAGGCTTGTATCCGAATGATATTCTTGAACAATCACACGCGAGTATTGATCAGTATTTCGATCGTTCCGTACATCCTGCCAATTATGCAGGGAATCGAAGGTCCGGGATGTACCGGCGTTTTGCCACACGGTTTGGAATGGTCTTGACGATTCCTCTTTCATTAATATTTGGACCCGTGATGTTCGCTTTACATATTTTTGCAGTCAAAGTTGATGATCATGATGATCCGGAATTTTTTAATCTTGAAGCGGTCAAAGAGGCTTCTTTTATTTGTCGGAAAGCGGCGAGGGTGATTCGTACGGTTTTAAATAGCAGTCAAAGCGAAGATCCGAGGGCTTTTGAGTTAACAGTTTCATTGGCTAAACTTAATGAAGAGAGGAGCCTCACCCAGCCAACGATTCCTTTTATGATTTGTGTGAAGCATCCCGATATGAAAGAGGATGAGTGGGGACAATTGAGGCAGCATCTTCGATATCGATTTCCCAAAACAGTTTTCTTGTTTGAAGATAATGCTCCTCGTGGGGACATGAATGTTTATCTAGAAATAAGAAGAAGAATCATGCAAGGAGCGTACTCAGATCTTTTCGGAAGTCATCCTGATCTATCCTCAGACGTGGCCTTAGTTCATAAGGCATTTCTTTTCCCTTTTCCAGGAGCTATGCGCCGTTTGGAGTTGGCTCAAGAGGAAGAGCCCTATCGTCATCTTCCCTCTGAGATTAGAGAAGGCCGGTATGTAGCAGTTGATACAAGGCTTGCCATGGCTCTTAAAATTGCATCCGTCCATAGGTCCACGCGTCATCTTGAAATCCTTTTATATGGCAATCATGATGTCATTACTTCCTACGTTCCTAAAGGGGTGGTCACGAATGTCGGGCTTTGGGAAAACGCTCAAACTGCAATTTCGCGAAAACGCGGAGTTCTTTTTGGGAATTTTTCTAATGGAGGGAAAATTATTAAACGCTTACAGGCTCCGGCAAGTGGCCGTCTCCGGAATACTGTGCTTCGTTTAAGAACCGATACACGGTCTGCATCTTCCGTGGATACGACGGATGAAGATCACCCCCTCAAACGGCAATACGTCACCGATGCAGGAATTCTTGTTTTAGCCACGTCCGAAGATGGAGTTTGGCAAAATTTACAAACGGCGCTTAGTGGACTTGATCAACGCAGAAAAGACGCGAATGAGGAATTAGTTGGGGAAGCGCATCGTCAGCAGGTGACTCTGAATCCAAATTATCTTGTGCTTCGATTTGGATGGGATTGGCTGGTGACTTGGGTTCGAGCCATGAACCAATCGATTGAAACCGCAGTAGAACAAGATGCGGATCACGAAACTGGGTTATCAGAGACTCCGGCTGTAGATGGACACGCAGCAGCAAGAGCAAGAAAAATGGATCATCCCGCAATTCGTGCGGATGCCTATGAACGTTTTTATGATGGTTTTCAAGAAAATGAAATCGGAGGGAGACTTCCTGAAATCTATGCTCATGTGGGGCATCCTTTGGAAACCGTTTCATTTGATGAGAGAGAGGCCTTGCCTCCACAGTCTCTGCCTCCCATGCCAGATGAGTCGCCTGATCCAAAATCAGCGGTCAGATTGCTATCAGCAGGACAGGATACGGCAGAACAACAGGTTGGGATTCATGAAATGATCAAACCCTGGGCCAAGGTCTGGAGGAAAAGAGATGTTTATTTTACACAAGTTCCAGTGAGGCTTCAGGGGAAAATCTATTGGGTTGTCATCTTCGCAGAGTCAGAGGAAGATCTTTTTCAGCAATTCAATGCAAGAAACGGAGACGCCACTTTTTTTGGTGATTGGAAAAAAACAACCCGGAAAAACTTTGTCGATCCTGAAAAGAACCCTATTTTTTCCGATCAAATGGAATTTATTGATGCTCCTTTATATCTTCTGCGTGAGAAACCTGTTCCGGATGACAGCACACCGGATGAAATTGATGAGATTGGTAACCGTCTTTTGAAACATAAGCCAGTCACTTTGGATCTGAAGCAGTTAGAAGGAAGAATTTCACTCCGGAAAATTTATCGAAATTTTGCGGCAGATGAATTCAGAAAGGCACACGGATCTGAGCGATCAGAAATAAGACCAATAAAGGTTTCAACTCAACCTGGGCGGGATCGGCATCAAGAGAGGATTGCGCTTTTAACCGCAATCCGGTTGACTCATAAAATCTTAGGCTTGGGTTATCAGGGTGCGGAGCTTGCTCAAATGCTGGAGCAAATGGAAAGAATTTCCTTGGACGATGCCGGAGTTGAAAACAGACTTATGGCAGCTTGGAATTTGAATCCTGGTGGAGTTCGAAAACTTTCAAAAGAGTTGGAGAGGTTTGAAGAAAAAACTATTCCCAGTATTTCTGTACCGGATAACAATTATCTTTTTTTGGATGCTTCTTTGATTGAAAATGATAAGTATCTTGGCAGATTAGCCGAGCGATTGGATCACGTGGTCATTCTTTTTGATAAAGATAAGGTCCGATATTTACGGATGAAGAAAAAATGGGCCACAAAAACAGCTTCTCGAAAAATTTTCTGGGAGCTCGCAAGCGACGGCACATCCTCTTTTGTGAATCAACTGATTCAACCCGCGAAGAGTTCTAAAATTTCAGTTCGTTTGCGAAACGCTCTTGGAATTGGCGATGAAGCAGATGCGAATCGATTTGCATTCATTGCTTCTAGCCGTGAGCAAGCAAAAAAAGTGAGTGCCCGATACGTTCGTTCTCGAATTTTTCTCGATCCCGCGTTTTTGCAAGGGGATGACGAGCTTCGTTACTGGACTCTTCTTCTCCTTAAGCGAGAAATGAATCTCTTCAATTTAAGCCATGAAAACGTGATCAATGCCCAATCGCTGGTTGGCCAGTGGCTTCAGGATTTTCTTCTTCAGGAGAGAGCCTCTAGCCTAACCTCTCAGGCTGCTTAGTTTCCAATTTTTACCTATTCTGTACTTCACGATCACTCAAACGCGTCTTCCTGTGACGATACTTCAAACAAAATAAAAGGAGGATTTATGTTTGAAAGGGAACTGGTGCTCAATGGGCTGAAGCGGCAAAACGGAATTTTGGAACAGCTTTTAACAGATCTTGAGGTGAATCAGAATGGAGTGCGTTCTGATCTAAGGTTTTGCCAGGATCAAGTGCGGATCTTGGAATCAAATTTGAAGAAACTACGCCGGATCAAGAAAAACTATGAATTGGTTCAGGAAAATTAAAATGATTCAAAAATCTCAAAAACGGAGGTCTTTCATGAAGACACCATCTGACCGTCCTCTTGATGCCAGAACTCGTGCCTGCTGGCTCCGTAATGGATTTTTGTCTCAGGGAGATTTTGCCTTTTTTCATAATCCTGTTTGGAAAC
>CAZOOM010000047.1:238-2504 GCA_964581425.1 uncultured bacterium | reverse complement strand
AATGGATTTTTGTCTCAGGGAGATTTTGCCTTTTTTCATAATCCTGTTTGGAAACTCTGGATGATTCGCACGGGTCTTGGTGAGGAGGCTCATTTGGGGGTCCACCGGGCTGGGGTTTACACAGATTTTACATAAGGATCGCATCTTCTTAACACGCCCCCCGTATTCTTTCGCCGAAAGAAAAGGAAACAGTGCATGATGCCCACTCAAGAAATGATTTCCGGTCTCAGATCTCAGCGCCAAAAACTAACCGAACTTATTCAATCAATTCAAAATAAAGACAAGATGAACATGTCAGATCGTCTTCTTTATGACCGCGTTACTCAGGGAATTGAACTTAATTTAAAGCAACTCAGAAAAAAGATGTCTGCGGGGCATTTTCGCAATGCTTCCGGATATCCTAATTTAAGGGGGAAATAATGTTGATCACGATTCGAAAAACTGCGGCCATGATGATGCTGAGTATGGCTTTTTTCTCATCTTCTGTTTTTGCAGATGAAGGGCAGTCTGCCAATATGATGGCGGATATGGTCAAAGATCTGCAGGTGCAAATGGCACAAATGAAAAAAACAATGGATGAGCAGGCGCTTGAGATTCGTGCGCTCAAGAGTCAGGCCCCTTCGATTCAAATGCCTTCTTCGGGATCTTCTGAAACAGCAGTGAGCGGGGAAGCGGTACCTATGAGTGATTACGAATTTAATCAACGCCTTGATGCGGCCACAGGTGGCGCTCAAAAATGGCTGAAAGATCTCAAGTTTGCTGGCGATTTGCGCCTTCGCTACGAAGGTCAACAGTACACCAATGGAACCACAAGTGAGACGGATGACCGGAACCGTTTTCGATATCGGCTTCGTTTTGGATTTGAGAAGAAATTTAGTGAGGATTTGAAAGTTGGTTTTGGGTTGGCCTCAGGGGAAACGACTTCGGGTGTGAGTTTGGATCCTACCTCGACCAATCAAACTTTGGATGGAAACTTTAACTTTAAACCCATCATGATTGAAAAGGCGTATGTGAGCTACATGCCTTCACTTCTCAAAAATCGCGGGGTTTTGAGTTCCAGTGAATTCAGTGCAGGTAAAGTGAACAATCCTTTTGAAAAAGGATCTTCAGATATGATCTGGGACCGGGACGTTAAACCTGAAGGAGCTTTTGAAAAATTTGATTTCAAACTTCTTGAATCCGAAGATGTCACGCTGAACAGCTATTTTACAGCAGGACAATTTATTCTTGATGAGGATGCAACGGTGGGCGGAGACGCCAATCTTTTTGCCTATCAGATTGGTCTCAATCCAATTATCTACACACCGCTTTTTGAGAAGCCGGTTGATCTGCTTTCCGCAGTTTCGTTCTATGACTATGGAAATTATGCCCGCAAAAATAATTTTACGGTCAACGGAACAGCTTTTAGCGGTGGTACTCGCGGAAATCCAAATTCCGATGAAGTTTCAAGCGAGCTTGATGCAGGACAATTTAAAGTGGTTGAATTTTATCAGGAAGTGGCCATATATCCCTTTCCGTTCCCGACCCGGTTTTTCTTTGATGCCGCCCATAACTTATCAGATGCTGCAGGACCTGGTTCTATCACGGAAGAAAACGATTCCTTCGCGTATGGTGTTAAATTGGGTTCCATCGTCAAAAAAGGAGATTGGGAGTTTCAGTGGGCCTACAAAACCATTGGAGCCAATTCCGTGGTGGGTGCTTTTAATGACAGTGATTTTGGGGATGGTCATGCAGGTAAGGCTGGCAATTTATTTAAGATTGCTTATGCGTTGACGGATAGTGTGACCTTGAACAGCGCAGCCTTTTTTGTCCACAACCTGGATAATGGAACAGCCGGGGTTTTAGATCAAGAGCAGCGTCGATTTCAAGTTGATCTCAATTGGAAATTCTAAATAAATCGAGGAACGGTTCTTTGCAAAGAACCGTTCCTGACAAGAATCTTAAGGAGAAAATATGAAAAACAAAATAATGGGGATGGTCATGCTGATGGGAGTGCTGGCGATGAACCTGACTCCTTCAGCTTTCGCACAAAAAAATATTACGATCAAAGGTTCTGACACCATGATCATTCTGGGGCAGAGGTGGGCAGAGACGTACATGAAGTCTCAGTCTGAAGCTACAATCCAAGTGACAGGCGGCGGATCCGGTGTTGGTATTGCCGCGCTCATTAATGGAACAACGGATATTGCCAATGCCAGCAGGCCCATCAAATCTGCTGAAATTCAAAAAGCGCAGCAGGCAGGAAATTATCCCGTAGAGTTTAAGG
>CAZOOM010000047.1:0-228 GCA_964581425.1 uncultured bacterium | reverse complement strand
CAGAAGTGGGAGGAGCAGACGCTCCGATCTTACGTTACTGCCGTGAGTCTAATAGCGGTACTTACCTCTTTTTTAAAGAGCAGGTTCTTAAAAATGGAGATTATGCGCCTGATTGCCAGACCATGCCTGGAACCAGTGCAGTCGCTAATGCCATCACAAAAGATCCTAACGGAATTGGATACGGCGGAGCAGCTTACTACACTCACAATCCTGCTCTTAAAATTTTGA
>CAZOOM010000046.1:0-20703 GCA_964581425.1 uncultured bacterium | reverse complement strand
ATCCCAATCAGCATCATCTGCGGCCAGAACTCTGCGCTGACCCTGTTGCTTTACGCAGGCCTTATTGCAGGTATCCGTCAAGGATCTAAGAGGGCTCTTTATCTGAGCGGGCTATGCATTGGTCTTATGCTTTACAAACCTCAGTTTGGAGGAGTGTGGCTGCTTTGGGCTTTTGCCATGCGAAAAAAGGAACTCATCTCACCCGCTATGATTGTAGCGGGCATCTGGTATCTAATGGGAGCGTGGGTTTATGGCTGGCTCTGGCCATACGCGTGGCTTCGAGACACAGCGTGGGCTGTTTCCACAGTTTTATCCGTGGATCAACATCTCATGATTTCAGGAGCAGGTTTTGCTCAAGCGCTTGCCTCATGCTTGCGAGAATTCCCAGTAGCTTCAAACATAGTGCGCGGTTTTGGTCCTCTTGCATCTTTGGGACTTTTTATTTGGATCACTTGGCTTTTTTTCAAGAGTTCAAAAATACAAGATTCCAAGGTCGCCCACGATCGAATAAAATGTCTTTTGCTTCTTGGCGGACCTGCAGCTCTTTTAATCAGTCCCCATTCTATGTTTTATGATTTTGGGATCTGCTTCATTTCCTGCGCAGCAGTGTTTGATTTCAAAAATCAAAATCATCAAAAATTACTGGTATTATTTTTGCTGCTCATTAACGGAAGCATGATTTTTCGTGATGCCCTCGCATTTCAACCTCTTTTCTTTATGGTTCTTTTCTGCATCATTTTCATCACGCACCATCAAGATAGGATTTCACATCGTGCATAATCTTTTGTCTCTCTTTTTTGCGCTCCTTCTCATGCTTTCTGCATTTCTCCTTTTTTCAATCCAACTGATCTTTTCTAAAATGGTCCTTCCCATTTTAGGAGGTTCCCCTCAGGTTTGGACCACTTGCATGCTTTTTTTTCAAGTGATGCTGCTCGCGGGATATGGCTACGCTCACTGGATCTCGACTAAGACGCCATCGCGCATTCAAATTCCCCTGCATTTATTTTTCTTAGCTTTGGGCACAGCCTTTATCCCTTTAAACATTACTCAATCCATGAACCAAGATTCCGTTTATCATCCTGCTTATTGGCTATTAAAGATCGCTTTTTCTAAAATAGGCTGGCCGTTTTTCATTTTATCTGCAAGCGCTCCCCTGCTACAGTTTTGGTTTTCGAGGCTAAAAAGCTCGGAAGGGAAAAATCCTTACCTTCTTTATGCTGCAAGTAATTTGGGTAGTTTCCTTGGGCTTTTTTTATATCCAGTTTTTATCGAACCTCGTTTCAATTTAGGCACGCAAACACTTGCTTGGTCTGCCACTTATGTCTGTCTTCTGATTTTACTTTGCGGTATTTTATTTTTACCAAAGAGCACATCCAACAACCTCCTCAATAAAAACGCAACTTCTCATCATCCCCATCTTTCTTTGAAGTTACGCATTCAATGGATCGTCCTCGCATTTATCCCTGTTAGCCTAATGCTGGGGACAACAACTTACATCACTTTAGATTTAGCGCCTTTCCCCCTGCTTTGGGTTCTTCCACTTTCTATTTATCTCACAACTTTTATTTTAGCCTTTTCAAACTCTTCGGAAACTCATCTTAAAATAACACAACGCATCATTCCTCATATACTCACGCTGTTTATTTTAATCGTGAGCGTAAAGGCGAATCAGCCCTACCCCTTAATTTTAGGCCTTGCCCTCCTCACCTTGGCTGTTGTCGCGCTCTATTTTCATTGTTTTCTTTGGAAACTTAAACCCGACACAAGTTACCTTACTCAATTTTATTTATGCCTGTCTCTGGGCGGAGCCTTGGCTGGGTGTTTTAATTCCATGATTGCACCGCTTATTTTTAAAAGTGTGCTTGAATATCCAATTGCTCTCGTGCTTGCTGCCTATTTTTACCGAAGTTCAACCATCTCTTCTCAAGGAAGAATCACGAAAACGAAAATTACAACACTATTTTTGCTCCAAATTTTATTTTACAGTATGAGCCGATGGATGCCTGATGCACTTATTAGCCAAAATCTAATCTTAAAAATCATCTACATTCTTCCACCGGCATTGATCCTCTTCTCCCTCCGGCATCGTCCGATCTTATTTGCCTGGTTTACGATATTTATTCTCCTGATTTGGCGACTGCCGATTGATAAGCAAAATCAGATTTATGAATCACGCAGTTTTTTTGGAACGCACATCGTCCGTCGAGATTCCAAAATGACCAAGTATACAAACGGGGTCATAACGCATGGAGCGCAAATGACCGATCCGGCGCGGATGCATGAACCTGCAGCGTATTTTCACCGTTCTGGCCCTCTAGGAGATCTTTTTGCAAATCTTTCGGATCTATGGGCAAACTCTCATATCGGTGTCACAGGGCTGGGGATGGGAACCCTTGCGGCTTATAGTGAGTCCGGACAAAAATGGTTTTATTTTGAAATTGATCCGGAAGTAAAACATATCGCTGAAAATCCAAAGCTCTTTTCTTATTTGCAACAATCTAAGGCTCCTTATCAGATTATTTTGGGAGACGGCAGACTTTCTCTCCTCGCATTTCCGGATCATGACTTCAAATTGCTAATTCTAGATGCCTTCAGCTCTGATTCCATCCCCGTGCATCTTCTCACGCGTGAAGCTTTTCAACTCTACTTGAAGAAATTGGATCCTCAGGGAGTTTTGATTGCTCAAATTTCTAACCTTAACATGAATCTTGAGCCAGTAATGGCTAGCATGGCAAAAACATCCAAACTCAAAGCCTGGGGACGCTATGATGGCGCAGATGAGAATCCGCAAGATCCTAAAACTCTGGGGAAATTTGCTTCTCAGTGGGTCATCATGAGTCAAAATCCAATAGTTATAAATCGAATGGAATCGCTAACCCAATGGCACCCGCTTCCATTGAATGTCCCCCATCAATTCCACTGGACCGATGATTATTCAAACATTTTAAGCGTCATTCGCTGGCCTCATTTTAAAAAGCTAGCTGTCACAAACAAAGAATCATCCAAATAAAAAACCGTTATTATCGGCGGATCGTCTGCACTCATATGATTCACAGGAGATAGTATTTTCATGAAATGGCTCAAGGCTTTTTTGCACGTTTTATTTATTTTAGTGATCTCTGAAATATTATTTTGGGTGATTCCGATCGACACCACTTCGTTTTATACTCCCCACGCCAAGTACCTCTTCACCCATGGATCTACCACATGGACCCACAAAACTATTTATGATATCGCGACCAATCAATGGATGAGGTTTAACCAATTCGGATACCGAAATCCAGAAATCAAAGATAAAAAAAATTACCGTATCCTCGTATATGGAGATTCCATATTAGCCGCATTCCATTTGAATGAATCCGAAACTTATCCCCGCAAATTGGAGGGATTATTAAATCAATCTAAAACGAAGAAGTTTGAAGTCATTAATGCGGGCATTTGCGGTTACGGCCCAGATCAAATTTATCTGAGGATGAAAGATGAGATTCCAAAATTCAAACCTGATTTCGTTATCATAAATTTATTTTCTTTTAATGATTATGGGGATCTTATTCGAAATAAACTTGTACGCATTACGCAAGATGGACGGACTGAATGGCAAACTGTCCGGCCGACACGCCGCGTGGCTCTCAGTTATTTAGCGGAAAAAATTAAATGGCTACGCCTCCTTTTGACCATTCAATACAGACATCTCGCGGGGCGCTCTGCTACCTTTGATCAACAATTGAATCAATGTTTACTTGAAGATCAAATGTACCGGATTAATCCTGATTTTCAAGAACGATCAGATCACTATGATTTTGATCTTGCAACGAACCCTGAACTTCCATCGTCACAGCTTAAAACCCAGCTGATGCGGAAAATTATTGAGGAAATCTCTTCTTATTTAAGAGAAGAGCACATCCCGAGTCTGATAGTTATCCTGCCTGCCATTAATGACTTAATGGTCGCGATCGATCCAAGAAAATCACCTTTCAATCAAAAATACCCTCTTTATTCTTCTTCACGATTAACAGATATTGCTCAGAAGATTTCCGCGGACTCGGCGCTACCGTTCATCAATATGTATCCTGTCTTACTAAAAGCTTTGCCTCAAAATATTGCGGCAAGCGATGGGATTCACTACAATGCTAATGGCTGCGCGATTATTGCAGATACAGTTTCCAATTATATCCAAACTCAGATTGAGCATCTTCATCGATCATTTGGAGAGAAATGAATAAATTTCACCGTCATCAAACTACTTCTGTTTTGCAGAAACTGCTATTCCCTATTTTTATGATGTTCTTAGCTTTGATATCAAAATTTCAGATCTTGAAACTATTCAGTTTTAAACTTTATGATTCTGATCAAGCGATATTAGGTCTCATGGCTAAACATATCCTGGAAGGAAAATGGATGACCTATTACTACGGACAAAATTTCATGGGTTCGCTGGAAGCTTACGTCGCTGCCATGATTTTCATGATTCGTGGAATCAACTTCATCTCAAGTCAGATGGCCCCGCTTCTTTTCTATCTTTTGTTTATTTTTTTCTTTGTTCAAGTTGTGGAGAGATGGTTTGATCGCAGCGTCGCGTGGGCCACTGGCCTCTGGCTGACTTTTTCTCCTCCCCTGCTCACCCGAATGAGTCTTGCTGCTCTTGGCGGCTATCCTGAAACTCTTTTTTTCGCATCCCTTTTCCTTTGGTTACTACCTGATTTAAAATCCGGGCATCAAAGGAAATATTGGAAATTTTTGGCAGGCCTTGCCTTAGGCCTAGGCGCCTGGACGAATTTCCTTCTTTGGACCTTAATCCTCCCCATCGCGATTTTTTATTTTCTAAAAAGTAATTTCTGGCGCCAGATTTATTCACGAACAAAACCCGCTTCATTTTCGATCTTAGAAATTCGAAAGATTCAAAGCGCGCTTATTGGTTTTATGCTGGGCTATTCTCCTGAGATTATTTTTTTCATTCTTCCATCTTCAACTTTACTCTCGTCTTCACTGGCATCGGGTCATGCCGCCAAAGCATTTTCTATGAGCCATCATTTGCAGACGATTCTCTCTGAATTTTTTTTGAAACAGACTCTGGGACTTGATATCCGGAATTTCTCAGCAATAAATTATGGGGTCTTTTTTTATGCGATTCTTGTTTTAATCACAGCCGTCTGGTTCTTGTCTTTTCTTTTTCAGCATCGTATTGCCATAAAAAATTTAACGCTCCTAAAACCCGTTGAAAATTCTCCGATCCCGATGGTCGCTCTTCTTTTCATCATTCCTTTATTCATAGCCCTTGCAAGTCATCTTGAATCTGAAAGATATTTACTGCCACTCTATCTTGCTCTTTCCATCATGGTCGGATTATGGATTCAATCGCTCCGTAAAATATCACGCATGGCATCTATTTTTGTACTCACAGGAATGCTTTCCCTCCAAATCATAGGCACCATTGGTTACTTTTCGTGGATCGCTCCTAAACATCCTGGAGAAAAAGTTTGTCGCTCCATCATTGAAACCCTTAAAAAGGAAAATATCTGTGGAGCTTACTCCAGTTACTGGATAAGTTACTTAATTACATTTGCAACCCAGGAGGACATCATTGTCGCCCCAGTCTTTGGGCACAACCGCTATCCTGCTTATACTGAATTTATCAAAAAGCAGTCGCGTTTTGCTTACTTTGATAATGACCCAAACCGGATCGCATCGCGAAAAGCTGAATTAACAGCTCTTCATTTTGTATTTAAAGAAATCGTGATTGATTCCGTATCTTTATTGATCATTGAAAGAAACCGTTCAAATACTTAAAAGGAGAACTTGGTCTCGTGCCCAGCAAAAAAGAATCGAAATGGACGGAATTTTTATTTATCTTTATTTTTTCATTTGTTTTAGCGGAATTGGCACTGAAGTTTGTTCATTACCCTCTCAACCGCGAACCTCCAAACCCACTACCAGGTTCCATTGAGTCAGACCCCGTGCTAGGATGGAAACATAAACCTGGCACCTATCAATTTTTCGGCCCCAACTCGAAAAAACCATTCACGGTCACCTACTTGCCAGACGGAAGCCGCGCAACCTCCGACATTCCACGACAAAAATCAGATCATCAAGTATTGCTGCTCGGTTGTTCATTTATGGAAGGTTTCGGACTGGATGATCATGATTCGATTGGATGGCAATTACAGGAGAGAACCCCCAGTCTTCATATCATTAATCTGGGAACTGGCGGATACGGCACTTATCAAAGCATGCTACGCATGGAAGACTTCATTAAAAAATCAGGAAAGCATCCCGATCAAATTATTTATGGATTTGGAGATTTCCATACTTTTCGTAATGTCCAAAATCCATTGACTCAGCGATACTGGCATCAACCCGGGATCTATCCTTATTGTGATTACGACTCTTGCCAAACCTGGGAAGGAAAACAAACAGGGTGGCTCAGTGCTTATTTCCGCCTGTTTAGTCTCATAGAAAATACTAAAGATTTTCTGAGCATGACTTCAAAAGAAGGAGACGCTAAAAGCATCACGCTTAACTTAATTCAAACGATGCAAAAGAAAGCAGAAGCCACAGGATCAAAATTCATGGTAGCTATTTTGACTCCAGCAAATGACCGATGGTCGCAACTTTTTCAAAAAAGAAAAATCCCGTTCGCAGATTGTTATCAACCAGGATTTGAAAATCTTGAGTACCGGCTGCCGGATGGACACCCAAATCCGAAATTAAGCCAAAAGTTCGCTGAGTGCATGGAAAAAATCATTCGGATTAACAATTCCACCTCTTAAGCATTCGAGTGCCTTTAAAAAAATCGCGCAAGGCTGGATTTGAGTGAAGTTCTGTGAATAATAATTTCACTCCCCAAAATAAATTAAGAGGCGGGTTGGGATTTTCGAGTATACACGTGGGTTGCGTGACCGTAGAAGTATTCAGCACTTTCCATGATGGTTTCGGAAAGTGTAGGATGAGGGTGAATGCACTCAGCAAGGTCTCGGACCGTAGCACCCATTTCAAGCGCAACCACAGCCTCACTGATAAGTTCTCCCGCACCGTGACCACAAATACCTACCCCAAGAAGTCTCTCGGTTTCAGGGTCCACAATTAATTTGGTGATGCCATCTGTCCGATCATAAGTCATGGCACGACCTGAAGCTGCCCATGGAAATTTTGAAATCTGAACTTGGAGGCCTTTGATCTTGGCTTCAGTTTCCGTAATCCCGCACCAGGCAATTTCCGGTTCTGTAAAAACAACGGCCGGGATAATAATGTCTTTAAAGGTACTCTCTTCACCGCAAAGAATCTCGACAGCTACTCTCGCTTCTTTCGTAGCCTTATGAGCAAGCATCACGCCTCCAACAGCATCGCCAATGGCTAAAATATTGGCATCCAGCGTTTGTTGACGATCATTAACGACCACAAAACCTTTTTGATCGCGAGTAACCTTGGTATTTTTGAGCCCTAAATCATCATTATTATGGATCCTACCCACGGAAACCAGAACTCTATCATAAAGCTCTTCGGCTTGCTTGCCTTCGGATTCAATGAGAACCTTGATTTTATTTTTTTGAGTTGAAACTTTGAGAACTTTTGATTTTAATCGGACTTCTTTAAAATGTTTCTCGGCAAATTGTTTTACAGGACGAACTAAATCAGGATCCGCTCCAGCCAAAATAGTTTCCATAGCTTCAACAAGCACGATCTTGCTCCCAAGACGGGCATAAACAGTTCCGAGTTCCATTCCGATGTAGCCACCACCCACAATCAAAAGATCCTGTGGGATTTCCTGAAGTTCAAGAGCCTCAGTCGATGTCATGATACGTGGATTTCCGAGATCAAAAAGAGAGGGCAAAGCCGGCCTTGACCCTGTCGCAATAATGGCTTTCCCAAACTTGATAAACTTTTGGCCTTGCGTCGTTTCAACGCGTAAAGTTGTTGAGTCTTCAAAATAACCGCGCCCTGATAAAACCTCAACGCCACGTCGATCCGCAAGTGCTTTGATTCCGCCAGAAAGCTTTTCCAAAATGGATTCCTTCCAGGTTCGCATTTTGCTGACATCTACAGTAGGAGCACCAAAAGAAATGCCACGCTGCGCAGAAAGCTCCGCCTGCTCCAGCATGCCTGAAGCCGTTAAAAGAGCTTTCGATGGAATGCAGCCGCGGTTCAGACACACGCCGCCAAGCCGCTTATCCATTTCAACCAAAATCACTTTTTTACCTTTATCCGCAGCATAAAAAGCAGCGGCATATCCCCCGGGCCCTGCACCAATCACTACCACATCTGTTTTAATTGAATGATTCATAAGTCAAAGTTGAATTCCCAAGTCTCGAAACAACAGATACCGGAATTCTCTATTTACCTTTCTTTGATTTTGTTTTCACAAGTTCAACTTCATTTTCTGAAAATGATTTTAAAGCTTCCGCCAAGGCCACCACAAACCGAGCTGCCGATCCTCCATCAATTAAACGATGATCATAGGAAAGTCCGATAGGCATCAAAGTTGTCGTGCTAACGCCCGTTTTATTTGCGCCCGGAGCCAGGTAACCGCGTCCAACCCCGAGGATCGCGACTTCGGGCTTATTGATGATGGGAGTAAAATGTTTCCCGCCGATACCACCCTGGTTCGAGATCGTAAAAGTTCCCCCCTGCATTTCCTCAATTGCAATTTTTCGTGTCCTCGTTTTTTCAGCAAGTTTTTCAAGTTCTCGTGAAATTTCCAAAAGACTTTTCTTATCGGCATCGCGAATCACCGGAACCATGAGGCCATGCTCAGTATCCACTGCAATTCCAATATGATAATAATCTTTGGTTACGACTTCGTTTGTAGTTTCATCCATACTTGAATTCAAGACGGGATATTTTTTAAGCGCTGCCACCGCGGCTTTGATGATAAAAGGTGTCAGCGTCAGCTTCGCTCCGGCTTTTTCGTAATCCGCTTCAAAACTTTTACGAAGTTTCATGACTAAACTGATATCCAAATCATCAAATTGAGTCACGTGAGGAATGGTGGTCCAGGAATTTACCATCGCAGCACTGATGGTTTTCCGAAGTGACGTCATGGGCTTTTTGGTAACCGGCCCAAACTTCGAGAAATCAATGGATGATGTTTTTTTTTCCTGAATGTCTTTGACCTTGGCTTCGCGAGAAGGATCTGAGAAAACTACCTGCTGTAAATTTGAAATGTAATTGCGCAAATCCTGTAGATTGATCCTTCCTCCAGCTTCAGAACCTTGAACGCGTCCAAGATCAATGCCAAGTTCCAAAGCCATTTTTCGAACCGTAGGAGAAGCAGGCGGCGGCACTCCAGCTGCCGATTGATATTGATAACTTTCAAAACCAGAAAGGGTTTGGCCCGGTTGCGGAGGTGCAACGGATTTCATAGCCTTGGGAAGAGGAATCTTAGAAGCCTCCGGAGCTGCAGGCACTTGCTGGGGCACCGCGGGAACACTGTCAGATCCTGCCACGGCAAGAGAAATCAAAACCTGCCCCACAGTCACTTGGGCACCTTCAGAAACAAGAATTTGCGCAACCTTTCCTTCTGCCGGCGCCGTGATGCTCGCAACAGCCTTATTTGACTCCAGATCAAGCACAGTTTGATCTTTCTTGACCGTATCGCCAACTTTTACAGCAATCGAAACCACGGTTCCGCCTGTCACACCTTCTGCAAGTTGAGGCACTCGAATTTCCATTAGGACTTCTCCTTTAATCAATCTTCTTTAAATCTAAAATTAAAATGCAGGATAAACTTTTTCAGGATTTACCTTAAGATCTTTAATCGCTTGGGCAACCAGAGATTTCTCAATTTTTCCAGCCATCGCGAGTTTGTAGAGAACTGCGATCACAGTTAATTCCGCATCCACTTCAAAAAACCTTCGGAGATTTTCCCGGGTATCGCTTCGGCCAAATCCGTCAGTACCAAGGCTAAAAAGTCCGCCAGGGACCCATTCGGCAATCTGATCTGAAACAATACGCATATTGTCCGAAACTGCAACAAAAACGCCTGTTTCTTTTTCCAGCGTCTTTTCAAGATAGGATTTTTTCGGAGCTTCGGTCGGATGAAGCATGTTCCATCGCTTGGCGTTCAATGCCTCACTTCGAAGGCGCTTATAACTTGTCGCGCTCCAAACATCTACTGAGACATCGTACTTTGCAAGCCATTCCTGAGCTTTGAGCGACGAGAAAATAATCGGTCCGCTTCCCAGGAGGTGGGCTTTGTGCTTCTTCCCTTCAGGGCCTTTTTTGAACTTATAAAGTCCCTGTAAAATCCCCTCGTCCACACCTTCGGGTTTTGCCGGCATAGAATAATTTTCATTGTGAACGGTCAGATAATAAAAAATCTCTTCGCCGTCTTTGTACATCCGTCGCAAACCATCTTGAATGATCGCGGCAATTTCATAAGCAAAAGCAGGATCATAGGCTTGAATCGTTGGAATGGTACTTGCCATCAGGAGGCTGTGCCCATCTTGATGCTGCAGCCCTTCTCCGTTTAAAGTCGTGCGTCCGGCTGTAGCACCCAGTAAGAATCCCTTAGCGCGAATATCGCCCGCAAGCCACATCAAATCTCCGACGCGCTGAAATCCAAACATGGAATAATAAATGTAGAAGGGAATCGTTGGAATCCCGAAACTCGAATAACCTGTTCCAGCAGCAACGAAAGAAGACATTGCTCCCGCTTCGGTAATTCCCTCTTCAAGAAGTTGTCCATCTTTGTCTTCGTGATAATACAAGAAGGATTCGCTGTCCACAGGCTCGTAAAGCTGACCTTTGGAAGAATAAATTCCATAAGATCTGAAAAGCGCATCCATACCAAACGTTCTCGCCTCATCAGGAATAATGGGAACTACTAAATCGCCAATTTCTTTATTCGCAAGCAGTTTGCTGAGCACTCGGACAAAGGCCATGGTCGTTGATGCTTTGAGATCCCCTGATCCTTTGCTGAACTCTGCATAAAACTCAGCAGGAGGAAGAGGAAGCGGCTTTGCTTCAACTTTTCTCTGAGGCAAAAATCCACCCAGTGCTTTTCTGCGTTCAAGCAAATATTTTGTCTCGGGACTTTCAGGAGCAGGCCGGTAAAAAGGCATTTCCGTTATAACTTCATCGCTGATCGGAACATTGAAGCGCTTTCGAAACTCACGGAGCTCTTTTTCATTCAAAGCTTTTTGCTGATGCGTAATGTTGCGGCCTTCACCCGCTTCTCCAAGTCCGTAACCTTTTACAGTTTTTGCAAGAATCACAGTAGGCTGACCTTTATGTTCCACAGCTGCTTTGAAAGCCGCGTAGACTTTTCGAGGATCGTGACCGCCACGCAAAAGCTTACGTAGATCGTCATCAGAGAGGTGATTGACCATTTCTAAGAGTTCGGGATATTTTCCAAAAAAATGTTTTCGGATGTAGCTTCCGTGTTCCACAGAATATTTTTGATAATCACCGTCCACCGCTTCTTCCATGCGTTTCAAAAGAAGTCCTTTTTCATCTTTGGCAAGAAGCTCATCCCAATTTGATCCCCAAATTACCTTGATCACATTCCAACCCGCGCCGCGGAAAACGCCCTCGAGATCTTGAATGATTTTGCCGTTACCCCGAACCGGACCATCCAATCGCTGAAGATTGCAATTCACAACCCAAACTAAATTATCCAAACCTTCGCGTCCCGCAAGTGAAAGCGCTCCCAAAGTTTCAGGCTCATCGGATTCACCATCTCCAACAAAACACCAGACTTTCGGCTCTTCTTTTTTAAGAAGGTCGCGCGCTTTTAAATAACGAATAAACCGCGCCTGATAAATCGAAAGAATCGGACCAAGCCCCATCGAAACAGTAGGAAACTGCCAAAAATCCGGCATGAGATAGGGATGCGGATAAGATGAAAGTCCTCCGCCGTCTGCAAGCTCCTGGCGAAAATTATGAAGTTTATTTTCATCTAAGCGATATTCAAGAAAAGCTCGGGCATAATTTCCTGGAGATGCGTGGCCTTGAAAATAAATCAGATCTGCTGCGCGGTTTTCATTGCCGGCATTAAAAAAATGATTGAATCCAACCTCATAAAGAGTGGCGGCTGAAGCATAAGTGGAAATATGACCACCGAGCCCGCTTTTTTCTCGATTGGCTTTTACAACCATGGCCATGGCATTCCATCGAATCAAACTTTTGATTTTTCTCTCAAGCTCCCTATCTCCGGGATAAGTAGGCTCTTTGTCAAAAGAAATGGAATTAATATAAGGTGTGCTGACGGCCTGGCCTGCAGATACTCCTGTTTCACGGACCTTCTCAAAAACTTGATGGAGAAGCATTCGTGCTTTGTCTTTTCCTTCATTCTGAACGAGAAGTTCAATCATGCTCTCAATAGAAAGCAGCCATTTTTTTGTTTCATCAATCGTGTTCATGATTTTCTTATCCACGCGCAACCCCTTGATTCCAACAATCTAAAATAATGATTCCATAAATTCGTAGCTTGCACACTTTAACTCCAGCAGCTGCACAGAGCCTTCCCTCTCCTGTATAATACCCCTATGGAGTACCTAGATTTATCCTTACCCAGCCCGGAAGAGAACCTAGCTTGCGATGAAGCCCTTCTGGATCTCGCCGAGGAGGGTCTTTCGGGGGAAGCCCTGAGGTTCTGGGAGTCCTCAACTTACTTCGTAGTAGTGGGATATTCTAACAAAATCACACGGGAAGTGAAGGTCGATTCTTGTGGGTCCGATAATATTCCTATTTTTAGGCGTATTTCAGGCGGAGGGACCATCCTCCAGGGTCCTGGATGCCTCAATTACTCCCTGATTCTGGATACTTTGACCAGACAGGAATGCAAGACCATCCCCGCCACCAATCAGTATGTCATGAGTCGTTTAGCCGCATCTCTTGGCGCTTTATCCGAAAAAAACATAAGCCTCCAAGGAGACACAGATCTTGTTTTTAGTAATTCGCTTGCCGAACAAAACGCTTTTTTGATCAGAAAGTTCTCGGGTAATGCCCAAAGACGCCGCAAACGGTTCTTCCTTTTTCATGGAACTTTCTTGATCGGTATGGAGCTTAAGAAAATTGAAAACTACTTAGCCTTCCCTTCTCGAACTCCAGAATACCGAAAAGGCCGCGAGCATTTAGAATTTATCAGCAATCTTAAGATGGATCGAGAGCAACTCAAAATAACTTTGAGGTCTGATTGGCAAGCAACTGCTGAATTGTCCCATAAAAATGCTCTCGATGAAAAGATTCGGAAATTACTTCCGCAGTATCGCTCAAAAATATGGAATGAAAAATTTAAGTAGGATCTAGCTTTTGACTTTAAGACAAGCCAGAGTTTCAATGTGGCGAGTTCGCGGGAACATATCAAAGGGTAAAATTTCCAGAAGATCCCAGCCATTCTGAGTCAGGGTTTTTAAATCGCGGGCCAAAATTCCAAGATCACAGGAAACATAAAAAACAGAAAGTTCCTCTTTGTCGCCCTTTGAGATCCTGCGCTGAGCCCAGCCAATCAAGGCTTTCAGAGCGCTCGGACTTAAACCTTCCCGAGGCGGATCAAGGATGACCGCGCTTTTCGTCTTCTGCAACGATTCACTGAGGGATAACCAATGTTTCTCCACAGAACCCTCAAGGACCTGCGCTTTACGGCGATAATTTTCAAGATTTTTCCGGAGCGCCGCAATGCTTCTTGGATTTTCCTCAACAAATAAAATCTGACTTGATTCAGGGCTTGAAAGTAAGCCGAGGGCTCCAACCCCCGCGTAAAGATCCAGCACGAGATCCGGTTTTAAAGATGCCATTCGCTCTTTGATCGCTGCAATTAATTGATCGGTTATGCCAAGATGATTTTGAAAAAAACCTCGGGAACTTGCCGCAATTTCCGAACTTCCAATGCGCAGATTGAAAATAATATCTTCTCCGCTTGAATATCGAAAACCCTGTTGGTTGGCCCAAACCGTAACACGTTCAGATTTTATTTTGGAAGGCAAATAATGATCAAGCCGCTCAAAGATTTTTGGGTCTGCAATCGGGCAATCTCGAATACCAATAATGGAGTGATTATCCCGCCCATAAAAACCCCAACGAGTTGCCTTTAAATTATTGGCCTCATCCATACGCTGGGGACCTTTATGAAGCGTCACATGATTTCTGTAGCCGTAGGCGTCATCCGAAGCTTGTATCGGAGCGATAAGACTTTCCGATATCCCAAGAGCACGAACAAAAGTTTCTTTTATCTGATCATTTTTAACACGAATTTCCTCTTCATAGCTCATATGCTGATACTGACAACCTCCGCAAACCGTGTAATGTTGACAACGGGGCGAGGTTCGATGGGGTGAGGGTTCTAAAATTTCAAGAACTTTTCCTTTGGAAAAATTTCTCTTCTGATCTAAAACCTCAACGCGGATTTTTTCTCCCACAACCACATCTTCCACAAAACAAACCTTACCCGCAATACGGCAAAGCCCCAGCCCGCCAAAAACAATTTTTTCAACTGAGACATCAAAACTAGGTTTTTTAGACATAAATCCAATAGAGGTTATTGAGCTGAAATTGCAGACCAAGGTGTTAGGTTTTGATCCGCATCCGAAGTTGTTTCGGCGGGATGGAGAGGAGAGAAATTAAAACCAA
This sequence comes from uncultured bacterium, assembly GCA_964581425.1. GTDB lineage: Bacteria > Omnitrophota > Omnitrophia > Omnitrophales > Aquincolibacteriaceae > CAZOOM01. The sequence goes on along the minus strand of CAZOOM010000046.1, from coordinate 6,138 downwards.
AAGTCCGTGTTTCAGAGCCTCCATTTTTTTTTCCGGAAAGAATTGCCAATTCGGTCTCGGCTTGAACGCGGGCCTGCATTTCCACCTGAAAATCCTGTCGAAGCGCATGGACTTCAGCCGTGAGATTTTCAATCTGCGATCTCAGAAATTCCATCTGGCTCTGGGCCACTGATCTTGACACTTCAAGCTGAATGGTTTTTTTAAGAAAATATTTTTCAGTTTGAGTGACCCCCGCGTAAATGCCAAAACAAATCCCAATGCCTAACGCGGTTAAAAGCAAAGGAACACGAAAGCGCTTCCAAGGACGGGCCAATTCTTGAAGGGCATTTTCTTTCGCCGTACGCTCTGCCTCAAGGGATCGTGCTGACTGAAGGAGTTCTGTTTGAACCCGAACTAGATCGGTATGAAGTTGGTTGGCACGATTATTCGCCAGCTGGATTTGAGCTTGAAGGCTTTCCTGTGCGATTTGTCCGCGTTTCTTTTCCAGCGATTCTGCAAGAATCCATAGCACGTAGCCTACAAACGCTGAAAAAAATAATGCCAAAAAAATTGAAGTCATTCAAATCCTCACCATGTTGATTACTTGAAGAATATCGGCTCAAAGGAACAGTTTATTCACTTAGGCTATAAATAAAAAAGGCTCCGGAATTTTAATCCGGAGCCTTTCAATCAAGTCAAGCTTGACTTAGACAACCGCCGTTTGATTGGAAATAAATTCCTGGGTCATTCGGTAGGCTTCATCATCCGTAAACTGTTTGGGTGGATGTTTCATCAAATAAGCTGACGGGCCAAACAAAATACCGCCTTCACCACGGTCTAAGGCTAATTTGCAGAAACGGATCGCATCCACTGCTACGCCTGCAGAATTGGGCGAATCTTCAACCGAAAGGCGAAGCTCAATATTCATAGGGACATCCCCGAAAAGGCGTCCTTCCATGCGAAGAAAACAAATCTTGTTATCCTTCTGCCAAGGAACGTAGTCGCTAGGACCAATGTGAATATTTTCGCTCGCAAGAGGCTCACCGGTAACCGACTGAACTGCATCGGTCTTTGAAATCTTCTTGGAACGTAACCGTGCACGATTGAGCATATTCAAGAAGTCGGTGTTTCCACCGGTATTGATCTGATAAGTACGATCCAACTTCACACCGCGTTTGCGGAAAAGATCCGTCAAAATTCGGTGTGTGATCGTCGCTCCCACCTGAGCTTTGATGTCATCTCCAATAATAGGAAGGTTTTTAGCTTTGAAGCGCTCCGCCCACGCAGGATCACTGGCAATGAAAACCGGCATGCAATTGATGTAGGCAATATTGGCTTCAAGTGCACATTCCGCGTAAAAACGAGTTGCGATTTCAGAACCCACAGGCAAGTAGTTAATCAAAATCTCAGCGCCTGTTTCTTTGAGAATGGCAACGATGTCTTTTTTCTCAGGCTCTTTTCCACTGCCAATCACGAAGGTGTATTGATCTTCGTAATCTTTCATGTGATCGGAAAGACCATCAAGGACTTTTCCCATGCTGACTTTAACGCCGCTCTTGGGAAGTTCTTTTTGAAAGACCGCGGTGCAATTAGGAAGGGCAAAAATCGCTTCATTGACATCCTTGCCAACTTTGCGTTTATCAATATCAAAAGCTGCCACCACTTCGATGTCCGAAGTTTTGTAACCGCCGATGTCCCAGTTCATTATTCCAATGGCATCTTTTTCAGTTTTGCCCTTGTAATAATAGATTCCTTGAATGAGCGAGCTTGCACAATTTCCTACGCCCACTACTGCAAGCCGGATTTTTGCCATAACATTTCCTCCTTAAAAAATTCTGATACTCAATAGAAGCCGGTTCTCGTCAACCTATTGGAAGGTTTGATGAAGAGTCCAACCTTGAACGTCGAACATGCCTTAATTCGATGATAGCGTGAAGGTAAAAGACAGGTTCTTGCAAAAGGCAGGCGTATAATATTCGATTATCTAAAAAAAATCAAACTTAAATCTGCTCTGCTAAAACCGATCTCTTAGCCTATCCAAACTGCTTAATTAGCCGTCGCTCCGCTGGTCTGAGCCTCTGTATCTGATTGATCAGAGGATCCACCACCAAAGGGCATTTTAATTTTCCCAGCTAAATTCTTCACTGAATTCCCTGCCATATCCTGCACTGAGTCTAAAGCCTTGGTAGCTGTCTCTTGAACTTTTCCAGCGGTCTCTCCGACCTTCTCTTCAGCGAGTGACTTGGCATCTTTGACTAAATCCGCCGCCGAACCCAAAGATTGAGAGGCAATTCCAGAAACGCTGGACTGAAGATCCCCTAAATTGAGATTTGCCAAACTGGCAATCGACGAACCAAAAGCTCTCGTAGCGATTAATTTCAAAATAGTGACAAGATTGGGAAGCTCGGAAAATTCTTCATTAATTCCAACATTGAAATCCTGAACTCGCACGGGATTTACGGTGTAATCTTTGTAAGAAACTTTGTCGATTCGCAGAGCCAGTTTCCCAATAGAAATTGTTTTGGCTTGAGGTTTTGGTTGAGTCGGAGCAGCTTCACTCTGCTTAGGTTTGGATAAAGACTTAAACGTATCTAAATTTAATTTACCATCTGAATTTCTCACCACATTAAATTCCGCAAGATGCACACGCACGGAATGCACACGAGGAGCCCCAGCAAAAAAGGATTTCACAGAATAATCCACAAAAAGTTCGGGCAAAGAAACCATAGTACGATCTTGAAAGCCATCTGGGTTTTCAAGCGTCAACCCTGAAATACTAAAGGTTGAACTGAGGAGACCAATGTGCAGTTTCTCGATTTTCAAAGGCAGACCTGTGGCCGTTCGGGTGCCGATCTCAACAGCCGTCTTCACAATCCCATCACGAAGCAATACAAAAACTGCAAGCACCACTAGAATTAAAGTGAAAAACTTTGACAAGGCTTTCATGGAATGCTCCTCTTAGTGAAACATCATCGGGGTTAAAAAAATCCGTTCTGCCTGAAAAGGCTGATGAGTTTTTGACAGATGGTTGGATATCCTATCATAGCTATCCTAAGTTTCAAGACGATAAACCGGCATGATGCCTTATGCCGGTCCACCTGCATCATTCTTTGTTTTCACGAATTTTGTGATTTCATTCAGTGCATCCATGATATTTACGGGAACTGCGAGCACCACCGTATTGGAAGCCGTTGGGCCTAAACCGTCAATGGTCTGAAGCGTCCTTAGCTGCATAGCACCCGGGCTAGTAAGCATGGTTTGAGCCGCAGCAGCAAGATTAATAGCGGCTTCTTTATCTCCCGCAGCTTTAGTAATGGTGGCGCGTTTTTCGCGCTCAGCAGAGGCCTGACGGGACATCATTTTTTTAAGTTCTTCCGGCATATCAATATCCTGAATGCGAATTCCGGTGACCTCAAGCCCCCAACCCTCGGTGTCTTTTTCCACATTTTTCTCAATCGCTTTTCCGATTTGCTCGCGCTCCATCAAAAGTTCATCCAAAGTAAGCTGCCCAATCGCATCCCTCAAAGAAGTCTGTGCATATTGCGCAATGGCAAAACGGTAATCTTGAACTTTGATGATCGCATCGGCCGCATTTTCTACCTTAAAAAAGAGAACGCCGTTGATTTGAACTGGAACGTTGTCCTTCGTGATCACTTGCTGAGCAGGAATATCCATCGCGCGCACACGCGTATCCACCATCTCCACTTGATCAATTAATGGAATGACAAGAAAAACCCCAGGACCTTTGATGGACTGAAACTTTCCAAGCCGAAAGACAACCCCTTTTTCCCACTGAGCCGCAAGCCGCAGCCCGGAAGCAAGCACAATCGAAACCAAAACCCATCCCACACCAACCCCAACAGCCATTTCAGGATTGACTTGGCTCAATGGATAAACAAAAACGCCGCCAACAATCATTAGAGCAACAAAAAACAGTCCAGAAATGTAATTGATCATAGAAAATCCTCCTTGTTGGATTCTAAGGGCTTGGTTTTGACGATACCTTTCTTGGGTTCGATTTTGAAGCGCTGTCCCGGGCCCACCGAATGGCCCTGGATTTGAAACAGGTCTCATGGGTTCAACCATCGCTTCCACTCCTCTTTGTTTGGAAAGTTAAAGAAAAATATGATAAGGGCCAAAATAAGAAAGGGATAGAACTCTGCAAAATGCCGCGTGAGCGCCACTAAAACAAATCCTAAAATGGCAACCACATCTCCGAAGGAATTACACAAAATGGAACTGATCACGAGCTTATCCAGGAGAGAAATCATTTTTTTAGAGCGAAGAAAACGCAGCCTGAACCATAAACTGAGTGGTATCAATCCAACGGATAAAAACAAAAAAAGATTTCTCAGCAAAGAAACTTCACGGGACTCCGGGCTCAGACCTTGATAAGTCTTAAAAACAAACCATCCAACCGCAGCATAAAGCAGCGAGGCTGAGACTTGCGCCCAGTAGCATAACAAGGTCACTCGGTAGCGCTGCTCAAAAGGGTTCGGATCTATAGGGGTCATGCATGTATCCTGATAAGAATGCTGTGGATTTAAATTTTTGTCTCTTTCATGTAGGCAAAAAGCGCTTGAGAGGCTTCTTCTAAATTTTTTCCAAATGTAATAATGCCTTCTTCATGTCCGGCCATCACCATAATTTTCTTCTGCGCAAGATCTGTCTCTTGATAAAGCCGTCTTACTTCGCGCGCCATATCAGGTGTTCCGTAAGCCACGGATTGAATCGTGGTCGGAACTTTATTCAGAAGGTCTCGCCAAAGCTGCGGTTGATGCACATGAACCACGGCTTGAATGGCCGGATCAAGCTCATAAATCATGGCATGAGTCAAAGACTCGGAAGATGCCTGAATAGGACCTTTGCACACCACTTGGTTTTGATCAATATCATAATCAATAATTTCCGTGTAGTGTCTGGACTCCAATTCCGGTATGCCGCCGGTTTGAGTTCCTGTGATCACAAACTGTCGGGATTCCCGACTCCGGATGCTGAGATTTCCATATCCAATGCCATTGGGATATTCTCCAATCAGGCCTAATTGAAAGAGCTCCTGTCGACACTGATTAATTTTTTCCAAACGTTTTTTTTCAATCGGACCTGTTTTTAGCCAGCGGCACTGAAACTTAATAACTCCATCTGCGGGCTCCTGCTTTTCTGAAATATTTTGCTCTGGAAAAAGTTTGAGCAGGCTCTCTTCATTAGCCTCTGCAATGCCACGCTCCGTGATCAGCCCTGTGATTAAATGCGAGGGTGTCACATCAAAAGCAGGATTCAAGGCGCGTTGATCTTCGCGCGTCACAAGCACGCGGTGAATCTGTCCGTCTTTCAAACCTTCCATCCATTTAATTTCATCAGGATTTCTTTCTTCAATCGGAATGCCATAAACACCCTCACGAAGATTCCAGTCAATCGAAGAAGACGGTACGGCAACATAAAATGGAATGCCGCTAGCATCGGCTGCCAGGGCTTTTAAATAAGTTCCGATTTTATTGGCCACATCCCCTTCGCGCGTGGTCCGGTCCGTTCCCACAATCACAAAATCCACGCGGCCATGCTGCATCAAATGTCCGGCCGCATTGTCTGCAATTAATGTATTAGAAACTCCGTGTTGAGAAAGCTCCCAAGCAGTAAGACTTGCGCCCTGATTCCGTGGACGCGTTTCACTAACCCAAACATGCACCTTGATTCCCTTTTCAAAGGCGAGATAAATCGGAGCTGTGGCCGTGCCCCAATCCACACAAGCAAGCCAACCCGCGTTGCAGTGGGTCATGATGTTGACCACCCCACCCTGCTTGCGAGAAGCAATGGCTTCGATAATTTTAATTCCGTTCTCCCCGATTTTTCTGCAAATCTGAACATCGTCATCCGCAATGTGCTGGGCTGTTTCAAACGCAATTTGAGTTTTTTCTTCCGGAGTTTTCCCAAACGTAATAGCTTCCAGCTGACGCATCAGTCCCCACACAAGATTCACAGCCGTAGGACGGGTCGCTTTCAGTTTTTCTGCAGCTTCATAAACCGAAATTTCAAAAGAAGGGGCTTTCAAAGCTTCCAGGCAGGCGAGATAAACGCCATAAGCGGCCGCAGCTCCGATTAAAGGAGCACCGCGAAGATGCATATCACGAATGGCAATGGCCATTGCGTCCACACTACGAA